>NZ_MDCR01000395.1 GCF_001723055.1 Streptomyces niveus
GGGGCGGGGCGGGGGCCTGGGTCCGGTGGGACCTATCGCGCCTCTCGGGTGAGGCCGATCGTGTCGCGGTACCACTTGGCGCTGTCCTTGAGGGTCCTGACCTGGGTGTCGTAGTCGACGCGGACAATGCCGAAGCGCTTGTCGTAGCCGTACGCCCACTCGAAGTTGTCCATCAGTGACCAGGCGAAATAGCCGCGTACGTCGGCGCCCTGCGCGCGCGCCTCCGCGACGGCCGCGAGGTGGTCCGCGAGATAGGCGGTCCGGTCCGCGTCCGGGACGGAGCCGTCGGCGGCGACGGTGTCGTCGAAGGCGGCTCCGTTCTCGGTGATGACGGTGGGGATGGCGTAGTCCTCCTGGAGGCCCAGGAGGAGGTCGGTGAGTTCGGTCGGTGTGATCTCCCAGTCCATGGCGGTACGGGGCAGGTCACGGGGCACGCCGCGGGTGACGGGCAGCCCGTTCTCGTCGGCCGGGGAGCCGCTCTCGGTGACGCCGGAGAACAGGGCGCCCCGGTAGAAGTTGACGCCGAGGACGTCCAGTGGATTGGCGATGATCTCCAGGTCGCCGTCCTGGACGGGCAGTTCCGCGCCGCGCAGCGCCAGGTCCGCGACGACGTCCTCGGGGTAGCGGCCGTGGACGAGCGGGTCGAGGTAGAGGCGGCGGCCTTGGCCGTCGGCGCGGCGGCAGGCCTCGCGGTCCGCCTCGCTGTCGGTCTCGGGGGTGGCCGTACCGAGGTTGAGGGTGATGCCGAGTTCCAGCGGGTTGTCGCCGGCGGCCTCGCGGATGCGCCGTGAGGCGAGGCCGTGGCCGAGCAGGAGGTGGTGCACGGCGCGGATCGAGTCGCCGAAGTCCTTACGGCCGGGGGCGTGGACGCCCGCGTCGTAGCCGAGGACGGCGGAGCACCAGGGCTCGTTGAGCGTGGTCCAGTGCTCGACGCTGTCGCCGAGCGCGTCGTAGGCGATCGCCGCGTAGTCCGCGAAGCGGTACGCCGTGTCGCGGGCCGGCCAGCCGCCCGCGTCCTCCAACTCCTGCGGCAGGTCCCAGTGGTAGAGCGTGATCCAGGGCGTGATGTTCCTGCCGTGCAGCTCGTCGACGAGGCGCTTGTAGAAGTCCAGACCCTTCGCGTTGCCCGGCCCGCGCCCGCCGGGCTGGATGCGCGGCCAGGCGAGCGAGAAGCGGTACGTGTCGACGCCGAGGCCCGCGATCAGCTCCACGTCCTGCGGCATCCGGTGGTAGTGGTCGCACGCCACGTCGCCGTGCTCGCCGCCCTCCACCGCGCCCGGGACCCGGCAGAAGGTGTCCCAGATCGAGGGGGTTCTGCCGTCCTCGGCAGCCGCTCCCTCGATCTGGTAGGCGGAGGTGGCGACGCCCCAACGGAAGTCGGCAGGCAGGCCCTTGAGCGCCGCGGCGGGGCGGGCGAGGTCCTGGACGGGGGTGGCGTTCATGGGTCTCCTGGTTCATCGGTGGGCGCACGGCGCGGGCGGGGCCGGGCGCGGACAGTGCCTGGGCGGGCGTGTCAGCCGTGGCGGGCGTGTCGGGGTGCGGATCAGCCGGAGCGGGCCGGCGACGTGTCCCCGGCCGGCTCCGGGGCGGGATCGGCGGCGGAGGGCGCGGGGGCGGCGTGGTGCAGCCAGCACGCCACGGTGCGTTCGTCCTCGCCGTCCGCCGCCCCGTCCGGCGCGGCCAGCACCGGTACGTGCTCGGCACACGGGTCGAACGCCTTGCCGCAGCGCGGATGGAAGGCGCAGCCGGTCGGCATCGCCGTCAGGTGCGGCGGCGAGCCGGGGATGCCGGTCAGTTCCCTGCGGGGCCCGTGCAGCGCGGGGAAGGAGTGCAGCAGCCCGTCGCTGTAGGGGTGGCGCGGGTCGCGGTAGATCTCGGCGGCGCCCGCCTCCTCGACGATCCGGCCGCCGTACATGATCGCGATACGGTCCGAGAACTCGATCAGCAGCGAGATGTCGTGGGTGATGAAGACAACGGAGAAGCCCAGCTCCTCGCGGAGCGCGACGAGCTTGCGCAGGATCTGACGCTGCATCACCACGTCGAGCGCGGTGGTCGGTTCGTCCATGATGACGATCTCGGGCTCCAGCGCGAGCGCCATCGCGATCATCACGCGCTGGCGCATGCCGCCGGACAGCTGGTGCGGGAACGCGCCGAGCCGGTCGCGGGAGATACCGACCAGCGTCAGCAGTTCCTCGGCGCGTGCGGTGCGCTCGGGCGACTTCATGTCGGGGCGGTGCGCCCGGAGCACGTCGGTGAGCTGACTGTGCACCGTGTGCACGGGGTTGAGGGAGTTCATCGCGCCCTGGAAGACGATCGACAGCTCCTGCCAGCGGAAGGCGCGCAACTCCTGCGGCGTGAGCGCCAGCAGGTCCACCGGGGCCGCGCCGTCCTGCGGCGGCTGGTATAGCACGTCGCCGCCGGTGATCACCCCGGGCGGGGAGAGCAGCCGGGTGACGGCGTAGGCGAGCGTGGACTTGCCCGAACCCGACTCGCCGGCCAGGCCGAGGACCTCGCCGCGGTGCAGGGTCAGGTCGATGTCGCGCAGCGCGTGGACCGCGCCGGGGCCGGTGCCGTAATCGACATTGAGGCCGCTGATGGTGAGGACGGGGCGACCGGTCGTCATGCGCGGGGCTCCTTGTCGGGAGTGCGTGCGGGAGTCCGTTCGGGAGTCCGCCCGGGTGCGGCGGCCACGGCGGGGCCGCTGCCGTTCGTGCCCGCGGCACCGTTCGTACGGTCCGTGGTGCGCGCCACCGGCGTGAAGCCGACCCGCATCCGGATCTTCCGCGAGGAGCCGGTCTCGGTGCGCAGCCGCGGGTTGACGAACTCGTCGATGCCGAAGTTGATCAGCGCGAGCGCCGTGCCGAGCAGCGCGATGCAGAGCCCGGCGGGGACGAACCACCACCACGCGCCCTGCGCGAGCGCCTGGTTGGACTGGGCCCAGAACAGGACGGTGCCCCAGTTCCAGTTGGAGATGTCGGCGACGCCGATGAAGGCGAGCGTGATCTCCAGCAGGACGGCGAAGATGACGGTGCCGACGAAGCCGGACGCGATCACGGCGGTGAGGTTCGGCATGATCTCGAAGCCGATGATCCGCCACGTCGGCTCGCCGGTGGCTCTCGCGGCCTCGACGTAGTCGCGTTTGCGCAGCGAGAGGGTCTGGGCGCGCAGGACCCGCGCGCCCCAGGCCCAGGAGGTGAAGGCGATCACGGCGGCGATCAGCAGGTCGCCCGCGTCGGAGACGAAGCTGGCGATGATGATGATCAGCGGCAGCGCGGGGATGACGAGGAAGATGTTGGACAGCGCCGACAGGATCTCGTCCATGACGCCGCCGAGGAACCCTGAGGTGACACCGATCAGCACGGACAGCACCGTCGCGAAGAACCCGGCGATGAAGCCCACCAGGAGCACGCCCCGGGTGCCGACAAGAATCTGCGACAGCACGTCCTGACCGGTCTGCGTGGTGCCGAACCAGTGGTCGCCGGACGGGGGTTGGAGCAGCTTGTCGCTCATCATGTCGGGGTCGTACGGGGCGATCCACGGGCCGATGATCGCGAGCAGGGTGAAGAATCCCAGGATCGACAGGCCCGTGAGGGTCTTGCCGCCGCGCAGGAAGCGCAGTCGGGCTCGCTTGGAGGGGGTGGGCGCCGGAGCCGCGTCGAGTACGGCGACCTCTGTTGCGGGAATGGACATGGCTCAGGCCTCCTTCCGGGTGCGCGGGTCGAGGAAGAGATAGACCATGTCCGCGAGCAGGTTCGCCGCGAGCACGGAGAGCGTGATGATCAGGAACACGCCCTGCATCAGTGGGTAGTCCTTGGCACCGACGGCCTGGAAGAGCTGATAGCCGATGCCCGGATAGGAGAAGACCATCTCCACCAGCAGCGTGCCGCCGACGATGAAGCCGAGCGAGAGCGCGAAGCCGGAGATGTTGGGGAGGATCGCGTTGCGCGCGGCGTACGAGAACATCACGCGGCGCTCGGAGAGCCCCTTGGCCTGCGCGACCATGACGTAGTCCTCGGACGAGACGGTCACCATCATGTTGCGCATGCCGAGGATCCAGCCGGCGATGGCGCTCAGGATGATCGTGACGCCGGGCAGGAAGCCGTGGTACAGCGCGCTGGAGATGAACGGCACGTCGAACGCGGGCACCAGCGAGCTGTCGTACCCGCCGGCGGCCGGGAAGATCGGCCACTTCACGGCGAACAGGGCGATGGCGATGAGCCCGAGCCAGAAGTACGGGATCGAGGAGATGAACGTCGTGACGGGCAGCAGGCTGTCCATCCAGGAGCCGCGCCGCCAGCCGCTGTAGACGCCGATGCCGGTGCCGAGCAGGAAGCTGATCAGGGTGGTGAGACCGACCAGCACCAGTGTCCAGGGCAGCGACTGCGAGATGACCTCGCTGACGGGCGTCGGGAAGAAGGTGAAGGAGAGGCCGAGGTCGCCCTGGAAGAGCTGTCCCCAGTAGTCGGTGTACTGCTGCCAGAGCGAGCGTTCCTTGTCGAGGCCGAAGAGGGCCTTGAGGGAGGCGATCGCGCTGGTGTCGAGCTGGCCCTGGAAGCGGGCGATCAGCGCCTGGACCGGGTCGCCGGGCATCAGCCGCGGGATCAGGAAGTTGATGGTGATCGCCGCCCACGCCGTGACGGCGTAGAAGGCGATCCGCTGGAGTACGAACTTCACTTCGCCGCCACCTCCGTCGTGCTCGCGCCGTCCGTGCCTGCGTCCGTGCCGGCGTCCGTCGTGCTCGCGCCGGGGATCGTCGTGGCGACGGGGCGGTCCTCGTACAGCCAGCACGCCGCCCACTGGCCGTCGTCGAGTTCGAAACGGGGCGGCAGTTCGGTGCGGCAGCGCTCCATCGCCTTGGGACAGCGGGGGTGGAAGCGGCAGCCCTCGGGCGGGGAGATCAGCGAAGGGGGCTCGCCGCTGCCGGTCTCCTCCTGGTCCTCCTCGTCCACGATCCGGTCCGGGTCGGGGGCCGACGCGATCAGCAACTGGGTATAAGGGTGCGCGGGTTGCTGGGTGACGGTCTCGCTGTCGCCGCCCTCCACGATCCGGCCGGCGTACATCACGAGGGTCGTGTCCGCGAAGTACCGCGCGGACGCGATGTCGTGCGTGATGTAGAGGATCGCCAGGTGCAGGCGCTCCTTGAGGTCACGCAGCAGGTTCAGTACGCCGAGCCGGATGGAGACGTCCAGCATCGAGACGGGCTCGTCGGCCAGGAGCACCTTGGGGTCGGCGCCCAGCGCCCGCGCGATGGCGACGCGCTGGCGCTGGCCGCCGGACAGCTCGTGCGGGAATTTGTCCAAGTACTGAAGAGGTGGCAGCAGTTGGACGCGTTCCAGCAGTTCGCACGCCTCGGCCTCGGTCGCCTGCTTGCCGTGGATCTTCAGCGAGCGGGTGAGGTGGTAGCGCACCGTGTGCACGGGGTTGAGCGAGGCGAACGGGTCCTGGAAGATCAGCTGGACCTGTTTCACGTACGCCCGGAAGGACCGGCCGCGACCAGCCTTGACCGGGACACCGCCGAGCCGTATCTCGCCGCCGGTGAGCGGATACAGCTGTGACAGCAGCCGGGCCACCGTCGACTTGCCCGACCCCGACTCCCCGACCAGCGCCGTGACGCTGCCGCGCCGCAGGCGCAGCGAGACGTCGTCGACGGCGTGGACGGTGCGGTGCCGGCGGCCGACGAGGTCGCCGACGGTGCGTCTGACGGGGAAGTGCTTGGTGACGCCGCGCGCTTCGAGCACGATGTCGCTGTCACCGTCGCTGAGAATGGGGCTGTGGCCGGAGCTGTCAGCGCCGTGCGTGGCGCCGTTCTCGGCGGGGTCCTGGTCGTGGTTGGTCATCGGCCGGCCTCGTCACTTCGCGGGCTTGAGGTGCAGTACGACATCCAGCGCGTTCGGCTGGGTCGGCTGCGGCGGGCCGTACGGGTCGGCCTCCGTCGGCCAGCCCACCCAGTTCTTCGTGGAGTACTCCGCACCGATCGGCGCCGCCGCCGTCGGGATCATGGGGACCTCGTCGACCATGATCTTCTGGAGGGTGTTCAGCGCCGTGGTACGCGCCGAGTCCTCGGTGGCGTTCGCGTACTCCTTCAGCGCCTTGGTCGCCTCGGGGCTGTCGAACCGGCCGAAGTTGCCGAGCGGCGCGTTCTTCCCGATGGGCTGGAGCAGCGCGCCGTCCATGATGTTCTGGTACATGTCGTACGGCGTGGCACCGGAGTTGGTCCAGTGCAGCGTGGCGTCGAAGTTGCCGTTGCCGACGTCGGAGGTCCACGCCTCGGCGGTCTGTGTCTTGACCTTCGCCTCGATACCGAGGGGCTTGATGTTGTCCTTGATGATGGACAGGCCCGTGATGTAGTCGTTCCAGCCGGCGGGGTCGGTGAAGGTCAGCTTCACGGCCTTGCCGTCCGGGTCCTTCAGAACGCTGCCGTCGAGCGTGTATCCCGCCTCGTCCAGGACCTTCTTCGCGCCGGCGAGGTCGGGCTTGATCGTGACGCCCTTGTACTCGGGGGCCAGGAAGGACTCACCGGCGGGCAGCGGGATGCCGGTGGGGTTGGTGATCTCCGGGTAGAGCGTGGCCTGCGCCTGGACGTGGATCGCCTTGCGGTCGATCACCATGGCCATGGCCTTGCGGAGCGCCGGGTCACCCAGCGGGCCCTTGGTGGTGTTGAACCACAGGCCGTGGATGCCGAGTCCGGAGGGGAACCAGAGCTTGTTGTTCTTGGGGTCCTTGGCGACGTACAGCTGCTTGTAGTTCGGCATGAACACGAACGACCACTCGGCCTTGCCGTTGGCGAGTGCGGTGGTCTGCGCGCTGTTGTCGTTGTACGAGGTGAAGCGGAGCTCCTTCACCTGCGTCTTGCCCTTCCAGTAGGAGGACGTCGTGTCGAGCGTGGTGGTCTGCGGCGTGAACGTCTTGAGCTTGTACGGTCCCGAGCCGAGCGGCTCGCGGTTGGGCCAGGTCGCCGGGTCCTTGACCTTCTCCCAGATGTGCTTCGGCACGACGAACGTCGTGGCGATCTTGTTCTGGTTGACGAACTGCGAGTCCTTGAAGGTGAGGACGACCTTGTCGCCCTCCGCGGTTATGCCGTCGTAGGGCACGCCGTTGCCGTTGAGCGCCGGGTACTTCTTGATCAGCCCGAAGGTGAACGCCACGTCCTCGGCGGTCAGCTTCTTGCCGTCCGACCACTTCGCCCGGTCGTCGATGGTGAAGGTGACCTTGGTGAAGTTCGCCTCCCACTTCCAGTCGCTCGCCAGCCAGGGCTTGCCCTTCTCACTGGGGCGTACCTGATTGGTCATCACCAGCGGCTCGTAGATCATGTAGCGGTAGCCGAGCGACGCGCCGGCGGAGGTGCCGAGGAACGGGTTGCTGTTGTTGGTCTGCGGGCCGTTCGGCATACCGATGGTGAGGACGCCGGAGGCGCCGCCTGATGACCGGTTGGCATCCGAGTTGGCCGAGGAACATCCGGCGGCGAGCGCGGCCACGACGGTGGCGGCGGCCAGCGCCCGGAGCTTGCGGTGTGCGGACATGGCGACTCCAGAAAGGGAATTGCGGCTCTGTGGGACGGCGGGCCCGTGGTACCGGGGCCTGGGGACCGGGTGTGGTGCGTTACCAGGTGCTGTGTGCGGGTGCGGGTGATGTGAGCTGGTGGACGCGTGCGGGTCTGCCGGGTGCCTGTGGTGCGGCCGTACGGCTGTGCTGTCCTGCCGGTGCACTGTGCGGTGCTGACGGTGCGTCGTGCCGCCCGTGTGCTGTCCTGCCGGTGCGTCAGGCGGGCGTCGTGCTGTTACGGAAATCTGTGTGCCGACGCGGACGCCGAACTCCCGTTGACGGGGCCGGAGTTCGCGGCGAGCGGGGCCGACTGCCGTACGACCAGCTCCGTCGGGAGAACGACCGTCTCCTGCGCGGTCGCCCCTCCCAGGTGCCCGAGCAGCATCAGCGCCGCCGTCTCCCCCATCCGCCGGGTGGGCTGGCGGACGGTCGTCAGGGGCGGTTCGGTGTGCTGGGCCATCGGGATGTCGTCGAACCCGACCACGGCGATGTCGTCCGGCACCGACCGCCCAGCGGCGCGCAGTGCCCGCAGCGCCCCCGCGGCGCTGATGTCGTTGTGCGCGAAGACGGAGTCGAACGGCGTCCCGGCGGCGAGGAGTCGCTCGACGGCGAGACGTCCGGACAGTTCGGTGAAGTCCCCCACCGCGACCAGGTCGGTCGGCAGGATCTCGCGGAAGCCGCCGAGGCGGTCGCGTACGCAGCCGAACTGCTCCGGCCCCGTGATGACCAGGGGTCTGCTGCGCCCGTCGGCCAGCAGGTGGCGGGCGGCGGACGCACCTCCTTCGTGATTGGTGGTCACGACGGAGGGGAATTCGTCGGGGTGGCTGCCGCGGTCGTCGATCAGCACGACCGGCAGGCCCCTGTCGCTCAGGGCGATGATCTTGTCGAGCGTGTTCTCGGGTTCGACGACGAGCAGTCCGTCGAAGGCCCGCGCGGAGACCTGGGTGGTGAAGCGCTCGACCGAGTCCGCGCCGCGGTTGAAGGTGAAGAGCAGCAGGCCGTAGCCGGCGGCCTCCACCGTGTCGACGACGCCCTGGAGGACCTCGCCCATCCACGGCCAGGTGAGCGAGGGCACCAGCATCCCGACCGTACGGCTGCTGCCGCGGGCCAGTCCGACGGCGCCCGAGCTGGGCACGTATCCAAGAGATGCGATGACCGCGCGGACCCTGGCGGCCGTCCCGCCGTCGACCTCGCCCTTGGTGTTGATCACCCGGGACACGGTCGTCTTGCTGACGCCGGCCGCGCGGGCGACATCAGCAATGGTGACGCGCATCGAGGGCCTCCGAATCGTGGGCTGGAACCGGTTCCGGTACCGGTACCGGAACCGGTTCCAATGTGAGCGGCGAGTTAACCGGTCCAGACCAAAGCCGTCAAGACTTCACGCCGAAATTACTCGGGAGGCGACTCCTGGGGATCCAGAGGGGGTTATGCGTTCAGGTTCTGAATGTTCAAGCCCTTGACTGGAGTTCACAACAGAGTTCACGCTCGCCTCACGATCCATGGAAGACCCCCCACCCCTCTGTCAAGAAGGGCAGCGCCCCATGATCAGACCGAGAACCGCACGAGCGCGGCTGACGCGGATGCTTCTCGTCGGCGCACTTACGACCGCCGGCCTCACCGGCGTCTCCGCAGGTACGGCGCAGGCCGCGGGCGAGCAGGTGAACATCTGGCTGACGACCACCAGCGACGGCGGCGGCCGTACGGTGACCCGCGGGCTCCAGCAGCAGGCACCCGTCAACTTCCAGCCGGGCAACGGCGGGAGCGGCACCAACGTCACCGTCAACGAGAACACCAAGTACCAGACCTTCACCGGCGGCGGCGCCTCGTTCACGGACACGGCCGCCTGGCTGATGAAGGGCAGCGGGGCGCTCTCCCAGGCCACCCGCGACGACACGATGCGCAAGCTCTTCTCCCCGACGGACGGCATCGGGCTCTCGTTCATCCGCAACCCGCTGGGTGGCTCGGACCTCGCGCGGTTCGGCTACACCTTCGACGACATGCCGGCCGGACAGACCGACCCGGACCTCTCGGAGTTCTCGATCGCACATGATCTCCAGGACGTGCTGCCGCTGACGAAGCAGGCGAAGCAGCTCAACCCGGCGCTGACGACGATGGCGTCGCCGTGGACCGCCCCGGCGTGGATGAAGGACAACGGTCAGCTCAACGGCGGCTGGCTGAAGGCGGAGAACTACGGCGTGTACGCCGACTACTTCGTCAAGTACCTTCAGGCGTACCGCGATCAGGGCCTGCCGATCGACTACGTCTCCGCGCAGAACGAGCCGACCTGCTGCTCCTCGTACCCGTCCATGAGCTGGAACGCCTCGGGGCTCGCGTACTTCACCAAGGCGGAACTGCTCCCCGGGCTCCAGGCGGCCGGCCTGCCCACCAAGGTCATGGCGCACGACTGGAACTGGGACACCTACGACGCGTACGCGGCCGAGACCGTGAACGACCCGGCGATCCGCAGCCACCCCAACTTCGGCGGCATCGCGTGGCACGGCTACGGCGGCGACGTCGGCAAGCAGACGCAGGTGCACAACCAGTACCCGCAGCTGGACGCCTTCCAGACCGAGCACTCCGGCGGCACCTGGATCGGCAATCAGCAGACCGAGGACATGTCCAACATCATCAACTACACCCGTAACTGGGCGAAGTCGGTGACCAAGTGGTCCCTGGCCGTGGACCAGAACCGCGGCCCGCACAACGGCGGCTGCGGCACCTGCGACGGGCTGATCACCGTCAACAACGGCGGCGCGCAGCACGGGCAGGTGAAGTACAACATCGAGTACTACACGATGGGGCACCTCACCAAGTTCGTGACGCCGGGCGCGCACCGTATCGAGTCGTCCGCCAGCACCACGGTGCCCAACGTGGCCTGGCAGAACCCGAACGGCTCCAAGGCGCTCATCGCGTACAACGAGGCGTCGCAGGCGCGCGAGATCCGGGTCAACTGGGGTGGCCAGAACTTCAGTTACTCGCTGCCGGGCAAGACGTCGGCCACCTTCACCTGGGCGGGCGGCCAGTCCGGCGGGGGCGGTGGCACCACCGGCTCACTGAACGGTCTCGGCGGCAAGTGCCTGGAGGTGGCCGGCGGGAACAGCTCCAACGAGACGGCGGTCCAGCTCTGGGACTGCAACGGATCGGCCGCGCAGCGCTGGACGATCGGCGGCGACGGGGCGGTGCGCGCGCTCGGCAAGTGCCTGGACGTCGCCGGCGGTTCGACGGCGAACGGGGCGAAGGTTCAGCTGTACGACTGCAACGGCTCCGGGGCGCAGCAGTGGAGATACGAGTCGGCCAGCGGCGATCTGGTGAACGCCCCGGCCGACAAGTGCCTCGACATCACCGGGAATTCGTCGGCGAACGGGGCAAAGGCGCAGCTGTGGAGCTGCACCGGGGCGGCCAACCAGAAGTGGCGGCTCCAGACGTAGATCCCGCTCCGTTCCGCGCCCACGGGGTGCCTGCGGCCGATCGGTCACCGGCACCCCGTGGGCGCGTCCCGCGCGCCCGCGCGCCTACTCGGCCGGCTCGACCCCGGCGCGGAGCAGTCCGTAGGTGTACGCGTCCTCCAGGGCCTGCCACGACGCGGCGATCACGTTCTCGCCGACCCCCACCGTCGACCACTCGGCCGCCCCGTCTCCCGTGGTGATCAGCACGCGCGTCGTGGACTCCGTGCCGTGCTTGCCCTCCAGGATGCGGACCTTGTAGTCGACCAGCTCCAGCTTGGCCAGCTGCGGATAGATGCGCTCCAGGCCGACCCGCATGGCCCGGTCCAGCGCGTTGACGGGCCCGTTGCCCTCGGCGGTGGCGACGATGCGCTCGCCCTTGGCCCACAGCTTCACGGTCGCCTCGTTGGCGTGCGAGCCGTCCGGGCGGTCCTCGACGATCGCGCGCCAGGACTCCGTACGGAAGTAGCTGCGCGCCCTGCCCTCGGCCTCCTCGCGCAGCAGCAGCTCGAAGGAGGCGTCGGCCGCCTCGTACGTGTAGCCCTTGAGTTCGCGCTCCTTGACCCGGCCCACGACGCGGCCGACCAGGTCGCGGTCGTCACCGAGGTCGATGCCCAGTTCCCTGCCCTTGAGCTCGATCGAGGCGCGCCCCGCCATGTCGGAGACGAGCATCCGCATGGTGTTGCCGACCAGGGCGGGGTCGATGTGCTGGTAGAGGTCGGGATCGACCTTGATCGCGGAGGCGTGCAGCCCGGCCTTGTGCGCGAAGGCGGAGACACCGACGTACGGCTGATGGGTGGAGGGCGTCAGATTGACGACCTCGGCGATGGCGTGCGAGATGCGGGTCATCTCCGACAGCGCGCCCGGGGGCAGGACCTGCTTGCCGTACTTGAGCTCCAGCGCGGCGACGACGGGGAAGAGGTTGGCGTTGCCGACGCGCTCGCCGTAGCCGTTCGCGGTGCACTGCACGTGGGTGGCGCCCGCGTCGACGGCGGCGAGGGTGTTGGCGACGGCGCAGCCGGTGTCGTCCTGGGCGTGGATGCCGAGGCGGGCGCCGGTGTCGGCGAGCACGGTGGCGACGACGGCCTGGACCTGGGCGGGCAGCATGCCGCCGTTGGTGTCGCAGAGGATGACGACGTCGGCGCCCGCCTCGGCGGCGGCCCGGACGACGGCCTTGGCGTACTCGGGGTTGGCGCGGTAGCCGTCGAAGAAGTGCTCGCAGTCGACGAACACGCGCCTGCCCTGTTCGCGCAGGTGGGAGACGGTGTCGGCGACCATCGCGAGGTTCTCTTCGAGGGTCGTGCGCAGCGCGAGCTCGACGTGCCGGTCGTGCGACTTGGCGACGAGCGTGATCACCGGGGCGCCGGCGTCGAGGAGTGCTTTGACCTGCGGGTCTTCGGATGCCCTGGCGCCGGGACGGCGGGTGGCGCCGAAGGCGACGAGCTGTGCGTGCTTGAAGTCGATCTCGCTCCGGGCGCGGGCGAAGAACTCGGTGTCCCGCGGGTTGGCGCCCGGCCAGCCGCCCTCGACGAACCCCACCCCGAAGTCGTCCAGGTGCCGCGCGATGGTCAGCTTGTCGGCGACCGTCAGATTGATGCCTTCGCGCTGGGCTCCGTCGCGCAGCGTGGTGTCGAAGACATGGAAACTGTCGTCGGTGACCGTCGGATCTGTGGTCATGACTCTGTGGCTCCTGTCGAGTGAGGGAGGTCTGGCTCCACCGCCACCGTCTGCGCGTGCGTCCCGTCTCGGCCGGGGTGGGGCCGGAAAACGAAAAAACCCCTCGCGGGTGCGAGAGGTCTGCGCGCGGGTCTGGGGCACGATGGCCGCCCGTACGTGGTGGTACGTGGCGGTCACTGCGGACCGGCGCGCCTGCTGCCCATAATCATGGCGAACGAGAACACGGAGGCAGTCTGGCACGTTTGCACCGCGACGGGAGCCCCGTCTCACGATGCGGGCGGTACGTGGGGTGGCGTGAGACGGGACGTCCGCGGTGGTGACCGGGGCGGCAGGGTCACGCGGTCGGGTCACCCACCGCGTGTCCTCGACCGTCCGAGAGCCCGGTCAGATGAGTGCGTCCTCGATGAACTCGCGAACATGTGCCAGGACTTGGGCCCGCCCCGTACCCGGTACGCCGACCACCACATGGACGCTGAAGCCGTCGAGCAGCGCGCGCAGCCGGGCGGCGAACCGGTCCGGATCGACGGCCCGCAGCTCGCCGCGCGAGATTCCCTCGGCCAGCAGCGCCACCAGGTCCCGGTGCCAGGCCCGCTCGATCGCCGCCTGGCGGGCGCGGGCGTCGTCGGCGGCGTCCTGCGAGCGGTTCCAGACCTCCAGCCACAGCGTCCAGTGCGGATCGCGATGGCCGTCGGGGACGTAGAGATCGACGTACGCGTCCAGCCGCTCCCGCACCGTCACCTGCCGGGCCAGCAGCCCCCTGCGCTTGGCGCCGCGCTGCGACTCGCTCCACTCCAGGGTCTGGAGCAGCAGCTCGTCCTTCGTACGGAAGTAGTAGAGGAGGTGCCCGCTGCTCATTCCGACGTCGCGTCCGAGCCCCGCCATGGTGAGGCCGTCGAGGCCGCGCCCGGCGATGGTGTTCATGGCGGCGGCGAGCACGGCCTCGCGGGGCGGGGCCGCGTTGCGGCGGCGCGTGGTGGGTGTCACCCGTCCGTTGTACCCGATGCGGGCACACGGGGTCGCCGGTGGGTCACACAGTGAATCCCTCCGCCGTTCGCGAAGATCGGCTTCATGGCGCGCGGGCGCTCACAGTGTGGCGGTGCGTACGGGGCGGACGAGAAGAGCGACGCCCGCCGCCAGTACGCAGACGACGCCGCAGCCGGTGAAGAAGGCGCCGGTTCCCCAGCTCGCCGAGACGAGACCGACGAGGGGGTAGAGCAGTGGACTGAGCCCCAGGGTGCACAGGGTCATCACTGAGGTGACGCGGCCGAGGTAGCGGGGGTCGGTCTCCTTCTGGAGCAGGGCGTTGCTGACCACCATGGCCGCCCCGCTCGCCGCACCGAGCAACGCGCCCAGTCCGATCGAGAGGCCGGCGGTGGGAGCGTTGCCCGTGGCGACGACCAGCGCCGCCGTCAGCAGCAGGGCGCAGGACATGGTGAGCCCGGCGCGCGGCACGCGGGGGACCACGCTCAGCAGCAGGCTGGCGGCCGCCCCGCCGACGCTGAAGGCGCTGAGGATCCAGCCGGCCGTGGCCGTACCCCAGTCGCGCTCGTCGGCGAGGAGGACGAGGCCGGTGCTGACCGGTCCGCTGAAGCACATCTCGCCGAGCCCGATGACGACGACGAGGGACGAGACGCGGCGGTTGGCGCGCAGATAGCGCAACCCGTCGCGGAACTCCTGACGGGGCGTGGAGACATCGGCCGCTTCGGGTACGTCCCGCGGCGGCAACGGGCGGACGCGTACGGCGAGGAGCAGGACCAGGGACACGACGAAGAGCGCGCCCGCGACGCCGAAGGCCCCCGGGGAGCCCCCGGCGGACAGCGCGAAGGCCGCGAGCGGCGGGCCGGCGGTGTTGCTCAGCCTGATGGACAGCAGCCGCAGGCCCTGCACCCGGGCGAGTTGACCGGTCGGCGCGATCCGTGGAGGCAGCGCCCCGACCGCCGGCATGAACAGCGCGTCCACGGAGCCGAAGACGACCGCAAGCGCGACCAGCAGCCACAGCTCGGTGCCGATGAGCAGTGCGACGGTGGCCGCGGCGAGCACCACCACGCAGCGGACGAGATCGCTGCCGATGACGACGCGGCGCGGGCCGAACCGGTCGGCGACGACGCCGCCCGCCAGCATGAGGACGGCGCGCGGCACGGCGCCGGCGGCGAGCACGACACCGGCCTGGGCGGGGCCGGACTCCTGGGTGACGGCCCAGGTGAGGGCGAGGAAGTAGACGATGTCGCCCGTCACGGAGGTGGTGTAGGCGCCGAGCCAGCGCAGGACGTCCGGGTCGCGGTAGGCGGGCCGTTCGGGCGCGGACGCAGGCGCGGGCGCGGACGCCGCGGCGTCGGGTATCACAGCCGGGGGAACATCTGGAGCTGTACGGACACCCGCGCCGCCCCCTCCGCCGGCTCCGCGCCCTCCGAACTCGCGCCACGTGTTCGGTACTTGGCGATGACGCCCACCAGCTCGCGCTTCATCTCCTCCAGCTCGCCGGGCGTCAGGTTCACGCTGTAGTCGCTGAAGATCGAGGCTTCGAACCAGTCGTCCGGGAAGAGCGGAACGTCCGCGGCGAGCCTGCGCAGTTGGTCACCGTAGGCGAGCACCACCGCGTTCGCGTACGCCCGGCTCCCCTGCCGCTCGTCCGGCGGCACGGTGGCGGGGTCGTGGTACGAGCGCCGGTGCCGCGCCCGCCACCAGCGGTCACGCCGCGTACCCCGCTCCTCGTCCTCCTCGATGAGCCCGCCGGCCGCGAGGCGGCGCAGATGGTAACTGGCCGCCCCGGAGTCCAGATCGAGCTCCTTGGCCAGCCTGCGCGCCGTGGAAGGCCCGTGCTCCCGCAGCGTGTTCAGCATGACCAGCCGTACGGGGTGGGCCAGTACGCGCAGCGCCGCGGCGTCGAGCGTGACGTCGTGGTCCGGGTCGGGACCCAGCGGGGCGCCCGCGTCGGCGGTCGGAGGGCTGCTCGGCTCGCGGTCGGTCGTCATGAGGGAGAGCATAAATGCAGAACATCTCTTCGCGAAGAGATGTTCTGCATTTACTCCGTCGACCGCTCCCCGGACGTCAGACCACCGGGTGCATCCACCCGTGGACGTCCTCGGTCCGCCCCGTCTGGATGTCCAGCAGCGCCGCGCGCAGCTTCGACGTGACCTCGCCGGGCTCGCCGCCCGACTGCGTCCACTCGCCGCTCGCCGACCTGACGAGCCCGACCGGCGTGATCACGGCGGCCGTACCGCACGCGAACACCTCGGTGAGGGTGCCGTTCTCGCTGTCACGCCGCCACTCGTCGATCGAGATACGGCGCTCCTGCGACGTGTAGCCGAGATCGCCCGCCATCCTCAGCAGCGAGTCACGAGTGATGCCGGCCAGCAGGGAGCCGGTCAGCTCAGGAGTGACGATCTTGTCCCCGTACACGAAGTACAGGTTCATCCCGCCCAGTTCCTCGACCCACTTGTGCTCGACCGCGTCCAGGTACGCCACCTGGTCGCACCCCTCCGCCGCCGCCTCGGCCTGCGCGAGCAGGGACGCCGCGTAGTTGCCGCCGGTCTTGGCGTCGCCCATGCCGCCGGGGACGGCGCGCACCCGGTTCTCGGAGAGCCAGATGGAGACGGGCTTCACGCCGCCGGGGAAGTAGGCGCCGGCCGGGGAGGCGATGACCAGGAACAGATACTCGTTCGCGGGCCGCACCCCCAGTCCGACCTCGGCCGCGATCATGAAGGGCCGCAGATACAGCGACGCCTCGCCGCCGTGCGGCGGGACCCACGCCTCGTCCTGCCGGACGAGCGCGTCGCACGCCTCGATGAACGTCTCGACCGGCAGCTCGGGCATCGCCAGCCGGCGCGCGGAGACCTGGAAGCGCCGGGCGTTGGCCTCGGGCCGGAAGGTGGCGACGGTGCCGTCGGGGCGGCGGTAGGCCTTGAGCCCCTCGAAGATCTCCTGCGCGTAGTGCAGCGTCATGTTGGCCGGGTCGAGCGAGAGCGGGCCGTAGGGGACGAGCTGCGCGTCGTGCCAGCCCCGGCCCTCCGTCCACCTGATGGTCACCATGTTGTCGGTGAAGTGGCGGCCGAAGCCGGGGGCGGCCAGGATCGCCTCGCGCTGCGCGTCGGACAGCGGATTCGACGAGGGCTTGAGCGCCAGGGTGGGCAACGCGGTCGTGGGCGTGGTCATGGTTTCTTGTCCTTCACCGGTTGTGTGTGACGGACCGCACTCACGCCGCTACAGGTACTAGGACGTCCGAGCTTTCCCTCATGCCGCGGCCCACCACGATTGTCGCGCGTGGCGGGGCCGGGCATGAAACGGGGTGAATGCGGCCCTACGGATGATGGTGACACCCGGTGGCCGCAAAGCACAGCCGCCGGGTGCGGTGACCCGGCGGCTGGGAGAGTCGTCGGCGGGTCAGCTCGCTACTCGTACGACGAGCGCGTCACCGATCTCGTCGGTCGTACGAGGCGCACCGCCGCGCTCCGCGAGGTCGGCCGCGACGGCCTCCTCGATACAGGCGGCCTCGGCGTCGAAGCCGAGGTGCCGCAGCAGCAGTGCGACCGAGAGGATCGTGGCCGTGGGGTCGGCCTTCCCCTGGCCCGCGATGTCCGGCGCCGAGCCGTGGACGGGCTCGAACATGGACGGGAACGCCCGGTCGGGGTTGATGTTCGCGGAGGCCGCCAGGCCGATGCCGCCGGTCACGGCAGCGGCGAGGTCGGTGAGGATGTCGCCGAAGAGGTTGTCGGTGACGATCACGTCGAAGCGCTCGGGCTGGGTGACGAAGAAGATCGTCGCGGCGTCGACGTGCAGATAGTCGGTGGAGACCTCGGGGTACTCCTGGCCGACCCGGTCGAAGATCCTCTTCCAGAGGTGGCCCGCGTAGACGAGGACGTTGTTCTTGTGGACCAGCGTCAGCTTCTTGCGGGGGCGGGAGTTGGCACGCTCGTACGCGTCGCGCACGACACGCTCCACGCCGTACGCCGTATTGAGACTGACCTCCGTGGCCACCTCGGCGGGCGTACCGGTGCGCAGGGAACCACCGTTGCCCGTGTACGGGCCCTCGGTGCCCTCGCGGACGACGACGAAGTCGATGTCCGGACGGCCGGCCAGCGGCGTGGCCTGGTTCGGGAAGAGCTTCGACGGGCGCAGGTTGACGTAGTGTTCGAAGGCGAACCGCAGCTTCAGCAGCAGCCCTCGCTCCAGGACCCCGGACGGCACCGACGGGTCGCCGATGGCGCCGAGGAGGATCGCGTCGTGCGCCTTGAGCGCGGTGAGTTCCGTGTCCGGGAGGGTCTCCCCGGTACGGTGCCAGCGCCGGGCGCCGAGGTCGTACTCCTTGGTCTCCAGCTTCACATCTTGCGGGAGCACGGAGCCGAGGACCTTCAGGCCCTGGGCCACGACCTCCTGGCCGATGCCGTCACCGGGGATCACTGCGAGGTTGATGCTGCGAGACATGACGGGCACCTTACTGCGCGTCCCAGTGCCTGACACGCGCGGTCCAGGATTCGGACAGCCGCGTGTTGTGGTGCGCCGGGACGTGGCCGCCGGTGCGGCGGCGGTGTCGGGAGGGGCGCCCCGGCTCAGTGGCCGGTGGAGCCGCCGTTGTCCCTGCGGTCGAGGGCGCGCTGGAGGGCCGCCGCGGCGTTCTTGCGGTCGGACTCGCTGCTGCGGACACGGTGACGGACGCGGCGGACTGTCGTCTCGGCCATGATGATCGACTCCTTGAGACAGCTGAGGCGTACGGCCGGGGGGAGCCGTACGAGGCATCTGCGAGGCGCCGGATGGGCGGGGAGCGTGCCCGCAGGGGTGGCCTGCGTGAGGGCGACCGCTCTCGTCCGCCGTTCGCTGGATCGAGCGATTCGTTCGGCTTCTACAAAGCTAAGGGAGCCGGGCCGTTCTGTCTCCACAGTTAGTCGGACGTCCTACTATCTGAGACGGCGAACATGGCCCGGTGGCGCCGTCGCCCATCTCGAGCGCGCTCCTACATCACGTCGCCGTCGCGCCAGTCGAAGATCAACGCGTCGTCGGCGGACGGCAGTTCGCGTCCGGGCACCGGCCAGAGATAGGTCGACCCCTCCTCCTCCGGCAGCCGCACCACGCCGTCCGGGCTCAGTGCCTCGACGCGGCCCTGCCACAGGTGCCAGCCGCGCGACCGGTAGAGCCGGGCCCCCTTCTCGGACGCGGAGAGCGCGCCGATGTCGTACGCCCGGTCGATCACCCGCTCCAGCACCTCGAGCACCCGGCCGCCGAGCCCGTCCCCGCGCCGGTCCGCGCGGACGGCGACCGCCTCGACGTACCCCACGCGGTGCCACCGCCCCGCGTGCGTCAGCCGGCGCTGGATCACGCTGCCGTGCGCGACCAGCTCGCCCGTGCCGTCCCGAACGAGGACGTGGACGCCGCCGAGTCCGTGCGTCCAGTCCTCCTCACTGAAGGTCCCGTCGAAGGCGACGTCGAGGAGGTCGCGGATCTCGCCGAGGGTCGCCGGGTCGAGCTCGAAGGTGTGGGCGGTGCGCAGCGGGTCTGACATGCTTCTCACTCTTTCAGGCCGGGCGCCCGCACACGTACTCAGTGCGCGGTTGAGTAGCTGCTCCATGTCGAAAAAACGTACCTGCCGCGACAGTTGCCCCATGAACGGCCTTTACGCACTGAAGCCCTGGTACGCGTCCCGGCTCTCCGGAGTCCGGGCCGCGCTCGTCCGTCGTGAGGTGTCGCCCGACACGCTCACGGCGGCCGGTGTCGTCAGCGCGGCAGGTGCGGGCGCCGCCCTGGCCTGGCTGCCCGCCGGACCGCTCGCCGCGCTCCCCGTCGCCGTCCTTCTCGCCGCCCGCCTGGCCTTCGCCAACCTCGACGGGGCGCTGGCGCGGGACACCGGCCGGACGACCCGGCGCGGCGCCGTCCTGAACGAACTCGGCGACCGCGCCGCCGACCTGGTCGTCCTGGCCGGTTTTCTCACGCTCGCGCCACTGTGGCTGGTCGCTGTGGCGGGGCTGGCGGCGACGCTCCCGTCGTGGGTGTCCCTCGCGGGTACGGCGGCGGGCGCGCCGCGCCGTAACGGCGGCCCCGTCGGCAAGACCGAACGCTGCCTGCTGGCCGTCGTCGCCGCCGCGACCGGCTGGGCGGTGCCGGTGCTCGTGGTGATCGCGGCGGGCTCGGCGCTCACGGCGGTCGTCCGGTTCGGCTGGATCTGGAGGAGGCTCGCATGAGCGGCGTCGTGTTCGCGGGCGAGGCCGTGGGGCGCGCCGTGCCGTTGGTCGCCGGCGCCCTCGGGGCGAGCGGGATCGCGGTGGCGGCGCTGCCGTCGCGGCTGGCGATGCGGGCGGAGCTGCGTAAGCGGTGGCGGACGTGGGCGATCGCGGCGCCGGTGTTCCTGGGGGCGCTGTTCCTGGGCGCCGGGGGCGCGTTCGCGCTCGCGGCGACGCTCGGGGCGACGGCGGTGGGCGAGTACGTACGGATGGCGGGGCTGCCGCGCGCGGAGTACGCGGTGCTGCTCGTGGCCGCCGTCGTACTCCCGGCGCTGGCGTGGCTGGTGCCGGCCGCGGTGGACGGGCGGGCGGTCGACCTCAGGGTGGTGGCGCTCCTGCTGGTCGTGGCGGCACTTCCGGCGCTGCTGGCGGGTGACGACGAACGGGGATTCACCCGCTGCGCGCGCACCGTCTTCGCCCTGTTGTGGATTCCCCTGCCGCTCACCGGGCTTGTGGTGCTCGGTGACACGGCGGTCGCGGTCGGGCTGGCGGTGGCGCTCGGCGACGTGGGGGCGTGGTGCGGCGGGACGGCGCTGGGGCGGCGCGGGGTGCTCGCCCGGTCGTTGTCGCCGCTGTCTCCCAGCAAGACATGGGCGGGGGTGCTGGGAGCGGCGGGGGCGACCGCGGTCGCGCTGGGGGCCGTCGGGGCGTTCACGCCGGTGTTGTGGGCGGCCGTGCTGACCGGCTGCGTACTGGGTGACCTGCTCGAATCCATGGTCAAGCGGGAGGCGGGCGTGAAGGACGCGGGCAGTTGGCTGCCGGGCTTCGGCGGGCTGCTCGACCGGATCGACTCCTTGCTGCTGGCTCTCCTGCTCGCGATGGTGGTGACGGCATGACCGCGCGGATCTCCGTTCGGACGAGGGCACGTTCAGGTGCGCGTTCCGGTACGCGTTCGGGTGGGCGCTCCGTGCCGCGACGGCTGCGGCGCCGCGCGGCGGTCGCCGGGCACCGGCGCGGGCGCGGACGCGGCGGCACGGGGGGCGCTCTCGCGTTCGCGGCCGGCCCGTCCGGCGAGCGGTGCGAGCGCGGGGCGCGGCGGCACGGTCGGGGGCGCGGTCGGGGGCGCCGTACCGTCTCCGTCGGTCCCGGTGGCCCCGGGGCGGCGCCGACTGCCGCGCTCTCCCCCTCCCGGCTCGGCGCGGTACTGCGGCGCGCCCTGTGGTGGCTCGTCCTGACCGTCACCGGCGGTGTGCGGCGACACGGTCAACTGCCGCCCCGTGGGTGCGTAGTTGTGGCCAACCACTCCTCCCACGCGGACACCGCCGCGCTGCTGGCCGCGCTCGACGCCCGGCACCGTCCGGCCATCGGGGCGGCTGCCGACTACTGGTTCGCCTCACCGTGGCGACGGCGCGTGTGCCGGGTGCTCGCGGCGGGGTTTCCGGTACGGCGCACCGGCGGCGGCATGGACGATCTGCTGTCGATGGCGGACGAGCTGCGGGCCGGGCGCGCGGTCGTCCTGTTCCCCGAGGGCACCCGCGGGGCGGACGGCGCGGTCGGCGCCTTCCACCGAGGCGCCCTGGTCCTCGCCGAGCGCGCGTGCGTCCCGGTCGTACCGGTGGCCATCGCGGGCACCGACCGGCTGCTGCCCAAGCACGGGCGGCTGCGTTCGTCGCCGGTGCGGGTGCGGATCGGTGAGCCGCTGCCGCCCACGGCGACGCCGAAGGACGCGCGGGCGGCCGTCGCCGCCCTGCACGCCCGTACGCCGGCCGAGCCGCCGCGCGACTCCCCCGTACGGCGCCGGGTGGCCTCGGTGGCCGCATCACGCCTGGGCCTGCTGCTGGCGTTCGTCTGGGCGTGCGCGGAGGCGCTGAGCTGGCCGCTGATGCCCGAACTGCTGCTGGGCGTCGCGTGCGTCGCCGTCCCCCGGGCAGCGCTCCGGCTGTCCTTCGCCGCGCTCGCGGGCAGCCTGGCCGGCGGGTTGCTGGCGCTCCAACTCGCGAACACGGGGCTCCAGTTGCCCGCGCCGCTGACGACGGACCGGATGCGCGCGGAGGTGCGGCAGGAGCTGGCGGCCGAGTCTGCGTCCGCCGTACGCCACCAGCCGTGGAACGGCATCCCGTTCAAGGTGTACGCCGCCGAGGCGGGCCGCGCCGACGTGCCCGCCGCCGACTGGTTCGTGGAGTCCGCGCGGGCCCGCGGCGGGCGGACGCTGACGGTCGGCGCGGCCTTCGCCGTGCTCGGTCTGCTGCTGTGCCGCTTCCGCCGCCACTACGGCGCGTACGTGACCCTGCTGGGTGCCGGTTTCGCCGCCGGGCTGTCACTCGTCGTGGCGGGCTGGAGCTGACGGCGCGGCGCCGCCCCGTTTCCCCGCCCGGCCCCGGGGCACCCGACGGTCGAAGTAAATGGGGAGGAGCACAGATGAACGCACGCACGATGTCACTCAGAGGCCGTAGCAAGGGCCGTCAGGCGGCGAACAGTTCGGCGATGGACGCGGCAGCGCGCTGGGGATTCATGGCGCGCGGCACCATCTATCTGCTCATCGGGCTGCTCGCCCTCCAGATCGCCTTCGCCGACGTCGGCGGTGGCGGCGGCGGCGAGCAGGCGGACCGGGGCGGCGCGCTCGCCGAGATCGGCGAGCAGCCGATGGGCTCGGTCCTGCTGTGGGCCCTGGGCGTCGGCCTCGTCGGCATGTCGCTGTGGCGGCTGTCGGAGGCGCTGTTCGGCGCCTCGGGTCCGGACGGCCGTAAGGCGAGCAAACGGCTGCTGTCGGCGGGGCGGTTCGTCTTCTACGGCTTCGTGGCGTACTCCGTGCTCACCTTCGCCGCCGGCGACAAGAGCGGCTCGTCCGGCGACCAGCAGTCGCAGGACATCACGGCCACGGCGATGGAGCAGCCCGGCGGCCGGTGGATCGTGGGCATCGCGGGCGCCGCGATCATCGGCGCCGGTCTGTGGATCGCCGTACGCGCACTCAGGCGTGACTACCACAAACATCTGAAGCTCAGTCAGATGTCACGCAGGGTGCGCCAGTTCGTCGATGTGACCGGCGTCGGCGGCGGCGTGGCGCGCGGCGTGCTCTTCGGCGGCATCGGCGTGTTCGTCCTCCAGGCCGCGATCGAGTACGAGCCGGACAAGGCCAAGGGCTTCGACGCGACCCTGCGTTCCTTCGCGGACGCGCCGGCCGGACGCTGGCTGCTCGCACTGGTGGCGCTGGGGCTGGTGCTGTTCGGGGTGTTCTCGTTCGCGATGGCCCGCTGGCGCA
>NZ_MDCR01000396.1 GCF_001723055.1 Streptomyces niveus
CGCGGCGGGAGTTGGTGATGCGTACGCCGAGAGAGAGCTTGAGCATGGCGGGGGCGCCGGTCCGGTGCACCGTCCGGACGGAGGAGGTGGGGTACCAGGGGGCGCCGTGCGGCCCGAGGTGATGGAGCAGACCGGCGTCGAGGAGCGCGCGTACGGCGGGACGCTGCGACAACTCCCGTGCCTGCCAGGGGTGGAGAGGCAGCGGGACCGAGCCGTCGGGGAGTGCCAGGCCTTCCGCGAGCCGCTTGGTCAGCTGTTCCGCGTGGACGACGCGGCCCTGTTCGGTCCAGGCCGAGTCGGTGGCGAGCACGGACCGGTCGACGGCCATCCAGTGAAGGGGGAAAGAGCCACGCAGTTCGGGCGAGAAGTGACGGTGCTCGGTGTCGGAGAGACCTTCACGGCTCTTGGGCGTGGGGTGGAGCGGGTGACCCAGGAGGAGCGACTGTTCGGCGGTGAGGAAGAGGTCGGTGCCGACGGGGCCGGGGTCGGCTCGTCGGTCGGTGAGGAAGTCGGCCGTGCGACGGGCGGAGTCGGCGACTCTGGCGACCAGTTCGGTGCCCTGGCTCCGGCCCGACTCGCGGCCGAGGAGGGCGGCGACGGTGACGGCGTCGGCGGGAGTGGAGTGCGGTCCCGCGCTCTCCAGCAGGGGCATGCCGAAGCGGTGCCAGCCGGTGGCCGACCAGTAGCGCACGGGGACCAGGAGGACGGTGCCGCTGGCGTCGAGCGGGATTCTGAGGGTGTGTCCGTCCGGCCGGGGGACGTTGCCCTCCCTGACCCAGCAGCGCAGCAGGTTCTCCACCGTCGCGGCGTCGGCGGCCCGTCGCGGGTCCGGGTCGTCGAGGTGGTCCAGGTGGTCCGGGTGGTCCGGGTGGTCGGCTGCCGCCCTGTCGGCGACGGCGGCCGTGGGGCGCGGGCCCGGCGTGCGGGGGGCGGCGGCCGCCCCCTCGCCCGACGGCAGTTGGCGGGGCACCGTGGTCACGCCGATCGTCACGGGTACGACCGTCGCAGGGGCGTGCGGTTCGACCGGTCCGAGGTCCTGGGCGAGCGGGCGGCCGACGATCTCGGGTGCGTCGGGTGTGGAGAGGGAGGAGTTCACGGGAGGACTTCCTTGTGTGGGGGCCGGGTCAGAGAGCCGGTGCGGTCGCTGTCCGGTGGTCTTTCCGGTGGTCGTCACGGCGGTGGTCCCCGGACTGGCGGAAGGTGTCGCCGACGGGGGCGACGAGCGGTAGCGGCGAGGGAAGTTCGGTCACGGCCACGGCTGTCGGTCCTCCCGCGGGAACGGTTACGTCACACGTCGACGCGGCGGGTCGAGCGCCGCGGGGTGCGTGTGGTGAACGCCGGCGCCGAGTCCCCCGTAGGTACCAACGACGGGAGGCGGCCGGGATCACGGGCGATCGGAAGATCCTTCGCCGGCGGAACCACGCCCCTGCCGTCGGCCGTCCCCAACGGCACCGGCATAGTGGGGGCCGACTTCCGGCTCAGGTCTCAACGACCTGGCCGATTCGTCCGGTCAACCCAGTTGATGCGTCAGTTCAGAACAGTTCCGAAGTCCCAGGGGGATCCCGACATGCGAGCCATTCGCCCACCGTTCACCACGCGCCGTGGGAGGAGCGTGCGGCGCAGAAGCTCTTCCGCCGTCGCGATCGCCTCGTTCGCGGCGGCGCTGGCTCTGACGGCCACCGCCTGCGGGCCCACCGAGGACACGAACTCGGCCGACAAGCCCAGTGGTTCGACCGACGGGTCCGCCGGCGACAAGATCACCATTCCGGCCGATCTCCAGGAGCGCCTCAAGGAGCGCGGGATAGACCTGGACAAGTGGCGGGACGGCGAGTGGAAGAACTGGGACAAGGACAAGTGGCTTCGTGAGGCACGGGACTACGTCAACCCGATCATCGAGGGCCTGTGGGACCCGGACCGGATGCGGGACGCCGAAGAGCCCGACAAGCCGGTTGAGGAGGAGGACATCTCCGGCGACGCGGGTGTCACCGACCCGACTCCGGAGCCGGTGGAGGCGACGGCGGTGAGCGCGCCGTACGACGGGGACGTGCCCGAGGCGGGCAAGCTGTTCTTCGACGGACCCGAGGGTTCGATGGTCTGCTCGGCGACGGTGGTGCAGGACCCCGCCAACCCCGGAAAGTCCAACATGGTCTGGACGGCGGGCCATTGCGTGCACGCGGGCAAGGACGGCGGCTGGTACCGGAACATCGCGTTCGTCCCGTCGTACAACAACAGCGACCTGGCGATATCGGAGTTGGAGACCGCGCCCAAGGAGGAGATCGCCCCGCACGGCATCTGGTGGGGCAAGTGGGCGCAGACCTCCGAGGAGTGGATCTCGCAGGGCGCGCCGACGGGTGGCCTGGGCGCCCCCTTCGATTTCGCGGTGATCCATGTGACGCCCGAGAAGGGCGGTGACGGCAAGTCGCTGGAGGAGACCGTCGGCGCGGCGCTGCCGGTCGACTTCAACGCACCGGCCACGCCGGAGATCGATTCGATGACGGCGACCGGCTATCCGGCGGCGCCGCCGTTCGACGGTCAGAAGCTCTACCAGTGCGCCGACAAGCCGGGCCGGCTGTCCATCAACGCCGAGGACCCGACGATGCACCGCATCGGGTGCTCGATGACCGGCGGTTCGTCCGGCGGCGGCTGGATCGCGAACGGCCAGGACGGCAAGCCCGCCCTGGTGTCGAACACCTCGATCGGCCCGGTGACCGCGGGCTGGCTGGCGGGCCCGCGACTCGGTGACGAGGCCAAGGGCATCTACGAGGCGGTCAGCGAGAAGTACGCCGGCCAGTAGGACCCGGCGCGCCGTCCGCCGTGCCCTCGGGCACGGCGGACACGGCCGGCACGGCCCGTCCGGGTCTGGCCACCACGAGGTGGTCCACCCGAGGGCCACCCCTTTGCGTGACAAGTTCATGGCAAGTGACTCAAATGGTTCCAGGGGGAACGTCTTTCATGCGATCCATACGCCCATTGCTGGCCGCGACCAGCCTGGCCGCTGCCCTCGCGCTGACGGCCACCGCCTGTGGCGGCGGCAGCGAGGACAAGGCGGCGGACAAGGCCACAGCCTCGACTCCCGCCGCCGACAAGGCAGGTGGGGAGATACCCGCGGATCTGGCCGACCGGCTCAAGGAGCACGGTGTCGACCCGGAGAAGTGGAAGGACGGTGAGTGGAAGAACTGGGAGAAGGACAAGTGGCTGCGCGGCGCCAAGGACTTCGTCAACCCGGTCATCAAGGACCTGTGGAAGCCCGAGCGGATGAAGACGGCGAAGTCGCCGACGAAGACCCTCGCCGTCGGTGACATCTCCGGCGACCAGGACGTCACCGATCCCGAGCCCCGGCCAGTCCAGGCCGAGCCGGAGAAGACGCCGTACACCGACCACGCGGCGCCCGTCGGCAAGGTCTTCTTCGACTCCCCCGAGGGCTCGATGGTCTGCTCGGCCACCGTCGTCAAGGACCCGAAGAACCCCGGCAGGTCCAACCTCGTGTGGACCGCGGGCCACTGCGTGCACGCGGGCGCGGGCGGCGGCTGGTACCGGAACATCATGTTCGTCCCCGCCTACAACAACACGGGCAAGTCCGCCGACGCGCTGCAGAACGCGCAGCCGCAGGAGATCGCCCCCTACGGCCAGTACTGGGCCGACTGGGTCGCGACCTCCAACGAGTGGATCAGCGACGGCGGCCCGACCGGCGGCGACGGAGCGGCGTACGACTACGCGGTCATGCACGTCACTCCCGAGAACGGCGGCAAGTCGCTGGAGGAGACCGTCGGCGCGGCCCTGGACGTCGACTTCGACGCCCCCGAGGCGAGCACCATCGGCAGCCTGGGCGCGTGGGGTTACCCCGCGGCCCCGCCGTACGACGGGCTGATCATGCACAAGTGCGTCGACAACGCCGGCCGGCTCTCGATCGCCGCCGGTACGCCCACGATGTGGCGCATCGGCTGCACCATGACCGGTGGTTCCTCCGGCGGCGGCTGGTTCGCGGCCGGACCCGACGGCGACTCGGTGCTGGTCTCCAACACGTCCATCGGCCCGGTCACTTCGGGCTGGCTGGCCGGCCCCCGGCTCGGTGAGGGCGCCCAGCAGCTCTACACGATGATGAGCGACAAGTTCGCGGACCAATAGACGCCCGCGTCAACGGTGGAAGGCCCGCCCCCNNGCGCCGCGGCCAGTTCCTCGTGGACCTGCGCCTTCAGCATCGTGCCCTCCGGGGTGTGCTCCTCGGACAGCACCTCGCCCTCGGCGTGCACCCGCGAGACCAGACCACCGTCGGTGTACGGCACCAGGGCCTCGACCGTGATCTCCGGCCTGGGCAGCTCGGTGTCGATGAGCGCCAGCAGCTCGGTCATCCCGGCGCCGGTACGCGCCGACACGGCGATCGCGTGCCGCTCCATCCGCAGCAGCCGCTGGAGGACCTCCGGGTCCGCCGCGT
>NZ_MDCR01000397.1 GCF_001723055.1 Streptomyces niveus
CGTGAGCCAGACGGGACTTTGCGGACACGCCCTGACCGGGGCCGCCCCGGACGCGCGAGTGGTCCCCGGTGAGCCGATCGGCTCACCGGGGACCGTCCCCGCCCGGTCGCGTCAGCGCGCCGGTTGTTCCTCCGCGTGCAGACTCCTGACCTGGCTGTCCGTCAGAGCTTTGTCGTAGACGTGCACTTGGTCGATCGAACCGTTCCAGAAGTCGCCCTTGGCGCCGTCGTACTTGGCGCGGCCGAGCGACAGGGGTCCGGTGCTCACGTCGACCGGGCCCGCTGCGACGGTCGCTGCCGGTACGCCGTCGACGTACAGCGTGATCTTGTCCGACGCCGAGTCACGGACCCCCACCAGGTGGTACCAGCGGCCGTTCTCCGGCTGGGTCACCAGGCGGGCCCGGTTGCCCCCCGGGGTGCTGAAGGCGAACGCGCCCTGGCCGTACTGAAGATAGAACGGGTTCTCCGTGCGCCGGCCGTCCTGGCTGACCGCCGTCGCGTAGTTGCCGGGGAGCGCGTCGAGCGTGACCCAGGCCGACACCGAGTAGCTCTTGGTGGTGTCGACGACCGGGCCTTCGGTCTGCGCGTACTGGCCCTCGCCGTCGAAGGCGAGCGCCGAGCCGCTGACGCCCGTCGTCCAGGTGGAGCCGCCGACGAGGCCGAGGGCCTTGCCGTTCGGGCCGCTGTCCTTGGCCGTGGTGCCCTTCCCCTCGTCCAGCGCCCAGTGTCCGCCGCCGGTCAGCTCGTCCCGCTCGCCCGCTTCGGCGCCGGCCTTGATGACCTTCAGGTTGATGTCACGCACGCGCGCGGGGTCGACCTTGATCTCCCGGCGGTCGTAGGTGTAGAACCCGTTCAGCTCGTTCTCCAGGTCGCTGACCTGGGTGTAGACGGAGCCCGACAGTTCGGCGCCGGCCGCTTCCAGATAGAAGTCGGTGGTGTTCTGGACGTACTTCGCGGTGAGCGCGTCCTTGTCGGCGACCCCGCTGTAGATCGCGGCGGGCGGGCCGGGCCACATGTGCCCCGGGGTACGGAGCGTGAAGCCGCCGTGCTCGCCGTCCATCGCGGCGCAGTGGTCGGGGAACGGGGCGTCGTTGTTGACGTAGTCGTGGTGGTCGATGATCTCGCCCTTGCCCGAATCCCCCTTCGAGGAGCAGCAGTTGACACCGCTGTGCGCGTTGACGATCCGGGAGGGGTCGGTCTGCTTCACCGATTCGGCGATCCGGCCGGTCTCCTCCCGGTTCCACTCGCCCCAGCCCTCGTTGAAGACGATCCAGCCGATGACGGACGGCGAGTTGTGCAGCTGACGCATCATCTGCTTGCCCTCGTCGACGAAGGTCTTCTGTCCCGCCTCGTTGGTGATGTCGCTGGAGACGAAGTCCTGCCAGACGAGCAGTCCGAGCTTGTCGGCGTGATGGTAGAAGCGGGCCGACTCGACCTTGATGTGCTTGCGTACGGCGTTGAAGCCGAGCTTCTTCTGCTCTTCGAGGTCGAAGGCGAGCGCCGCGTCGCTGGGCTGGGTGTAGAGGCCGTCGGGCCAGAATCCCTGGTCCAGCATGGCGAGGGAGAAGACCGGCTTCCCGTTCAGGACGAGCTTCTGGTAGCCGCCGACCTTCTCGATCCCGACGGACCGCATACCGAAGTAGCTGTCGACGCGGTCGGTGGACCGGCCGTCGGTGAGGGTGACGTCGAGGTCGTACAGGTACGGGTCGTCCGGGGTCCAGAGCCGCTGGTTCTTGATCGGCAGGCGCAGTTCGGTGCCGGGACGGCCGCTGACCGTCGAGATGATCCGGCCCTTGGCGTCGCGTGCGACGGCCCTGACCTTGGCATCGGCCGACGCCTTGGCTGAGTTGACGGTGACGGCCAGGGTGCGGGACTCGATGTCGGGTGTGGTGACGAGCTCGTCGACGGCCGCCGTGGCGACCGGCTCCATCCAGACGGTCTGCCAGATGCCGGAGGACTGGGTGTAGACGATGCCGCCGGGGTCGGTGGACTGTTTGCCCATCGGCTGGTTGGGGCCGTTGGTGTCGGTGACGGCGACGACGATCTCCTGCGGTCCCCTGCCGCCGTTCTTCAGCGCGTCCGTGATGTCGGCGCTGAACGCCGTGTAGCCGCCGGTGTGCTGGGTGACCTGCTTGCCGTTGACCCAGACGCGGGTCGCGTAGTCGACGGCGCCGAAGTTGAGCTTCAGCCGCTTGCCGCTGCCGACCTGCCAGTTGGCGGGGACGGTCACGAGCTTGCGGTAGAACATGTGGTCCTCGTGGCGTTCGAGGCCGGAGAGCTGTGACTCGACGGGGAACGGCACGATGATCTTCTCGTCCAGGTCCTTGCCGAAGACGGGCTGTTCGTCCTTCTCGGCGCCCGCGAACTGCCAAGGCCCGTTGAGGTTCTTCCAGTTGTCGCGCACCTGCTGCGGACGCGGGTACTCGGGCAGCGGGTTGTCGCGGTCGAGCCTGTCGCCCCACTCGGTGGTGAGCCGGTGCGTGGACTCGTTGGCCGCCGTGCGCATGATCTCCGGCACGCTCTCGCCGCCGGCCTGGAGGCCGCCCTTGCCGTCGTATCGGAAGCCGACCCGCTGGTCCTTCTGGATCGGCGCCTTCAGCGTGACGGTGAGGGAGTACGGGTCACCGGGGGTGCGGGCGACGGAGGTGACCGGCATCGGGGTCGTGTCGACGTCGATCTTCAGATGGTCCTTGAGCGCCGCGACGGTGCCGCCGACCTTGTCCTCGAAGGTCGCGCGGATCTGCCGGCCGTCCTTTCCGACCGTGGGCGAGACCGGGTAGATCTCGAAGTCGGCGGGCGGGGTGAACGCGGACTCGGGGACGATCTGCTTCTGGGTCCCGGCGCCCGACCAGCGCAGGAACATGTTGGCGCCGCCGGTGTCCTGGAACATCTCGACGCGGATGTCCTGCGGCTCGCCGGCCTTGAGCGTGACCGGCTCACTGGTCTGCTCCTTGTCCCAGTCCGGTTCCCAGTGGTCGATCACCGTCCTGTCGCCGATCCAGACCCGGAAGCCGTTGTCGCCGGTCGCGTAGAAGGTGTAGTCGCCGCTCGCGGGGGCCTCGATACGGCCGGTCCAGCGGGCGGTGGTGTGTTCGGAGCGACCCGTCAGGGACTCGAACGTCGTTGCCAGGCCCGGGAATTCGATCTGCGGGTCGAGGGCCAGTCCCCCGAGCTCGGCGAAGTCGCGCGCGCCGGGCGCGGACATGCTGAAGTACTCGCCCTTGAGGCCGTGCACGTCGTCGGCGGGCGCGGCGGCGGACGTGGTGTCGGGCGCGATACCGGCGGCCGTCGCGCCCGACGCGAAGCCGGTCGCCGGCAGCAGCAGGGCGACTGCGAGCAGCAGCGAGCGGAACAGGGGGCGGGAGCGCAGCGGTGGGCGGGCGGCGGGCTTTCGTCTCATGGAAGTCCTCGATGTCCTCGCGCGGACGGGGGCGGAAGGGGTTCGTCCCGGCTATTACAACGTTGGAAAGTGTCCGCAGCGGAATGACAGCACGACCGCTCGGCGGGTGTCCAGGGTTAGGACACAAGGTGTTCGTGGGACGGGGGTGGGAATTGACCGCCCGTGAGAAATGCTGTTGCCGTGGCGCGGGCCGGTCTCTACCGTCGGTCCCATGAAGCGTGCCGCGATGACGACGACGCCGGAGAGTGTCCCGGCGCGCTGACTGCTGATCCAGTTCGAAGCCCCGGGGCGAGTGCCCCGGGGCTTCGTCACGTGGTCACTCGTTCCCCGCCAGCGAGGAGACCACCATGCACGACCACCGCAGACTCGGCCGCGAGCTGGGCCTGTTCGACACCGACCCGCTGATCGGCGCGGGCCTGCCGTACTGGCTGCCCGACGGCGCGACCGTACGGCACGCCCTGGAGGAGTACATCCGCGGCGTGGAGCGGCGCGCGGGCTACCGGCATGTGTACTCGCCGGTGCTGGGGAAGCGGGAGCTGTTCGAGATCTCCGGGCACTGGTCGCACTACAGCCAGGACATGTTCCCGCCGATGGAGCTGGGCGGGGAGGAGTTCGTCCTGCGGCCGAGTCTGTGCCCGCACCATGCTTTGATCTACCGGTCGCGCGCCCACAGCTACCGTGAACTGCCGCTCCGTATGGCCGAGTTGGGCGGCATGTACCGCTCCGAGCTGTCCGGGGTGCTGGGCGGGCTGACCCGCGTACGGTCGATTCAGCTCAACGACGCGCACATCTTCTGCACCGTGGACCAGGTCGCCGGGGAGGCGCGGGCCGCGCTGGAGCTGATCCGGCGGGCGTACGACGCGCTCGGCATCCGTCCGGCACGCTTCCGGCTGTCGCTGCCGGGGCCGGGCGGGAAGTACCTCGCCGATCCGGCCCTGTGGGAGCGGTCGGCGGCGCTGCTGACCGAGGTGCTGGACAGCTCGGGCGTCGCGTACGAGGCGGTGGAGGGCGAGGCGGCGTTCTACGGCCCGAAGATCGACGTCCAGATCGCCGACGAGGCGGGGCGGGAGTCGACCTTGTCCACCGTGCAGGTCGACTTCCACCAGCCCGAGCGGTTCGATCTGCGGTACATCGGCGCCGACGGGGCCAGGCACCGGCCGGTGATGATCCATCGCAGTGTGATCGGCAGCGTGGAGCGGGCCGTGGCTCATCTCGTGGAGCGGCACGGCGGCGCGTTCCCCGGCTGGCTCGCGCCGGCCCAGGTCGTGGTGCTGCCGGTCTCCGACGCCGAACTCCCGCAGGCCGTACGGCTCGTGGAGCGATGCGCGGAGCGGGGGCTGCGGGCGGAGGTCTCGGGGCCGGAGCACGGCACCCTGGGCGCGCGCGTCAGGGCGGCCAGGCTGGTGCCGTACCAGGCGGTGATCGGGGCGAGGGAGGCCGCGGGGGACGCGGTGGCGCTGCGGCTGCGGGACGGGCGGCGGGTGGACGCCCTGCCGGCGGGCGAACTGCTGGACAGGGTCGGGGCACTGGTGGGTGCGTTCAGCACCGACCTCTGGGACGAGAACGAGGATGCGGGGCGTCCCGTTCATGATCTTGGGTAGCAGGTTCCCATGCTGAAGCACCGACGTATCCGAATCCTGCTGGTCCTGCTGGCGAGTTGGGCCGCGACGGCCGGAGTGGAGCGGTTCCGCGGGGAGTCGCCCTGGCTCACGGCCGCCGCGCACGCGCTGCCGTGGGCGGTGCTGGTCGCCTTTGTCTGGTGGTTCGCGGAGTGGACACAGGTACGCCGCCACCCCGCCGACCGCTGAGCGGCGGTTGACGGGGTACCCGGTTGGCAGGGGCGGCGGGCCGGCACACGGCCGGCGCCGCGGCCCCAGCCGCACTCGGCGGATTCAAGAGCGAGGAGTCTCAGATGTACATAGGTCTCGGAACAGTCGTGGTCATCCTGGTCGTCATCGTCGTCGTCATGCTGCTGCGCCGCCGCTGACGCCTCACCGTCGGATTCACATGCTTACTCCGGTCGACAACCATTAGCTCTCGTATTAGAGTCGTCGGTATGGAGAGCATTCGCTCCGGTACGTCCGCGTCCCCGCCGCCCACAGCGGCTCCGCTGCTGGGTGAGCCCCTGCCGGTCGAGCTGATGAACACGATCTGGGCCGACCGGGACGGCGTACACGACGAGCTGACACATCCCGAAGGGCTCGCGGCCTGGCTGCGCGGTGTCCAGCCGCGCCTCGCACCGGCCGGCGGACCGTCATTCGCGCAGCTGCCGGACCCGTCGGCGGACGAACTCCGGCGGTTCCGGCAGCTGCGCGACGCGCTGCGGCGCCTCGCCGCCGTCACGACCGGCGACACGCGGCTCGCGCAGGACACCGACTCCGATCACCTCACGGCGGCGGTCTCCGCCGTCAACGAGGCCTGCGCGTACGCGCCCTCCTGGTCCGCGCTGACGTGGACCGGGGACGGCGGGCCCACCCGTACGGATGTCGCGGACGGCACCCTGCCCGCACGGGTCCTGTCGCGCGTCGCGGAGGAAGGGGTACGGCTGTTCACCGGGCCCGGCCGGGCCGAGTTGCGGGCCTGCCACGGGCCGCGCTGTGTGCTCTTCTTCGTGCGCTCCCATCCACGCCGGGAGTGGTGCTCCGCCGACTGCGGAAACCGCGCCCGGGTGGCCCGCCACTACCGGCGCCGTCGTGACGCCGGCGAGGCGGCGAAGGCGTGAGCGTTCGTCTCACGTACAGGTACGAACCGACACCGACACTCGGGGCCTGAGAACAAGGAGTCCGTCATGGTCAACGTCCACCACCGCTATGCGACCGTCCAGGGCCACGAACTGTTCTACCGGGAGGCCGGCCCGCCCGACGCACCCGTACTCGTACTGCTGCACGGCTTCCCCACCAGCTCGTTCATGTTCCGCCATCTCATCCCGCAGCTCGCGGACCGCTACCACGTCATCGCCCCCGACCACCTCGGCTTCGGCCTGTCCGACGCGCCGCCGGTCGGGGACTTCGACTACAGCTTCGACGCGCTCGCCGACCTGACGGCGCAGCTGCTGGCCGGACTCGGGGTGACGCGGTACGCCATCTACGTACAGGACTACGGCGCCCCCGTCGGCTGGCGCCTCGCGCTCAAGGACCCGGACGCGATCACGGCGATCATCACGCAGAACGGAAACGGGTACGAGGCGGGTCTGGTCGAGAGCTTCTGGGGAGCGGCCCGCGCGTACTGGCGTGAACAGAACCCCGACACGATCGCCGCCATCCGTGCGGCCTTCAGCCTGGAAATGATCAAGTGGCAGTATCTGCACGGCGTGCCGGACCCGAGCCTGGTCAGCCCCGACACCTGGCACCACGACCACGCCCTGGTCTCGCGCCCCGGCAACGACCGCGTCCAGCTGAAGCTGCTCCTCGACTACGCGACCAACCTGCCGCTCTATCCGCGCCTCCATGCCTATCTCCGTGACCGCCGGCCTCCGCTGCTGGCCGTGTGGGGCAAGAACGATGAGATCTTCGGCCCGGCGGGCGCCGAGGCGTTCGTCGCCGACCTGCCCGACGCGCAGGTGCATCTCGTCGACGGCGGGCACTTCCTGCTCGAAAGCGCGCTGGACGAGGTCGCCGGGCTGATCCGCGGGTTCCTCCCGAAGGCGGATCTGCCGGCGGGCTGACCGGCCGCACCGCCGGGTGAAGCACCAGGTGAAGCGCCATGTCCGAATCCCGCCAGCATGGAAGATCTCCGCGCGGCACTCTCGACAGAGCGAGAGAGTGACCGGAGAGGCGGAGAGACGATGAGGACCATGAACCGGGCAGGCAGGAGCGGCGAGCGCGTCGCCGGGCAGGACTGGGACACCATCGCCGGCGATCTCGACGCGTACGGCAACGCCCTCACCGGGCAGCCACTCCTCTCCCCCGCCGAGTGCCGCGCGATCACCGCGCTGTACGACGACGGCGAGCGGTTCCGCGGCACCGTCGACATGGCCCGCCATCGGTTCGGGTCCGGGCAGTACCGGTACTTCACACACGATCTCCCGGAAGCGGTACGGGAGTTGCGTGCCGCGCTCTATCCGCGGCTGCTGCCCGTCGCACGCGACTGGGCCGGGAAGCTGGGCAGGACCGCGCCCTGGCCCGACACGCTGGACGAGTGGGTGACGATGTGTCATGAGGCGGGCCAGGCCAGGTCCGCCCAGATCCTGCTGCGTTACGGCGCGGGCGACTGGAACGCCCTGCACCGGGACGTGTTCGGCGACATGGTGTTCCCGCTCCAGGTCGTCATCGGTCTGGACGTACCCGGCACGGACTTCACGGGCGGCGAGTTCATCATGACCGAGCAGCGTCCGCGCGCGCAGTCGCGGGGCTCGTCGGCCACGCTCCCGCAGGGCCACGGGCTGGTCTTCACCACCCGCGACCGGCCGGTGCGCTCTGCGCGGGGCTGGTCGAACGCGCCGATGCGGCACGGCGTGAGCACGGTGCGCTCCGGCCACCGGCACACCCTCGGCCTCGTGTTCCACGACGCCGCGTGAGGTACGTCCTGGTGGGCCGGGACGGCGCGCCGTACCCGAGCGCCACTCCCGGCACGCTCGGCGGGCACAGCCGTGGGCGCCTGTACGGGCGGCTCGACTGCCCGTCCGCGCTGCGGGCTCTCGCACGGGGCCGGTACGCCGAGCACCGGGTGTTCTTCGCGGACGAGGCCACGGCCGTCGCGGCGGGGTACCGGCCGTGCGCCGTGTGCCTGCCGCGCGAGTACGCCCGGTGGAGAGCCAGCGGGGAAAGGACCGCGGCGCCATGTCCGACTCGCCCCTGATCGGCGCCGACGACCTTGTCGTCTACGGCGCGGACTTGACCACGGAGCCCGGCGCCCCGCACACCGTGGCCGAACTCGACGCACTGATCGGCCTGTTGACGGCGCCGGGGTCGCGGATCCACTCCGTCGCCGTCGGTCACAGCCGTGACGAGGCGTCACACGCCGCCGCGAGCGCGTTCGCCGACGCGTGGACGGCGCGCGGTGGAGCGATCCTCGCCGTGGTCGACTGGCCCGAGAACGCCGCGTCGTGGCTGCGGCCCGCCCGGCGGCTGACCGCCGGGC
>NZ_MDCR01000398.1 GCF_001723055.1 Streptomyces niveus
GGCAGGGTGCCGCTGTCGCGCTGCTGGTCCTCGGTGACACGGGCGGCGGCGCGACAGCGGCACCCTGCCCGCCCAGCGCCCCGTGCATCTGTCGGACCCCTCGGCCCCCGGCGGCCCCTCGGGCGGGAGCGGCACGGCCGGACCCTCGCAGAGCGGGAGCCGCGACCCCGACTGGTGGGCGATGCCGCCCCGTGAGATCGACCCGCCGGGCCGCGGCACGTACGACGATCCCAACTCCGGCTCCGGGTCCGGCTCCCGCTTCGACTCGGACGACGACGACTACGACGCGGACGACGACGACCCGCGCCCGCCCCGCCGCGTCCAGCTCGCCGGCACCTGGCACGACGGCCCGTCCGGCGTCGGCGACAGCTCCCGCCCGCTGCCCGCGGGCGGCGGCGGCCGTTGGCAGACGTCGGGCACCAACGACGCCATGCGCGCCGACTCCCAGCGGCAGTCGTCGAACCTGCCCGCGGTCCCCGGACCCGACGCGCCCGCCGGCCGCTGGGACGAGGTCGTCGCGGGCGCCACCACCCCCGCCTACCGGGGCCCGGCCACCCCGCTCGCCGCCGAACGCGCCCGCCAGGCACGGATAGCCGTCGTCGGCGCCGTCACCGAGCGGTGGGCGCCCGAGCAGGCGGGACCGGTCCACGAGAACTGGCAACTCGCCCCGCCCATCGGCCCGTCCACCGACCTGTGGGCGCTCGGCGCGCTGCTCTACCGCGCCGTCCAGGGCCACGCCCCGTATCCGGAGGAGAGCGCGGCCGAACTGGTCCAGCTCGTCTGCGCCGAACCGCCCGCCTTCGCCGAGGAGTGCGGCCCGCTGCGCCCCGTGGTCGAGTCGCTGCTCCGTCAGGACCCCACCGAGCGGCCCGACTTCGAGGAGCTGCGCGGCTGGCTGCGCTCCCTGGTGCGCTCGGCGCCCGAGCCCGACGCCGGTCTCGACGTCGTCGCCGTGCCCTCCGTGGACGAGCGGCTGCCCATCGTCCGTCGCAGGGGCGAGCTGGTCCGCAAGCGCCGCGGCCGGGGCCGTGGCCGCGACGGCAGGCACCGTCACAAGAAGGGCAAGGAGCGCAGGGAGAAGGGCGGCGGCAGGTCCTTCGACCAGCAGCACGTCTCGGGAGCCGAGGCGTACGCGGAGCCCCGCCACGAACAGCCTGAGCGCGCCTACCGCGAACGGGACCACCGCGACCTGCGTGAACGGGACCACCGCGACGACGACTTCGGGGACCGCGAGTACCGCGAGCCGCGCGTGCGGTCGGGCGGCGGCGGCTCGGGCAAGCCGCGCTCACTGGGGCGCATCCTGCTCGTCGTCATCCTGGTGCTGATGGTCGCGGCCATCGCCCTCGCCGTGATGTTCCTGCCGAAGGCCGACGAGCAGGGGTCGCAGAACGGCGCGGGGTCGAACCCGAGCGCGCCGGCGGCGCCGTCGCAGCAGAACCCCGACACGACCCCGGACAACGGCGACGACAAGCCGGAGGGCGGCAACTCCTCCACACCGCAGACCTCCGGAGCCCCCGACCTCGCGGCCGGATACGTGCTGCGCAAGGACACCGAGGGCTTCGAGATCGGCGTGGACAAGAGCTGGGAGCGCCGCCCGATCAACGACAGCGGCCAAGTCCGGTACGGCCGGGGTGACTTCACGCTCATCGTGGTGCCGGGCCGGGACACCGTGGCCGACAACGGCGACGACCCGCTGGTCTACCAGCGGGAGAAACAGCGCGAGCTGCAGCCCTTCCGGGACTCCTCCTGGGCCACCGCCACGGGGCTGCGCCGCATCGACGTGGGTCAACAGCGCATGGCCGAGGGCCAGTACACCTGGCAGAACAGCAGCGGACAGGAGGTCTATGTCCGGAATCTCGCCATGATCGTCAAGGGCAGCTACCACATCGTGCAGGCCATCGGCCCGGTGAACGAGAAGGACAAGGTCTCCGAGATCTACCAGCAGGCCACCGGTTCCTACCGGACAACCCGCTGAACAGCGATAACTGACGCTCCGTCAGGCCCGCCGGGTGTGTCACGGTGAGGTTTCAGGCGCGGGCCCAGGTTCCGTGTCCGCGCGTCCCCTCCGTAACCTGTCAGCTCCGAGGAACAGGCAGGGGCACGTGGACGATTCAGCGGAGACGCGCGAGGGACTTGTCCTCGCCGGGCGCTACAAGCTGGGCGAGTCAATCGGCAGCGGTGGCATGGGCAAGGTGTGGCGGGCCCACGACGAACTGCTCAACAGGACTGTCGCGGTGAAGGAACTGACGGCGGCGCTGTACGTCTCGGCCGCCGACCGTGCCGTGCTGCACGCCCGGACCCAGAAAGAGGCCAGAGCCGCGGCCCGGATCAGCCACCCCGCCGTGGTGACGGTCCATGACGTGCTCGACCACGGCGGCCGGCCGTGGATCGTCATGCAGTACGTGGACGGCCCCTCGCTCGCCGAGGCGCTCACCCCCGACCCCATCACGCCCCGCGAGGCGGCCCGGATCGGCCTCCAGGTCCTCGGAGCCCTGCGCGCCGCGCACGCGGCCGGGGTGCTGCACCGCGACGTCAAACCCGGCAACGTCCTGCTCGCCCAGGACGGCCAGGTCCTGCTCACGGACTTCGGGATCGCCGCCATCGAGGGCGACTCGGCCATCACCCGGACCGGTGAAATCGTCGGCTCCATCGACTACTTGGCACCCGAGCGGGTGCGCGGCCACGATCCCGGGCCCGCCTCCGACCTGTGGGCCCTGGGGGCGACGCTGCACACGGCGGTGGAAGGGACCTCGCCGTTCCGCCGTACGTCGGCCGTCGCCACCATGCAGGCCGTGGTCGTCGACGACCCGCCGGAGCCCGTACGCGCGGGGCCGCTCGCGCCCGTGATCACCGCCCTGCTCACCAAGGACCCCGAGGCCCGCCCCGACGCGGTCGAGACCGAGCGGATGCTGCGGGACGTGTTCAACGGGCGCACGCCCGACGTGGCGCGGACGGCGCAGGTGCCCGTACCGGCCCCGCAGGCACAGGACCCGGGGCCCGGGGCCGCGCAGACCCCGCCCCCGCAGACCGGGGCACCGTCGCCGTACGGGCACACGCCGCCGCACGCCTATCCGCCGCAGGTGACCGGCCCCGTCCAGCCGGCCGCCAAGAAGGGCCGTTGGCGCACCGTGCTCGTCGCTGTCGTCGTCGCCGCGCTGATCGGCGGCGGCGTGGGCTTCTTCGCCCTCAAGTTCGGCGGCGACGACGATCCGGGCACGAGCGCCGGCGCGAACCCGGACCCGAGCGGCTCGTCGTCGGACGACGCCAAGAACCAGGACGGGAACGGCGGTTCGGGCAAGGGCGAATCGGGCGACGGCGGTACGGGCGACAACGAGGCCGTTCCGGCCGGTTGGCAGCGACTGGACGATCCCGCCGGCTTCAGCGTCCTCGTCCCCGAAGGCTGGGAGCGCCGGATGAACGGCGACCAGATCGACTACACCCCTGACGACGGCGTCAACTTCCTGCGTATCGCCGTGGACACCACGCCGGACTTCAAGGATCCGTACCACCACATGATGGACATGGAGAAGAACGTCGACGGCCTGCCCGAGTACCAGCGGATCAATCTGGGGCCCAACACCTTCCGGGGGCAGACGAAGGCCGCGCTCTGGGAGTTCACCTGGACCGAGAACGACGAGAAGCAGGTGTACGTCGGTCCGCGCCGGGCGATCGACCAGATGTTCTTCTCGGAGGACGGCTCGACCGAGTACGCCCTCTACATGTCGGGTCCCGCGGCGGACTGGTCCCGCGCGCAGTTCGACACCATGCTGGGCGGCTGGCGGGCCGAGGGTACGGGCAGCTGAACGGAGCCGATGTCACGGCTCTGCACCCGCTGCCGCCCCCAGGTGGCCAGCGCGGTGAGCCGTCCGTAAGGATGTGGTCATGACGAACGACGGGGGACGGGCGAACGAGCCCACCAGCTACGGACTTCAACCGCCGCAGCGGCAGCCGTATCCGCCCCACCAGGGACAGCAGCAGCCGCCGTATCCGCCCCAGGTTCCGCCCCAGGCCCCGCACGGCGCCCAGGGCTCGCAAGGCTCCCCGTACCAGCCCACGCAGGCGTCACAGCATGTCCCGATGGAGCCCGACCCGTCGGTGGGACGCCTGTTGGGCGGCCGTTACCGCCTCGTCTCGCGGCTCGGGCACGGCGGCATGGGCACGGTCTGGCTGGCGCACGACGAGATCGTGGACCGCGACGTCGCGATCAAGGAGCCGCGCGTTCCCGAGCATCTGCGCGAGCACGAACGCGACACCGTCCACCAGCGGATGCGGCGCGAGGCCAGCTCGGCGGCCAGGATCGACCATCCCGCGGTCGTCACGATGTACGACGTGGTCGTCGAGGACTCCAAGCCGTGGATCGTCATGGAGCTGGTCCGCGGCCAGTCGCTCGCCGACCGTCTTCAGGAGGGCACGCTCGACCCGCGCGAGGCCGCCAGGATCGGGCTCGACGTACTGAACGCGCTCAACGCCGCCCACGAGGCCGGTGTGCTGCACCGCGACGTGAAGCCGGACAACGTCCTTCTCGGGCGCGGTGACCGCGTCGTGCTGAGCGACTTCGGCATCGCCCAGGTCGAGGGCCAGCAGGGGCTCACCGAGACCGGCGCCTTCGTCGGCTCACCGGAGTTCATCTCGCCGGAGCGGGTGCTCGGGCAGCGCCCCGGACCCGAGTCGGACCTGTGGTCGCTGGGCGTCGTGCTGTACGCGGCGGT
>NZ_MDCR01000399.1 GCF_001723055.1 Streptomyces niveus
TGCCGGCCCGCCGCCTCGTCACGCTCACCGGGCCCGGCGGCGCCGGCAAGACCCGGCTGGCCTTCGAGGCCGCCGAGAGCGTGGCCCGTGCGAGCGGTCACTGGCCGGACGGGATCCGGGTGGCGGAACTCGCCTCCGTACGCGAGTCCGGCGACGTGGCGGAGGCCGTACTGACCGCGCTCGGGGCCCGCGAGACGGCGGTGCGCGGTCCCGGCGGCGCCGAGGTCGAGGCACCCGACCCGCTCGCCGCGCTCGTCGAACACTGCGGCTCCCGGCGCCTGTTGATCGTCCTCGACAACTGCGAGCAGGTGATCGGCGCCGTCGCCGAACTCGCCGAGACCGTCCTCACCCGCTGCCGCCGGGTGACCGTCCTCGCCACCAGCCGCGAACCCCTGGGCGTACGGGGCGAGTTCCTGTACGGGGTCGGCCCGCTGGCGCCGACCGGGGCGCTGCGGCTGCTCGGCGAACGCGGCGCCGCCGCCCGCCCCGGCTTCCGTACGGACGACGACCCGGCGGCCTGCGAGGAGATCTGCCGCAGACTCGACGGGCTGCCGCTCGCCGTCGAACTGGCCGCCGCCCGCCTGCGGTTGCTCACCCCGCGCCAGCTCGCCGACCGGCTCGACGACCGCTTCCGGGTGCTGGGCGCGGGCAGCGGCAGCCGGACCGTACTGCCGAGGCAGCAGACCCTGCGCGCCGTCGTGGACTGGTCGTGGGAGCTGCTGACGGAGACCGAACGGGCCGTGCTGCGCAGGCTCTCCGTCTTCGTGGGCGGCTGCGCGGCGAGCGAGGCCGAGGAGGTCTGCGCGGGCGGCGACGTCCCGGACCCGGCGGTGTTCGACACGCTCGCCTCCCTTGTCGACAAATCGCTGCTGGTGGCCGTACCCGGCGGTCCCGACGAGAAGCTTCCGGGCGGAACGCGTCCCGACGGTATGCGCTTTCGGCTGCTGGAGACCGTCGCCGAGTACGCCGCGCGGCGACTGGACGAGTCGGGTGAACGGAGGGCCGTCGAGCTACGGCATCTGCGCGCCTACCGTGAACTCGTACGCGTCGGCGAACCGGAGCTGCGCGGCCCCCACCAGGCGTACCGGCTCCGGCAGTTCGAGCGGGAGCACGACAACGTACGCGCCGCCCTGCGCGCCGCGCTCCGGCACGACGGCGGGCCGGCGACCGAACAGGACGCGATGTGTCTCGTCCTGTCCATGAGCTGGTTCTGGCAGGTACGTGGTCATCAGCGCGATGCCCGCGACTGGCCCGAGGCCGTCACGGCGCTGGGGCCCGACCCGTTCCAGGCACCCGTCCGCCCCGCCGTACCGCTCGATGACCCGTGCACCGACCTGCCGCCGCCCTGGTCCGACGAACAGGTGTGGGAGGCCAGACGCGGTGTGCGCCTGCTGCGGTTCGCGAGCCGCGGGGGAGGGGCCGAGGGGGCGGAGTGGGACGAGGACCACGCGCGGAACTGGTCCGGCGACCGTACCCGCGACCAGCTCACCCGGATCGTCGCCGCCTACCGCCGGGACCTGCCCCAGGTCTGCCGGCAGCCGGCCGTCATGTGGTTCTTCGCCGGGCTGCTGGTCGGCGAGTGGCGCGGCATGGGCGAGACGCTGGACGCCCTGGTCGACGCGTGCCGCGCCAGGCCCGGCCGGGGATGGGACCTCGGCCTCGCGCTCACGATGCGGGGGAGACTGCTGGACGCCGGTCCAGGCGACGAGGAGCGGGCGGCGCGGGACGCCGACGAGGCGGTGGCGCTGTTCGAACGGGCTGGTGACTCGGTGATGCTCGCCGAATCCCTGTCCGCCCGCGGCGAGTCCTACGAACGCCGGGGCCGCTACGCGCGGGCCGCGGCGGACTTCGAACGGGCCATGGTGAGCTGCGCGCGTATCGGCATGCCCACCCAAGTCTCACTGTTCAAGGCGCGGTTGGCCGCCGTACGGCTGGAGGCCGCGAGCGGTCCCGCGGCCGAGGAGGCGGCCGAGCTGCTGCTGCGGGAAGCGGTCGAGGAGTCCCGTGGACACGCGGGACACACCGGCGGGGCCGCCCGGCTGCTGCTCGTGGGGCGCTACGGCCGTACCGGACGCACCGATCTCGCCCGCGCCGAGATCG
>NZ_MDCR01000004.1 GCF_001723055.1 Streptomyces niveus
ACGGTCTCGCGCAGGCCGCCACGCTCGCCACCTGGGCGGTGGCACGCGCGGATCTGGCGGCCGGCCGGCACACACGGGCGGCCGCGCGGCTCGCCCCGCTCGTTCTCCCGGGCCCCCGGCAGGGGCACTTCGCGGTCCGGATGCTCGCCGTGCCGTGCTTCGTGGAGGCGGCCGTCCTGGCGGGCCGGGGCGAGGAGGCGCGCGTGGCGGTCGAGGAGTTCACCGGGTGGACGGCGTGGACCGCCGATCCGCAGGCTCCGGCCCAACTGGCCCGCTGCCAGGCGCTGCTGGCTCCTCCTGGGGAGGCCGCCGCCCGCTACGAGGAGGCGCGTGCCCACCACGCCCGGTCGGGCGGCGACTTCGAACGCGCCCGTACGGAACTGCTGTACGGCCAGTGGCTGCGGCGGCGCCGCAGGACTCGTGAGGCCCGCGACCCGCTGCGGGACGCGCTCGTCGCGTTCGAGCGGTGCGGGGCCCGGAGCTGGGCCGGGCGCGCGGGAGGAGAGCTGAGGGCGGCGGGGGAGTCGGCCCCGGCGCAGGGGCCGGTGGACCCGCTGACCGCTCAACAGCGCCGCGTGGCGCGGTGCGTGGCGGAAGGCGCGACCAACCGGGAGGTGGCTGTGCGGCTCTCGGTGAGCCCGCGCACGGTCGACCACCATCTGCGTAACGTCTTCGCCGTGCTGGGGGTGCGGTCCCGGACGGAACTGGCGCGTTTGCTGGACCGTGATGAGGAGAATCCGGCGAACCCCTAGGTACCGACTGGCCGGTATGTCATTCTGCGGGCGTCAGGAAGATCCGGCGCGGTCCGGCCGCACCCCACCGCGCCGGAGCGAACCGACTCCCGGTGGAGGCCGCCATGACGCATGTCATCCGCTCGCGGGTCCGGGCGCCGCACGCGTCTCCCGTCATGTCTGCGGTCGCCTCTCCGGTCATGTCTCCGGCCGTGTCGCCCGGCGTGGCCGGGGCCGCGCACCGGCGTCCCCGTTCGCCGGTGGACGCCGAGTCCGTCGCCGTGCTGCACCGGGCCGCCGAGGCGCTCATGGACGACATCACCGGGCTGACGCACCGTCTGGTCGCCGCGCTGCGCGACAAGGAGCCGGCCTACCGCGAGGCGATCGAGGCCGACGCCGCGGAGATCTGGCACGAGGCGAACCGCTCGCTGCGGCTCAGCGTCGGCTCCCTGATCCGGCCCCGGGAGTCGCGCGAGGCGGCCTGCCGCCTGTCGTGGCGGATCGGCGAGTGCCGGGCCGAACAGGGCCTGCCGCTGGACGCGTTGCTGCATGCCTTCCGGCTCGGCGGCGCGATGGTGTGGCAGGGCCTCGTGGACGAGACCACCCGGCGCCGTCCCGAGGACATCCGGCTGCTCGTGCACGTCGCCGCCGACGTCTGGAGCTTCGTGGACGAGCACTGCGGCCTTGTCGCCGACGCGTACCGGGCCACGGAGCGCCGGCTCGCCCGGCGCAGGCAGAACCACCAGCGGCTGACGGTCGCGGCCCTGCTCGACGGCACCGCGCGCATCGCCGACATCCCCGACGCCGCGACGACGCTGGGACTGCCCGAGGAGGGGCGTTACGTCGTCGTGGCGGCGACCGGCGCGGGTGTCGGGGGCACGGCGGAGGCGGTGGGTGTGCCTCCGGGGACACGCGCGCTGCGGCATGTGGCCGAGGACGCCGAATACGTGGTGGTCCTGCTGGCGGACGAGTCCGCGTACGAGGACGCTTCCGGCGCCGGCCGTGAACTCGCGGCGCTCGCGGCGGGGTTGACCGCACCCGCGGGAGTGCGCGTGGGGATCGGCTCGGCCGTCACCGGGCTCGCCGCCCTGGGCGAGGCGCGCGGGCTCGCCGGGACCGCGCTGCGCGCCTGCCCGCGCGATGGCGGCGTCGTACTGCTGGAACAGCACCTGCCGGCCGCGCTGGTCGTCTCCTCGTCCCGGCTGGGCGCGGCCCTCGCCGAGCGGGTGCTCGGTCCGCTGGACCCGCTCGCCCCGGCCGACCGCGACCTGCTGGTGGGCACGGTCAGAACCTGGCTGGAGGCGGACGGTTCGGCGCAGCGCGCCGGAACCCGGCTCTACTGCCACCGCAACACCGTTCTCAACCGGCTCCGCCGCTTCGAGCAGTTGACCGGCCGCTCGCTGGCGCGGCCCGCGGACGTGGTCGAGATCTCCCTCGCGCTGGCGGCCGGACGGCTGCTCGACATCTGACCGCGCCGGCCGCGGGCCCGCGGCCGCCCGCCCGAATCCGCAGGATTATTTGCGCAACTAATATTGCGCAACTTTCCTTTCGTATCTAGGGTGGGGGTATGGCAGCCAAGGACCCCCGCAGAGTCGACGACCTGGACACCCTCAAGGCGTTCGGTCACCCGCTGCGGATGAAGCTTTACCGCGCGCTCTTCATCTCCCGCACGGCCACCGCGTCGCAGCTCGCGGAGCAGGTCGACAGCGCCGTCTCGCTGGTCAGCTACCACCTGCGCAAGCTCGCCGACCACGGGCTGATCGAGGAGGCGCCCCAGCGCGGCCAGGACGGCCGGGAGCGCTGGTGGCGGACCGCGTCCGAAGGGCTCACCTTCCGGGACGAGGACTTCCGCGACGCGCCCGAGAAGCTCGCCACGCACGCCGCCATCGGCCGGATGTCGTTCGAGCAGCGCGCGGAGATGTACCGCGCCTACCAGGACAGCCAGTCGGCCTGGGCGCCGGAGTGGCGCAGCGCCGCCTTCAGCAGCGAGTTCCTCGGACCGTTCAAGCCCGAGGAACTGGCCCTGCTGAGCAAGGAGATGCACGAGCTGATCAAGCGGCACACCGACGCCGCGCGGGCCGAGCAGGACGCCGGAGACACCGAGGGCCGCGAGAACGTCGCGCTGCACGTCTACGGATTCCCCTTCCGGCAGTAGCGCCGCGTCCGTTCCGCCGTCCCCCGTCCCGTAGTTGAGAGGAGCCACCGCCATGCACAGCGACATACATCTGCGGCTGCACGCCCTTCGCGCCGCCGACCTCCGTACGGAGGCGGCCCGTTACCGCCTGTCCCGCGCGACGGTCCCGGCCCCCGGCGCTCTGCGCGGCCGGCTGGGCTGGTTCCTGGTGGAGACGGGTCTGCGCCTCGTGCGCCACCGGCCCGCACACGTCGCACGGATCGCCTGACCGCCTCACGGAAGGGCACGAGTCCATGAGCCGGACGGTCGTACCGCGGGAGGCCGCACCCGCACCCGCACCCGCACCCGCATCCACACCCGCACCCGCGTCCGCCCCCGAGCGGCCCGCGCACCGTGACCCGAACGTCCTGCGCTGGGTCGCCGCCTTCACCCTGTCGGCGGTCGGCGACAGCGTGTACTACATGGCGCTCGCCTGGGCCGCCGCCCGCTCCGGCAGCCCCGCCCAGGCCGGAGTCGTCCTGGCCGTGGGCGCCGTGCCACGGGCCTTCCTGATGCTCGGCGGGGGAGTGCTCGCCGACCGGTGGGGCCCACGCCGCGTCGTCATCGGCAGCGACGCCGCGCGCTGCGTGGTGATGTTCACCGTCGCCGCCGTCCTGGCCCTCACCGCGCCCGGCCTGTGGCCGCTGATCGCCGTGGCCCTGGTCTTCGGCGTCGTGGACGCCCTGTTCCTGCCCGCCGTCGGCGCCCTGCCGCCCCGTATCACCGCTCCCGGCCAGCTCGCCCGGGTGCAGGGGATGCGCGGCCTGGCCGCACGCGTGGCCACCGTGACCGGTGGACCGCTCGGCGGGCTGCTCGTCGCGTTCGGCGGGTCCCCGGCGGCGTTCGCCGCGGCGGGCGCCCTGTTCGCCGTCTCGCTGGCGCTCCTCGTCGCCGTACGGATCAATGCCCTGCCGGTCCGCGAGAGCGCCGAAGCCCCCGTGGAGGCCGCAGGAGCCGGTCCCTGGCGCGAACTCACCGACGGGCTGCGCCACCTGCGCCGCCACCGGGTCCTCGGCCCGCTGATGCTCGTCATCGCCCTCAGCGAACTGGGCCTGGTCGGCCCGCTCAACATCGGCCTCGTCCTGCTCGCCCAGGACCGGGGCTGGGGCGCCGGCGGCATGGGCTGGATCGTCGCCGCCTTCGGCGTCGGCGCGGGCGCCGCCTCCCTGCTGCTGGCGGTACGCGGACATCTCCCGCGCGCGGGCCTCGTCCTGTGCCTGTCCGTCGTCGCCGGAGCCCTCGCGATCGGCGCGCTCGCCTTCGTACAGACCGTCGCGCCCGCCGCCGTCGCGGGCCTCCTCGTCGGACTGCTGGCCGGTCTCGGCGGCGGACTGTGCGGGGCGCTCACCCAGACCCTCACCGAACCCGCGTACCTCGGTCGGGTGACATCCGTGGCCACCCTCTTCACCCTCGGCATCGCACCGCTCAGCTACCCGGTGACCGGCGCCGCCGTCGGGCTCTGGGGCACCGGCCCGGTCTTCGTCGTCAGCGCCGCCGTCTGCGCGGCGGGCGGCGCGCTGGGCCTGACCTTCCCCGGTCTGCGCCGCGCGGAACTCCCCGGCGGCCGGGCCCGCTGACCGGACGCCCCCTACATCCCGAGCTTCGCCCGCTGCACCTTGTCGACGGCTTCCTTGTCGCCTTCCACTTCCACCCGCGCCGCGTCCTGCCGCCCGAAGACGAACATCAGCAACTCGCTCGGCTCGCCGGTCACCGTCACCACGGGAGAGCCCCGGTGCGCCACCGCCGTCTGACCGTCGGGCCGCCGCAGCACCAGACCGACCGGCGACTTGCGGCCCATCATCCGGGCGCCCTTCTCCAGCCGCGCCCACAGGGCGTTCGAGAAGACCTTGTCCAGCTCGCGGGGCGACCAGTCGGGCTGGGCCCGCCGTACGTCCTCGGCGTGGACGTAGTACTCGACGGTGTTCGCCGCCTCGTCGAACTGCTTGATCCCGAAGGGCGACATCCGCGGCGGCCCCGTACGGATGAGCTGGATCAGCTCCTCGTACGGCTTCGCCACATACTCGCCCTGGACCCGCTCCAGCCGGTTCCTGAGCGGGCCGATGAGCTGTCCGCCCGCCGCGTCCGGGCGGCGCTCACGCACCACCACGTGCGCGGCGAGATCGCGGGCGGTCCAGCCGTCGCACAACGTCGGTGCGTCGGGTCCCGCCGACTCCAACAGGTCGGCGAGCAGAAGTCGTTCACGCTTCGCATGGGTCGACATACCTGCCAGCGTACGACTGCCGCGCGCCGTCCGCCCAGTGGACGTCCACGGCCCGTGCCCGCCCGGACGCGGCACAATGGGCCCCATGACCAGCGCGACCGGGGGCCCCGGCCCCACCAGTGGCCTCGACCCCGCCATCGCCGCCCGCCTCAAGCGCGGGACGGACGGGCTGCTGCCGGCCGTCGCCCAGCAGTACGACACCGGCGAGGTGCTGATGCTCGGCTGGATGGACGACGAGGCCCTGCACCGCACCCTCACCACCGGACGCGGCACCTACTGGTCCCGCAGCCGCCGCGAGTACTGGGTCAAGGGCGACACCTCCGGGCATGTGCAGCACGTCAAGTCCGTCGCCCTCGACTGCGACGCCGACACGATCCTCGTCAAGGTCGACCAGGTGGGCGCCGCCTGTCACACCGGCGACCGGACCTGCTTCGACGCCGACGTGATCCTGCCGCAGGCGCCCGCCGGCGGCCCCGCCGCCGACTAGGCTCAACTGCCATGGATCTCGACACCTTCCGCAAGCTGGCGGTCGACCGCCGTGTCATCCCGGTCGGCCGCAGGCTTCTCGCGGACGGCGACACCCCGGTCGGCCTCTACCGCAAACTCGCCGCCGAACGCCCGGGCACCTTCCTCCTCGAATCCGCCGAGAACGGCCGCTCCTGGTCGCGCTACTCCTTCATCGGCGTACGGTCCGCGGCCACCCTCACCGAGCGCGACGGGCACACCCACTGGCTCGGCACCCCGCCCGTCGGCGTCCCCCTCGACGGCGACCCGCTGGCCGCCCTGCGCGCCACCGTGGAGACCCTGCACACCCCGCACGACCGCGAGGGAGACATGCCGCCCTTCACCGGCGGCATGGTCGGCTACCTCGGCTTCGACATCGTCCGCCGGCTGGAGAAGAAGATCGGCGACCACGCGCGCGACGATCTCCACCTGCCCGAGCTGACCATGCTCCTCACCTCCGACCTCGCCGTCCTGGACCACCGCTCCGGCACCGTCCTGCTCATCGCCAACGCGATCAACCACAACGACCTCGACACCGGCGTCGACGAGGCGTACGCGGACGCCGTCCTGCGGCTCGACGCCATGGAACGCGACCTGGCACGCCCCCTGGACAGCGCGCCCACCGCACTGCCGCCGTCCGAACCACCCCCGTACACCGCGCTGTGGGGCGGCGTCGCCTACCAGGAGGCCGTCGAGGACATCAAGGAGCGCATCAGGGCGGGCGAGGCCTTCCAGGTCGTCCCCTCGCAGCGCTTCGAGACCCCGTGCGAGGCGAGCGCGCTCGACGTCTACCGGGTGCTGCGGGCCACCAACCCGAGCCCGTACATGTACCTTTTCCGCTTCGACGGGTTCGACGTCGTCGGCTCCAGCCCCGAGGCCCTGGTCAAGGTCGAGGACGGCCACGCGATGGTCCACCCCATCGCCGGCACCCGCCCGCGCGGCGAGACCCCGCAGGACGACCAGGCGCTCGCCGACGAACTGCTCGCCGACCCCAAGGAGCGCGCCGAGCACCTGATGCTGGTCGACCTCGGCCGCAACGACCTGGGGCGCGTCTGCGAACCAGGCACCGTCGAAGTCGTCGACTTCATGTCCGTCGAGCGCTACTCGCACGTCATGCACATCGTCTCGACCGTCACCGGCCGCGTCGCCGAAGGCCGAAGCGCCTTCGACGTCCTGACCGCCTGCTTCCCCGCCGGCACGCTCTCCGGCGCCCCGAAACCGCGCGCCCTCCAGATCATCGACGAACTGGAGCCCACGCGCCGGGGCCTGTACGGAGGCTGCGTCGGCTACCTCGACTTCGCCGGCGACTCCGACACCGCCATCGCGATCCGTACGGCCCTGCTCCGGGACGGCACCGCGTACGTCCAGGCGGGCGCGGGCGTCGTCGCCGACTCCGACCCGGTCGCCGAGGACACCGAGTGCCGCAACAAGGCCGCGGCGGTGCTGCGCGCGGTGCACACCGCGAACCGGCTGGGACAGTCCTCGGGCAGCCCGTCGGAGGCCGCGCGGGGCCGGTAGGGGATAGTGGGTCGGGTGACTGCCGTACCCATTCCCCAGCCCCGCGCCGAGACCGCGGCGGACGCCACGAGAAGGCGCGCCGGCCGAAGTCTCGGCGCAGCCCTCCTCCTGGGCGCCGCCGGCTCCGCCGTGGTGCTGATCGCTTCCGGCCAGACCTGGGCCGAGGGCAGCGCCGTGGTCGCGGGCGGCAACGTGTCGCTCGACGCCGGAGGCCGTGACGTCACCGGCGTCCCCGCCGCGCTCGCCGTCGTCGGCCTCGCCGCCCTCGTCGCCGTCTTCGCCGTCCGCACGGCCGGGCGACTGCTCGTCTCCGCGCTGCTCGCCCTCAGCGGCGCGGGCGCGACCGTCGCCGCGCTCATCGGCGCGAGCGACAGCGCGGCGCTCGACGACAAGGCCGCGCGGACGACGGGCGACACCGCCGCGACGATCGGCGCCCTCACCCACACCGCCTGGCCCTACGTGACGGCGGCCGGCGGCCTGCTGATCCTGCTCGCCGGCCTGCTGGCCCTGCGGTACGGGGCACACTGGCCGACCATGTCGGGCCGCTACGAACGCGACGGCACCCCACGCGCGCCCCGCACCCCCAGGCCCGCCAGGGCCGCCGCACCCGCCGTGGATCCCGACCGCCCCGAGGACATCTGGAAGGCCCTGGACCGGGGCGAGGATCCGACGCGCTAGAGCGTGACGGAGGTCATGACCCCGAGGCGGGGGAACGGCGACCGGTGCGGGACAATGAACGGTGAGCGCGTGACTCACCCGGCGCTCGACCCCAGCGCCACAGCAGCACATCAGCAAACGAGGAGCGAATTCATGGCGGGCAGCAGCCACGGACACACCCCGGCCGCCTGGACCGGTGTCACCATCTCCATCATCGGCTTCTGCATCGCAGGCGTCTTCATGGTGGCGGCCGACCCCCTGGGGTTCGTCGCCGGCCTGGCGGTCATCCCGCTCGGCGGGCTCGTCGGCCTCGGTATGCGGGCCGCGGGCCTCGGCGGGGTCAAGGAGTCCGACGCGGCGAAGCAGGCCCGGGTGGCGGCCGGGCGGGCGTCCCTGAACCGTGTCGCCGCCGCCGCGCGTGGCGAGGAGTACTCCGCCCCGCAGTCGCCGTCGCAGCCGCAGGTCCAGCAGAAGCCCGAGCCGGTGGCCCAGACCGCGTAACCGGTCACGTTCATCGCGAAGAGGCGCAGCCCCGCCAAGCCGGGCTGCGCCTCTTCGCGTGCCGACGGCGCGCGACGCGGGGCCGGGCTGCGCGTTCGCGCCCCCAGGGGGGACAATCACCCGGTGGACGCCATGCCTGTACCCGCCGCGCCGCCCCCGGCGACCCGCGCCCGGCGGCTCCTCGCCCCGCTGGGCACGCTCACCGGCGTCGTCGCCGCCTTCACCTACGTCGGCCTCGTCGACCCCAACGAGAGCGGCCACTACCCCGTCTGCCCGCTGCTCAGCATGACCGGCCTCTACTGCCCCGGCTGCGGTGGACTGCGCAGCGCGCACGCCGTCGCGCACGGCGACCTCGCCACCGCCTTCGGCGCCAACGCGCTCGCCGTCGTCGGTTACGGCGTGTTCGCCGTCGTCTGGCTCGTATGGCTGATTCGCGTCGCTCGCGGAACGCGGCACCAGGTCTCGGTGCCACCCTTCTTGGGATGGGCCGTCGGCGCCGTCGTCCTGGCTTTCGGCGTGGTGCGGAACCTTCCCTTCGGCTCCTCGCTCGCTCCATGAAGTCCCAGGTGGCAGGCGGCGGGACCGGCGGATGCGGGCGCTGGGCCCTCCTGCGGATACCATCGACATGGCTGATCCTCATCCATGGCTGAATCCGACACCGTTCCCGGAAGGGGGCCGCTCGCGTGAGTGTGCTCGACGAGATCATCGAAGGCGTACGCGCCGACCTCGCGGAGCGGCAGGCGCGCGTCAGCCTCGACGAGCTCAAGGAACGCGCGGGCAAGGCACGGCCGGCCAAGGACGGCGTCGCCGCACTGCGCGGCGAGGGCGTCACGGTGATCTGCGAGGTCAAGCGCTCCAGCCCGTCCAAGGGCGCGCTCGCCGCGATCGCCGACCCCGCCGGACTGGCGGCCGACTACGAGGCGGGTGGCGCGGCCGTCATCTCCGTACTGACCGAGCAGCGCCGCTTCGGCGGCTCGCTGGCCGACCTCGAAGCCGTCCGCGCCAAGGTCGACATCCCCGTCCTGCGCAAGGACTTCATCGTCACGGCGTACCAGCTGTGGGAGGCACGCGCATACGGCGCCGACCTCGCCCTGCTGATCGTCGCCGCCCTGGAGCAGCCCGCGCTCGTCTCGCTCATCGAGCGCGCCGAGTCCATCGGACTCACCCCGATCGTCGAGGTGCACGACGAGGACGAGGTGGAGCGCGCGGTCGACGCCGGGGCGCGGGTCATCGGCGTCAACGCGCGTGACCTGAGGACGCTGAAGGTCGACCGCGGCACGTTCGAGCGGGTCGCCCCCGAGATCCCGGACGGCATCGTCAAGATCGCCGAGTCCGGTGTGCGCGGACCGCACGACCTCATCGCGTACGCCAACGAGGGCGCCGACTCGGTGCTCGTCGGCGAGTCCCTGGTCACCGGGCGCGACCCGAGGTCGGCGGTGGCCGACCTGGTCGCCGCCGGCGCCCACCCGGCGCTGCGGCACGGACGGAGCTGACCTTCCCGATGCCCGTCCCCGTCCCCTCCGGATCCCTGGCCGCCGTGCGCGCGCCGCACGCGCCGCTGGCGCGTGGGTGCAGGCCGCGCGGCTGCCGGGCGCCGGCCAGGCGGGTACACGGGCGGCGGGTGCGGTACGTGATCGGTGACGAACCCGGTCAGGTCAACGGGATGCGATGGCGCGGGCCGCGCTCCGGCGAGGCCCTTCCGACCGCGACCCTCTCGTAGCCACGTAGCCACGTAGCCACGTAGCCACGTAGCCACGTAGCCACGGCCACGTACATCCGGAAGGTCCGCAAGACCCACGCCCCACCCGGCCCACGCCGGGTGCGGGGCGGCCTCGCCCATGGCGCATACGGTGCATCCACCCGTTGCTTCACGAGGAGATCATCCGTGACGTCCGACTCTTCAGGTTCCTCCGTTTCCTCCGGGTTCTTCATCCCCGACCCGCTGGGCCTCAGCCCCGACGCCGAGGGCTACTTCGGCGCCTTCGGCGGCAAGTTCATCCCCGAGGCGCTCGTCGCCGCCGTCGACGAGGTCGCCGTCGAGTACGAGAAGGCCAAGGGCGACCCCGCCTTCACCGCCGAGCTGAACGACCTCATGGTCAACTACACCGGCCGGCCCAGCGCGCTGACCGAGGTCCCGCGGTTCGCCGCCGAGGCCGGCGGCGCCCGCGTCTTCCTGAAGAGGGAGGACCTCAACCACACCGGGTCCCACAAGATCAACAACGTGCTCGGCCAGGCGCTGCTCACCAAGCGCATGGGCAAGACCCGGGTCATCGCCGAGACGGGCGCCGGACAGCACGGCGTCGCCACCGCGACCGCCTGCGCGCTGTTCGGGCTCGAATGCACCATCTACATGGGCGAGATCGACACCGAGCGCCAGGCGCTCAACGTCGCCCGTATGCGGATGCTCGGCGCCGAGGTCGTGCCGGTGAAGTCCGGCAGCCGCACCCTGAAGGACGCCATCAACGAGGCGTTCCGCGACTGGGTCGCCAACGTGGACCGTACGCACTACCTCTTCGGCACCGTCGCCGGACCGCACCCCTTCCCCGCCATGGTGCGCGACTTCCACCGCGTCATCGGCGTCGAGGCCCGGCGGCAGATCCTGGAGCGGGCCGGCCGGCTGCCCGACGCGGCCGTCGCCTGTGTGGGAGGCGGGTCCAACGCGATCGGTCTCTTCCACGCGTTCCTCGCCGACCAAGCCGTACGGCTGGTGGGCTGCGAGCCCGCCGGACACGGCATCGCGACCGGCGAGCACGCGGCGACGCTGAGCGCGGGCGAGCCCGGCATCCTGCACGGTTCGCGGTCCTACGTCCTCCAGGACGAGGAGGGCCAGATCACCGAGCCGTACTCGATCTCCGCCGGACTCGACTACCCGGGCATCGGCCCCGAACACGCGTACCTGAAGGACAGCGGGCGCGGCGAGTACCGCGCCGTGACCGACGACGACGCCATGCAGGCGCTGCTGCTGCTGTCCCGCACCGAGGGCATCATCCCGGCCATCGAGAGCGCCCACGCGCTCGCCGGTGCGCTGGAGGTCGGCCGTGAGCTGGGGGAGGACGGACTGCTCGTCGTCAACCTCTCCGGGCGCGGCGACAAGGACATGGACACCGCCGCCCGCTACTTCGGGCTGTACGACGGGGAGAGCGCCAAGTGAGCGGGAACATCCAGCTGTTGAGCGACACCCTCGCCGCCGCGAGGAGCGAGGGGCGCGCCGCGCTCATCGCCTATCTGCCCGCCGGATTCCCGACGGTCGACGGCGGCATCGACGCCGTGAAGGCCGTCTTCGACGGCGGCGCCGACGTCGTCGAGGTCGGGCTGCCGCACAGCGATCCGGTGCTCGACGGGCCCGTCATCCAGACCGCCGACGACATCGCGCTCAAGGGCGGCGTCAAGATCGCGGACGTGATGCGCACGGTCCGCGAGGCGTACGAGGCCACCGGGAAGCCGGTGCTCGTCATGACGTACTGGAACCCGATCGACCGGTACGGGATCGAGCGGTTCACCGCCGAGCTGGCGGCGGCGGGCGGCGCCGGGTGCATCCTGCCCGACCTGCCCGTACAGGAGTCCGACGAGTGGCGGCAGCACGCCGAGAAGCACGGTCTGGCCACCGTCTTCGTCGTCGCGCCCAGCAGCAAGGACGACCGTCTCGCGAAGATCACCGCCGTGGGCTCCGGGTTCGTCTACGCCGCCTCCCTGATGGGTGTCACCGGCACCCGCCAGTCCGTGGGCGCCCAGGCCCAGGACCTGGTGCGGCGCACCCGCGCCACCACCGAGCTGCCCGTGTGCGTGGGGCTCGGCGTGTCCGACGCGGCACAGGCCGCCGAGGTCGCCTCGTTCGCCGACGGGGTCATCGTCGGCTCGGCCTTCGTCAAGCTGATGCTGGAGGCGCCCGACCGCGAGGCGGGTCTGGTGGCGGTCCGCGCGCTCGCCGCCGACCTGGCGGAAGGCGTTCGCAAGCGCTGACGGGTGAGGTAGCTCGTACGGGTGGACCTGGGACCGGGGAGGTGCGTACGCGCCTCCCCGGTTCGTTGCCCAGGCGTGAGCGAGAAGAACCGTGAGGCAAAGAGGAGCGCCCGAGAGCGGCTCCAGGTGCAGCGTGAGCAGGAGAAGAGGCGGGAGCGGCGCAAGCGCACCCTGGTCGTCTCGGCGGCGGTGGTGGGCGTGCTGGGCGCGGCGGCGGCGATCGGACTCGTCGCCACGAACGCGAACAAGGACAAGGGCAGCAGCGGCGCGGCGGGCCCCGTGCTCGCGCCGTCGGGCGCCCAGGGCAAGGACGAGCTGTCGATCCCCGTGGGCAGGGCCGACGCGCCGTCGACCCTCACCGTGTGGGAGGACTTCCGCTGCCCGGCCTGCGGTCAGTTCGAGAACGCGTTCCGGGACACGATCAAGGAGCTGGAGAGCGCCGGCCAGCTCAAGGTCGACTACCACCTCGCCACGATCATCGACGGCAACATGGGCGGCACCGGCTCGCTGCGCGCCGCCAACGCGGCGGCGTGCGCCCAGGACGTGGGCAAGTTCGCGCCGTACCACGACGCGCTCTTCCAGAATCAGCCGCCGGAGCCCGACGACGCCTTCGCCGACAACGCCAAGCTGCTGGAGATCGCGGGCAAGGTCGACGGCCTGGAGTCGGCCCCCGGCTTCAAGCAGTGCGTCGAGGACGGCAAGCACGACAAATGGGTGGTGAATTCCAACACAGCCTTCCAGAACGGCGGCTTCAGCGGCACGCCGACCGTCCTGCTCAACGGCGAATCCGTGTTCCCCAAGAAGGGCGGCGAGGACATCAGTCCGGCCAACTTCAAGAGGTGGGTCATGGAAGCCAACAAGGGCAAGCAGCCGGGCACCGCACCGGCGACACCGCCCGGGACGGGGGCTTCGCCCTCCTGAGCCGGGAGCCCGCGCGGAGCGGATTTCGCGCGGGCTCGTTACCCAGACGTTGTCGGGCGGGTTGCCGTAGGCCCCGCCCGGCACGGTAGCGTCGGAACCGCCATGGACATTGCCTATATCCCCAGTCCGTCGAGCGGAGTGATCCATCTCGGACCACTCCCGCTGCGCGGCTATGCGTTCTGCATCATTCTCGGTGTCTTCGTCGCCGTCTGGTACGGCAACAAGCGCTGGATCGCCCGCGGCGGCAAGGCCGGGACCGTGGCGGACATCTCCGTCTGGGCCGTGCCCTTCGGACTCGTCGGCGGCCGGCTCTACCACGTGATCACGGACTACCAGCTGTACTTCAGCGACGGTAAGAACTGGGTCGACGCCTTCAAGATCTGGGAGGGCGGCCTCGGGATCTGGGGCGCCATCGCCTTCGGCGCCGTCGGCGCGTGGATCGGCTGCCGCCGCCGGGGCATCCCGCTCCCCGCGTACGCCGACGCCATCGCACCGGCGATCGTGCTCGCCCAGGCCATCGGCCGCTGGGGCAACTGGTTCAACCAGGAGCTGTACGGCAAGGCCACCGACCTGCCGTGGGCGGTCAAGATCAGCGAGGGTGTCAACCGCGAGGCGGGCACCTACCACCCGACGTTCCTGTACGAGTCGCTGTGGTGCGTCGGTGTCGCACTGCTCGTCGTCTGGGCCGACCGCCGCTTCAAGCTCGGTCACGGACGGGCGTTCGCGCTGTACGTCGCCGCGTACTGCGCGGGCCGGGCCTGGATCGAGTACATGCGCGTCGACGAGGCGCACCACGTGCTGGGGCTGCGCCTCAACGTGTGGACCGCGATCATCGTCTTCGTGCTGGCGGTCGTCTACATGGTGGTCTCGGCGCGGATCCGGCCGGGGCGCGAGGAGATCGTCGAGCCGGACCGGGAGACGCTCGCCAAGGGCGTCACGGCCAAGGACGGCGAGGACGCCAAGGACGGCGAGGACGCCAAGGCCGGGACCCAGAAGGCGGACGGCGACGACAGCGTCGATGCCGACGCCGCGCCGGCCAAGAACGTCTGACCCCGCACATCGCTCCAGGAAAGGGCCGCCGGACCTCCTCAGAGGTCCGGCGGCCCTTTTCGCGTACGCCGGGACCGGGGCGCGGGACCGGGACCCGGCTCAGCGGCTCGCGAGGCCCCGCGCGGCCAGGAAGAGCGTGCGGTGCGCCGCCGCCACGACCGCCGCGTCCACGAACCGCCCGTCCGGCAGCGCCAGCGCCCCCGCGTCCCTGGCAGCCGCCTCGACGATCTCGGCCGCCGACTCCACCTCCCGCGCCGTGGGCAGATACGCGCGCTCGATCACCGGCAGCTGACGCGGATGGATCGCCGAGCGCCCGAAGAAGCCGAGCGAGCGGCCGTGCGCGCACGAGGCGGCCAGCCCCGCCAGGTCGCGTACGTCGGGGAAGACGGACTGTACGGGCGCCGGCAGACCGGCGGCCCGCGCCGCCACCACGACCCGGCCGCGCGACCAGTCCAGCCCGGCGTCGCCGCGTACCCCCAGATCGGCGCGGAGGTCCGCCTCGCCGAGCGCGACACCGCGCACGGCCGGATGGGCCGCCGCGATGCTGTGGGCGTTCTCGACGGCGAGGGCGGATTCGAGCAGCGCGTACAGCGGGGTGTCCGGGGCGGCGGCGACGACCCGCCGGATGTCCGACGCGCGGGCGACCTTCGGCAGCCGCAGCCCGGCCAGGCCCGGGAGCCCGGCCAGAGCGGGGATGTCGTCCTCGCCGGCGATACGGACATGCACGGGTGTGGCGCCGGGGGATGCCAGCAGTTCGGCCGTCGCGGCGCGCGCGTACTCCCTGCGGTCGGCGGCCACCGCGTCCTCCAGGTCGACGATCACCGCGTCCGCGCCGGAGGCGAGCGCCTTCTGTACGACGTCGGGCCGGTCCCCGGGCACGTACAGCCAGGTGAGCGGCGCGTGCCCCGGCGCCTGCCCCGGTCCGCCCGTCACAGCGCGCCCTCCGTACGGAGGGCCGCGATCTCCGGTGCCGACAGGCCCAGCATCTCGGTGAGGACCGCGTCCGTGTCCGCGCCGTGCGGGCGGCCCGCCCAGCGGATGGCGCCCGGGGTCTCGGAGAGCCGGAAGAGCACGTTCTGCATACGGATCGGGCCCAGCTCCGAGTCGGGGACCTCGACGACGCTGTCCAGCGCCCGGTACTGCGGGTCGTCCATGACGTCGCTGATGTCGTAGACGGGCGCGATCGCCGCCTCCGCCTTCTCGAACGCGGCCATCGCGTCCTCGCGCGAATGCCGCGCGACCCACGCCCCGACCGCCTCGTCCAGCACGTCGGCGTGCTCCGCCCGCCCGCTGCCGGTGGCGAACCACGGCTCGTCCACCAGTTCCTGACGGCCCACCAGCCGCATCACCCGCTCGGCGATCGACTGCGCGGAGGTGGAGACCGCGAGCCAGGAGCCGCAGGCGGTGCGGTAGGTGTTGCGGGGGGCGTTGTTACGGGAGCGGTTGCCGGTACGGGGCTGTACGTAGCCGAGCTGGTCGTACCAGAGCGGCTGCGGCCCCAGCACCGTCAGGATCGGCTCGATGATCGCCAGGTCCACCACCTGGCCCCGGCCCGTCGTCGCCCGGCCGTTCAGCGCGGTCATCACGGCGTACGCGGTGGCCAGCGCGGCGATGGAGTCCGCCAGCCCGAACGGCGGCAGCGTCGGCGGGCCGTCTGGCTCACCGGTCATGGCGGCGAAGCCGCTCATCGCCTCGGCGAGCGTGCCGAAGCCGGGGCGGTGCGAGTACGGCCCGAACTGCCCGAAGCCGGTGACCCGGGCGAGCACCAACCGGGGGTTGACGGCGGAGAGTTCGGCCCAGCCCAGGCCCCACTTCTCCAGCGTGCCGGGGCGGAAGTTCTCGACGACCACATCCGCGTCGGCCGCCAGCCTCAGGAGGAGGTCGCGGCCCGGCGGGGTGGCGAGGTCGAGCGTGATGGTGCGCTTGTTGCGGCCCAGGATCTTCCACCAGAGGCCGACACCGTCCTTCGCGGGTCCGTGCCCGCGCGACGGATCGGGACGGGTGGGGTGCTCCACCTTGATGACCTCCGCGCCGAAGTCGCCGAGCATCGTCGCGGCGAGCGGGCCGGCGAAGAGCGTGGCGAGATCGAGGACGCGCAGGCCGTGCAGGGGCGGGGGAGTGGTGTTCGGGTCGGCGGTCATGAGGCGGCCTCGTCGATCTCGGGGCGGTACGGCATGGAGGTCGACGCGCCGTGGCGCTGGACGCACAGGGCGGCGGCGGCCGACGCCCAGCGCGCCGCCGCGTCCATCGGACGGCCCTCGCCGATCGCCACGGCGAGGGCGCCGACGAACGTGTCACCGGCGCCCGTCGTGTCCACGGCGGTGACCTTCGGCGCGGGGACGGTCACCGGCTCGGCGCCGCGAGCCGCGTACAGGCAGCCCGCCGCGCCCAGGGTGATCACCACCTCGGGGACCTGCCGGAGCAGCACCTCGGCCGCGGCGTGCGGGTCGGCGAT
>NZ_MDCR01000040.1 GCF_001723055.1 Streptomyces niveus
GTGGAGCGGTGGGGCTGAGGGCTGAAGGACGGTGGCGGCGCGGCCGGGCCGGGCGCTTCGTCGGCCTCGGCGGGTTCGGCGGCCGGTGTGGTGCCCGCGGTCGCGGTTTGTACCCGGGGCGGGCGGGCCGCGTCCTGGGCGATGCGGACGGCGAGTCTGCGCATGAAGTCCGCTGTGTCGTGGGTGCCGAGCATGTCGTGCAGGACCTGCGCTTCTGCGCGCAGGGTCTCTTCGAGCATCAGGAATCCCCTTTCCCCGGGTCGGGGAGATCCATGAGAGCGTGCATTTTCTTCAGTCCGAGGTGAACGTTGGTTTTGGCGGCTCCCTTCGTGATGTTGAGGCAGGCTGCGATCTCTTCGAACTCCTTGTCGCCGAGGTAGCGCAGCCTGACGCATTCGGCCTGCATGGGTGCTCGTTCCGCGAGGGTGGCGAGGGCTCTGTCGAGTCCGTCGTAGCCGCGCAGCGCGAGGATGTCGTCGACGGTGGGTGTGTCCGCGTACGCGGAGTAGGAGGGGCCGGGCACTGGGACCTCGCGGTCGGTGTGACGTGCGCGGCGGCGGTAGAAGTCCGTGACGGCGGCTCCGAGGATCGTGTGGGCGAGTGCGATGGAGTTGGCGTGTGCCTTGATCCGGGGCCACTTGCGGTGCATCTGCACGGCGGCGTCCATGAGGGCTTCGTCGGCGTCGTGCAGATTCCGGAGCCGGCCTGCGGCGATACGCAGGAAGTTGTCCTTGTGTTCGGCGAAGAAGTCGGCGAACTCGCGGTCCAGCTCGGCCGACGCCAGTTCGCGTTCTTGTTCGGGGGAGTCGCTCAACGGGCCACCCCGATCGGAGGCCGGGTGAGCGGTGTCGCCCGGCACGGCCCTGTCCCGGGGGTGTTCTGCGTGAGGCACGCGATCACCGTGTGCGGCGTGGTGGGGCGCGTCGCGCGGATCGGCGAGGCGCTGGGGACGGTTCGGTGAGCGGTGGGACCGAAGCCCGCTTCGGTCATCCGGTAGACGCCGGCTTGTGCCAGCGTGTACCAGGCCTTTTGAAGCCCCACGGACCCTCCTTCGTTCCAGATCGGCCCCGGGCCGCGTCGTTGCGGACCGAGGTGGTTCTCACCCCTACACCGATCAGGGCACCCGTCTGGGTTAACTGTGAGACACGTTTTCTTTGCTTTAAGTGATCAACGCGGCGGTCACTGTGCGTTGACCTGCGCCCTCCAGAAGTGACGTGACGCTAATCACATGTTTGAAACGGCATGTACATGCACGACGACGTACCCGTTACTTCCGGTCACCTTCACGCGGTCCGGCGCACCACCCCTCTGACGACTGCCCGAAATGACCCCCACCTGACCATCTCCGGACTGCACGTTCCGGCGCACACCGCCTCCCGGAGCGTGTGGAAGGGGAGCCCCCATACACTCCCGACCAAGTGCGATTTGCACCGCCATCTCGATCGGCGCAGTCCTGGGTGCGTGGCCCTCAATCAGGCGCAGCGAGGTCTGGGCGGACTTCTGTACGGATTCTTCGGCTGCTGCGGGCTCCGGGTCGTACCAGCGGTACTGGCCGCCGCGGGCGGCGGTGAAGCCTCCGTCCACGGGAGCCTGCGTGTCGTCGGCCTCGGTGTCGACGGACGGGGCGCGCTGCGACGTGCCGGGAATCCCGAAGACCGCAGTGGCCCCGATGCGCGAGGGGTAGCGGCCCGAGTCGCGGACGGCTTCGAGTTCGGCCTGCGACTGAGAGGGTCGCGTGCCGTTGCCTCGGGGGCCGCCGTTGACGATGTCGCCGGCGGGGCTGACGAGGTGCCAGGCCGCCTCCGCTACGGCGAGCGGCGTCACGAAGGCGGCGATGTCCAGCTCGCCCGCCGGGTTCCGGTAGACGCCGACCATGCGCCGGCGGGTGGCTTCGACGCCGTCACCGAAGAGCAGTTCGACCATGCCCAGTGCCCAGCCTTCGAGGCGGGTGACCAGCCCCGGGCCGCCGTCGTAGATGAAGACCAGGTCCCCGGGGGCGGGGAGCTTGACGTCCCCGCCGTTGGTGGAGCCGGGTGCGGTGCGTGCGTGCATCAGACCTCCCATAAGTGGCTTGCCACTTACAAGATGGGTCTGGCGTTGAAAATGGCAAGCCACTTATGGGAAGGTGATCGTATGGCCAGTCAGCACCGGAACCCCGCACTCACCGTCCGCCCTCCCGCCGACCTGAAAAAGCAGGCGACGAAAGCCCTCGGCGACCACGACTGTGAGATGCAGGCGTTCGTGGTCGCCTGCCTGAGCGCGCTGGTCGACGACCCGGACAGCTTCCTCGGACGCCTCGACGGCCACTGGCCCCCGGAAACGCCTCGCGGCCGGCCGCGGAAAACCGCCACACCCCCAGGGGCCAGCTCGGACCGCGGCGCGGGGAGCGCGTGAGCATCGTGGAGCAGGTGATCCTGCCGACCGCCACGAAGGGGGCTGTGCGCCAGGACCAGCCGGTCACCGCGATCGTCGGTGGCCAGCCCGGTGCCGGGAAGACCGCAGTCGCGGACCTGGTCCAGGCAGCGCTGGATCGCCGTGGCGGCGCTGTACGGGTGTGCAGTGACCGGTACAAGGCCGCGCACCGCGAGTACGGGAAGCTCCTGGCCGTCGACGTCCGCACGGCCGGGGCGGGTGTCCGGACGGACACCCGCCGCTGGCAGGCCGCAGTCGAAGACCACGTCCGCACCCACCGGTTCGACGCGGTGGTCGAGTCCGCGCTCGCCGATCCGGATGACTTCCGTGCCTCGATGGCCGCGTACCGGCAGGCCGGACACCGGATCGAAGTGGTCGCGCTCGCGACCCCCGAAGCACTGAGCCAGCTCGGGACCCTGGACCGGATTCCTGTCCGAGGCGATCGACGGCGGCGGCAGGTACGTGTCGTGGAAGAACCACGACACCTGCGCCAAGGCGATGCTCGGGACGCTGGCGGTCATCGAGGCCGAGCAGCTGGCCGACCGCATCACCGTCGTACGCCGGGACGGCAGGGTGCTCTACGACAACAAACTCGTCGACGGCTCCTGGCGCCGTCGGCCAGCGGCGGAGCGGGCAGTGATGTACGAGCGCTCGCGGCCCTGGACAGCGCGGGAGACAGCCGCCTTCCGCCGTGATCTGGCACGGACCGACCAGCGCCTGCACCGCGACCTCAACTGCGAGGACCGCCGCTTGGCGGTCCAACGGGACGTCGAGCGCGCTGCCGCACTGGCCGAGCCGGTCCGCCGCATCGCGCAGCCGCGCAGGCAGGCACCGGGCGTGGACTACCACCGGCTGTCGGCCGACGAACACCAGTGGGTCTTCGACGAACTGATCGCACCGTCCTACCTGAACCGGATCGTCACCCGCCCCGATCCGCAGGCGGTGTACGTGCTGGGGCAGCCGGGTGCGGGCAAGCTGATGTCCTCCCGCATGGTCAAGCGAGCGATGCGACCGGGCACCACCCGCCTGGAAGGCGACGACTTCAAGGCCTCGCACCCGGACTACTTCCAACTGCTCAACGATGATCCGCGCAACGCCGGGGCGTCGATCCGGACGGACTACCGGGCCTGGTTCGCACGCGCCGAGGCGTACGTACGGGACCGGCGCGGTGACGTCCTCATCGAGGCCGCACCCGGCAGCGCCCAGGAGTTCATGGGCAGCGCGCTGCCATTCGCGGGAGCCGGCTACCCGGTCGAGCTCGTGGTCCTGGCCGTGCGCGCGGCCGACAGCCGGCTCGCCACCGCCCTGCGGTACGCCCGCGCCCAACAGATCGGAGTCAACGGCCGGTTCACCTCCGAGGCCGGACACGACCAGTGCTTCCGCGCCCTGGCCGACGTCGTCGCCCTCGCGCAGCGGCACCCGGCCATCACCGCGATCACCGTGATCCGCCGGGACGGCCAGGCCCTTGCCCGCCACAAAGTCGGCGCGGCGGGAGCGGCCTCCTGGGCACTGGAGGCGGAACGCGCCCGCCCGTACACCGAACAGGAGGCCACCGCCTTCCTCTCCCTGCACCAGGCGCTAGGGCGGGCGCTGCCCCGTCACCGCCGGGAGCTGGACGCCATCGCGGCCCTCGCACGCCCACTGATGCCCGCCATGATGCAGCCGCCCCGCCTCGGCCGGCCGACCCCGGGGGCGTGGCCGCTGCCGCTCCCCCGCCGCTCCTACGCTTCCGGGCCGGCTTCTTTCAGCAGGGCCGCGTAGGCGGCCGCGATCCGCGCCGTCTCTTCCGGGCCCGCGCTCTCCAGCCGAGCCAGGTCGCCGGTCGCGATCTCCCGGGCCGCCTTCAGCTCCGCGATCTGGCTCTCCTCGGGCACCGGAGCCCGGTACGCGGCGGCGATCCGCTTGTTGTACCAGGCCAGGACCTTCTGGACGGCATCCATCGCCTGGTGTTCGTTACCGCCGTCCAGGCCGGAGAAGTCGGGAGATCCCGCTGCGGAGTGAGAGTCGGACACGGTAAACGACCACCTTGATGCCGGTTCCAATGGAACTGGTCATCTTTCCCTCCCCGCCCCTCATGGCAGACCCGGGCCGCGCTTACCGTCCAGGGAGCGCGGACAGCCTTGCCGTCGGGCGGGGGCTTTGCGCCGTCACCGCCGCGTGATCCTCGAGGTCGACGGCAGGATCACGCAGCCGCCCAGAGGTTACGGACCCTGCGGATCCGCAGGGGTGTTCCGCGGATCTGGCGCAGGAACTTGCGCCCCGGGTTCTGCTACGCCGCTTTGGAATGCGTCGGCCTTACGGTATTCGATGAGTGCTTCGGCTTTCTTTTCCGGAGGCAGTTCCTTTACCGCTGTTATCAATTCTTCCTGGAGCTGTCCGGCTCTTCTGTCTCCGGCCGCCCGGAGTTTCCCGTCTGCTCTGTCCTTGGCCCAGAGCCGGGCCTGGGTCGCGAGGGGAGGTGCAACGATGATCACTGCCGCACTGAGCAGAACCGCCCACCACGGGGCCCCCGCGAGCAAGGCTCCGGCTCCGGTGGCAAGGGAAGAGGGGATGGCGGCCACATTCATGCTCACAGCCGTGCCTTTCCGGCAGGGAGCAGCACAGGCGCCCCCCGTCCTGACAAGCCGGCCGTGGCCGGGGGGCGAGGGGTGGGGTGCGTCTGCCGGATGAAGCAGGTGCTGCGGCAGGTCGGGATCCGACGGTGCGCAGCGGTGTGGGTCAGGCCAGCACGAAGCGGCTCCGGCTGAGATCGTTCCTCAGGGAGCGGGTGTTCTTTCGGTGACTGACGGCTTCGATAGAAGCCGGAAATGCTATTCAGAGAGGGGTGGTTCGGAGGCTTTTTTGGCAGCCCTAAGTAATCACTGCAAAATAAAACGCAGGTGGCTCAGCCTTTTCCGTAGGCGAGTCAAGCGAATTCCCCTATTGCTCTGAATTCTTTGTGGTGACTGTTTCCGGGCACGCCGGAGACGGCCAGAAGTCTGCCGTACGGCGCGGCCGTCCGGCAAGACGCCGCACCTGCGCCGGGACGAGGCGTGTCGCAACCGGCCTCCGGGTCCTGCCATTTGAGCCGCTGAGTCCTGCTGCTTCCCGCTGCTGTTCCCCAACAGGACGATGGCGGGCGTAGGTTGACAACAGGTGATCATCATTCGGGGGTTGGCGTGGCAGATCGGGATCTGAGGGCGCTGTTCAGTACGAACGACCGGGGCCTGGAGGCGACAGAGGCGTTCACGAACCGGCAGTCCCAGTGGGAGCTGGTCGCGGGCGCGCTGACCGGGCATCTGCGGCTGATCATCGAGCCCGGGTTCGACATAGAGGACCTGGAGCGCCCGCGTCACAACGTGATGGTGTTCCACGGCGTCGGGGGAATCGGCAAGACGACCCTGTCCCGCAAGCTGGAGGCCGCGCTCACCGGGGCCGATCAGCGGCCTGTCCAGTGGGGCGAACCAGCCTGGCCGAAGGGGCGGATCCTGCCCGTACGCATCGACATGGCCCGTTCCGCTGGCACGTCGTTCGAGGACCTGGTGCTCACGATCCGTGCCGCGCTCGCCGAACTGGGCCGCCCGCTCCCGGCGTTCGACATCGCCCTGCGCCGCTACTGGGAGACCCAGCACCCCGGCGAGAGCCTCGAGGAGTACCTGCGGCGCGGCGGCCTCGCGGGCCGGTTCGGCCGGGCGATGCCGCAGCAGATGCAGTCCGCCCTCTCGGACGTCGCCCAGGCGCTCCTTCTGCCGGGCACCGTCGGCACGGTGGTCGGACAGGTGGCCGGCTCCCTCACCAGGGCGCTGCGGGAGCGGCGGCAGACCGTACGGGCGCTCGCCGGATGCGCGCATCTGGCGGACCTGCTGGAGGCCGAACCGGACGTGGAGGCGCTCTCCTTCTACCCGCACCTGCTGGCCTGGGAGCTCGGCCAGCTGCCCGCGGACAAGGCCGTGACGCCGGTGATCCTGCTGGACACCTTCGAGGACGTCGGCGACCGTACGCACCGCGATCTGGAGCGGCTCATCCAGCGGGTGGTGTGGCTGATGCCGAACTGCTTCTTCGTCATCACCGGCCGCTCACGCCTCCAGTGGGCCGACGCCGCCATCCAAGGGCAGCTCGACTACACCGGCCCGGCCGCCTGGCCGGGCCTGACCCCACGGCGGCTCTCCCGGAACCTCGCACCGCCCGTACGCCGCACGGCCACGGGCGGCAGGCCCTCGTCGGCGACTTCTCCCCCGAGGACTGCGACGACCACCTCGCCCGCCGGCTCACCCGCGACGGCGCACCGCTCATCGGCGAGGACATCCGACGGGTCGTCACCGGCCGCTCCCACGGCCTGCCGCTGTACCTCGATCTGTCGGTGATGCGGTTCCTGGAGATCCGCCGCACCCGCACGCCGCGGCCGGCCGACTTCGACCACGACTTCCCGGCGCTGATCGCCCGCACCCTGTCCGACCTCACCCCGGACGAGCGGCACGTCCTGCGTTCCGTTGCCCTGCTGGACGCCTTCGACCTGAGCCTGGCCACCGCGGCCGCCGGACTCCAGCACCAGGCGCCGGCCCTGCGGCTGATCGAGCGGCCCTTCGTGCGCGAGAACGCCTTCGGACTGTGGCCCTACCACCTGCACGGGCTGATCCGCTCCACCGTCCGCGACGCCGACGACCAGACGGACGACCGCTGGTCCGTACGCGACTGGGAGCAGGCCGCCCGCCGGACGCTGGCCGCCCTCGGTGAGCAGTTCGGCGCGCGCGACGGCCGGGACCGGGTGCTGCTGGCCGGCTGTCTGCGCCAAGGCCTCGCCCTCGCCCGCGATTTCCGCCTCGACCTGGGCTGGCTGACCGACGCCGCCTGGGCGTACGTCAGCGACTCGGTGTGGGAACCCATCACCCCGCCCGCCCGCAACAACCCCGCCACTGGGATGGAGACGGCCGCCAACGCCCTGGTGGAACTGCTCAGCGCGCTCGCCCGCCGCCAGCACGAGCACCGCGAGCGCACCGCCGAACGCCTCACCGCCGTCGTCGCCACCGGTGCCCTGCCCGCCGACCTGCACGAGATGGCCCTCTACTACCTCGCCAAGGCGCAGCGCGACCTCGGCCGCAGCGACGACTCCCGCCGGGGCATGCAGCGGGTTGCCGACGGCGGTGGCAGGCTCGCTCCGGCGGCACGGCGCGGCCTCGCGCACCTGGCCCGCCTCGCCGGAGACTTCCCCGCCGCCCTGGCCGCCGCCGAAACGCTCGGCTGGCCGGGCCGCCAGAACCGTGTCCTGGGTGATCTGTGGTGGGTCCAGGGCGACATGACCCGCGCGGCCGCCGCGTACGAAGCCGCCCGTACCGAAGCCGAACAGCACGCAATCGCGGGCGAGCGCGCCACCGCCCAGGCGCAGCGCGCGTTCGTCCTCGCCTTCACCGACCCCGGCCGGGCCGACGACGAACTCGACCTCGCCCAGCAGCTGCTGACCGGACTCGACCTGCGCGCCACCACCCTCACCACCCGCATCGCCACCCTCGTACGCGACGCCGGAACCGACCGCGACGTCGAAGACCGCGCACGGCTCCTGCGCACCGACATCGACGTCGCCGGACTCACCTCCGCCGACACGGTCCTCGACCTCGCCCTGTGCTTCCACCACGCCGTACGGGACAACCGGCCCGCCCTCGCCGCCATCATCGCCCGACTGCGCGAACGCGCCCACACCGGCGACTACGCCTACTACCCCGACATCACCCACTACATGGCCGGACTCCCTCTGCCCGCGCCCTCCCCCGCCCAATGGCTCGACGGCGAACAGGAAACCCGCGCACGCTGGCGCACCCTGGTCACCACCAGGCGCGACCAGCTCAGCTCCGGACACTGAGCTTGCGGCCCAAGGATCAGGAGCCGACCACACCTGAACGTTCAAGGGTGGTCTCCGGGAAGCCCGGGAGGTCCTTTTTCTGCGCTTGAGGTCCTTCCGTACGGCTGAACTCGTCGCCTGCCGGACGGTCGTAGCGGCGAAGGATCAGCGGCCGGCCGGAGTTGGCCATCTGGATCTGCCGGTAGTGATCGGCAACGGCCGCGTAGTCGCCGCCGCGGGCGGTGCCGATTCCCACCAGCCGGCCGTTGTCGCGTCGTGGACGCGGTAGTGGATCGGCTCCTGCTCGCGGACAGGACTCGCGTCGGTCAGGAGACGGCCGTTCCAGGTATCAGGCATCAGAACTCCTCGCGGGTACCGTCCGCTGATCGGCAAGCGGACTCGCGCAGGCCGAACAGGCGGTTGGCCGGGCGGGCAGGGAAGCGGCGATGCCGCACGGGCGCTGCAGAAGGGGCCTGGTTGTGAGGTCCAGGACGAGTACGGCTCGCCCGCCCACCGGGTCGGCGCGGCGGTGGCCACGATATTAAAGCAAGTGAAAAGAAATATCTTCACAGTCATGTCTCGGTGGGTGAGAAGATGTAGCTTCTCACCCACCGCAACTAATTTGGACTTACGGTTTCACCGGGTCCCGGTGTGGCCCTTAACCGATGGAGACGGGGCCAGGGTGTCACTTATCTCTGTTCATTCGGGCGGCTCTTTGAACTCACTGCGCAGGACTGGCCCTACGGCTTGCCCTTTTTCTGGTTTCCTACGAACAGGAAAGTGGCAAGTGAAATACAAACGACCATGCCCAAGATCACCCAGCCGCCAGAGTTCCCCGAAATGATAAGAAATGCGGCGAGTATAACTCCGGCAATGGCAAACAGTGAAGCGAACAGCATCCAGCGCTTGACCGCTGCGCGCTGTCCGGTTGACCACCCGAGATTGGACATTCTTCCTCCTAAGCATCTGTCTGCGGGTTGGAGAGACTTATGTCTCTCCAACCCGCAAACTCCTCATTCTGACCGAGCTAACCGGAAACCGCGTTGGATGCTATTTGGCCTGAACTCCATGAAATTGCGTAGCACCCCGCCGTCGCGCCCAGCGAACCACCGAGAGTTACCGGCGCTGATGCCGCAACCGCCGCTCCGCAGGCTGCGGCAGCAAGCCCCCCGACCACGACCCCTGCTACATCTCCCCAAAGGGCCTGAGTATCTCCTTCCGCGAGGTTCTGTATTCCCGTTACCACATCGCCGACGGGACCGAGCGCGTCAAGGAAAGCCAAACCGCTCGGGTCAGTGTTGTTGACGGGGTCGCCGCCCGCGTAGAGGTAGGCGTTGGTGTCCTGGCCGGAGGGGTCGGGCTGGGTGAAGCGGCCGAGGTTGCGGTCGTAGTAGCGGGCGCCCATCTTGTAGAGGCCCGTGGGGTCGGCGTAGGCGCCGGCGAAGCGGTAGGGCTGGACGACCGTCTCGGCCAGTCCCGGGCGGGGGACTCCGGTGGGGCTGTAGTCGTAGGTGTGGGTGCGGGTGCCGGTGTCGTTGACGAGGCCGAGGATGTTGCCGGTCGCGTCGGTGAGGTAGTAGTAGCTCGCGCCCCCGGTCCTCACGGAGTTCAGGGTGCCCGCCGGTTCCCGGATGAATCCCGTGTCGGTACTTCCCGTTGTCGTACCGGACAGGCCCAGCGCCGTGGAGTGGAACCACGTACCGGCAAGCTTGGTGCGCTCGTCGTTCGTGGTGCCCGCGTGGACCAGGTCGCGTGCGGTGGCCGCAGTGGTGATGTTCGTCAACTGGCCGTGGTCGGAGAAGGTTTCACCGGTGCGGGCGGTGCCCGAGGCGGGGTCGGCGGCGGTCTCGTTGCCCGCCAGGTCGTAGGACCAGCCGGTCGTGGAGCCGTCCCGGGCGGTGAGCTGGGAGGCGTCGTTGTAGGTGTAGGTCGGGGTGGTGGGGCAGGTGGTGGCGGTCCCGCTGGTGGTGCTGGTCATGTTGCCGGCCTTGTCGAAGCAGTACAGCCACGACGCGGTGCGGGTCCCGGCGGTGTCCGTCTCCTTGGCGTAGGTGAGGCGTTCCTGCGCGTCGTAGGTGTACGCGGTGGTCCGAACGGCGGCCTTGTCGGTGCGCGTGCGGATCTTCGTGCCGTCCGTCGCGCCGCCGGCGCCGTACCCGTACGTGTACGCCAGGTCGATGAGCGTGGCGGAGCCGGAGGCCGCCTTGATCGCGGTGGGGCGGCCGGAGTTGTCCAGGGTCACGCTCTGCGTGGTGCCGCCGGGATAGGTGGTCTTGGTGCGTTTGTCGTTGTCGTTGTACTCGTAGAGGGTGGTCTTGTTGGCGGGGTCCTTCAGCTCGGTGAGGCGCCCGGCGATGTCCCAGGTGTAGTCCGTCTTCCCGTTGGGGTCGGTGTAGTAGTCGACCTCGCCGCCCGGCGTGTACGCGAGGGCGGTCTGGGCGCCGTTCTGGAGGGTGCGCACGCTTTCACGGTTCAGCGCGTCGAAGTCCCAGCGCGTGGTGCCCGAGGCGTCCGTGCGGGAGGTCTGGTTTCCGTCACCGTCCCACGTGTAGATGACGGTGGAACTCGGCGAGGAGATCTTCGTGACGCGGTCGCGGGAGTCGTAGACGTACACCGACTTGACACCCCGGCCGTCAGTGACGGTCTCGGGACGGCCCAACGCGTCGTACGTGTAGGTGACTTCGCCCAGCGGCGACGGCGGCTTCGCCTTCCACAGGTTGCCCTTGGTGTCGTAGGTGAACGACGTCGTCTTGCCGTTGAGGTCTTTCGCTGTGCAGCGCTGGCCCTCGAACCCGCCGCACGTCGGGGTCGCCTTGTTGTACGTGTAGTCGCGGCTGCCGCCCGCCGCCCCCGAGGTGGTCACGGAGAGCGTGTTGCCGGACGTGTCGTAGCTGAAGGTGTCCTTCTTGCCGTCCGCCGCGCTGAAATCCTTCGGCAGATCGGTGCCCGCGATCGTCTGGTACGCGGAGACGGCGGCGGTGGCGCCGGTGGGGAGCTTGGCCGAGGAGGGGTTGTTGCGGGTGTCGTAGCCGTAGGTGGTGACGTTCCCGCCCGTACCGCCGGTCCCGGTCCCCAGGGCGTCGGTCGCCGTCTGGAGGTTCCGGTTCTGATAGGTGCGTGAGCGGCTCTTCCCCCGCGGGTCGGTGACCTTGGTGATCTCACCGTCCGCGTTGTGGGTGTGGACGGTCTTGTCCCCGTCCGGGTCGGTGACCGTCGTCGTCCCGGCCGCCGACGGGGTGCCGGCGGAGTGGGCGTACGCCCAGGTCGGGCCGCCCCCGCGCCTTACGGAGGTGACGCGGTTCTGTGCGTCGTACGTGAACTCGGTGACCTTGTTCTCAGGGGTGGTGACCTTCGTCAGGCGCCGCGAGGAGTCGTACGCGAAGTGCGTGGCCTTGCCCGCCGTGTCCGTGGTCTTGACGAGATCGCCGGCCGGGTTGAGGTCGAAGACCGCGGTGCGGCCGGTGTGATCCTTGGCCTGCCACTGCGAGGCGTTGGTCTTGAGCAGGTCGACCCAGCGTCCGGAGCGGGTCTCAGTGAGCCTGAAACCCTTGTGCTCACCGCCCTCGTCGTGCTGGGTGACGGTGATCGTGCCGTTGTTGCGGTCGGTGACCTTCGTCAGCGTGCCGTGCTCGCTGTACGTGTCCTTCGAACCGGACTTACGGCTCGTCAGGGTGTACGTGCCGTCCGTGTTCTTCTTCAGATCCTTCGAGTACCCGGCCGGCGTGGTGAACGTCCCGTCCGCCTTCTTCACGAACCGCACCGCGTCGCCCGTCGCGTCATACACCACCACCTCGGTGGCGGTGATCTGCGCGTACCGCTCCCACCCCTGCCACCACCGCTGGGACACCTTGCCCCAGGGGGCGTCCAGCGAGTTGTACGTACGCGCCAGCTGAAGATTCTGCCCCACGCCGGCGACATCGAAGTCCGTGGCTGCGAGCATCAGGTTCCCGTTCGACAGATTCACCCGCGCCACCAGCGAATCCGACAACCGTGTATCGGCGAACTGATGCCACGGCACCTGCCCCTGCCCCTGCGGCACTTCAGACTCCACGGCGGACCGGACGCCCCGCGCGGCCGGAGCGCCCGAAGCGCCACGGTCGGGCAGAGCACGTGCTTTGTCCTGCGCCGCGTACCAGGCGGAACGTTCCTGCGACGGTTCCGCCGCCGGCCGGGAATCGGGGGCCTTCGTCGAACCCGCCTGAACCGTAGGAGCGGTCACCTTGTTGGGCGTCGTCCACGGCGAGGCGGGATCAAGCAACCGCGGCTCAGGCGCGGCGAACGCCGGCAACGACGCGGCGGCCAGGGACACGGCGGCGACAGCCGCCGTCACGGCATATCGGGTGGATCTGCGGGCACGCCGAAACGGCGTGCCGAAGGCACGTGAATGCATCAACTTCCCCCCACGGAAAGCCAGAACCGGCAACCCCAACGGTCACCGGGCCACCACAAGCTGTCACAGTCCCATCACGCGACACGACCCCTTTCGGCACCGAAAACACAAAGACCCCCGCAAACAAGCCGAACTTATGCGGCTTTTGCCCAGGAGTAATATTTGCCGCGCGGCAAATATCCCCCGATGGGCGGCCATTGGGGCCTGGCGCCCAATGTGGCTGAAAGAGAACGCGGCAAACGCTCGTTCACTCGCCTTATCGCCGCCCAACGGTCAAGGTCGATCAAAGACCTGCCCAAGTCGACAACGGGCCGACCTCCGGAGACCGTTCCGAGGGCACGGTCATCCCCCGCTCCACACCCAGCCATCTACACCCGCACCACGGTCGACGCCGACCACTGCGGCGCGCTGCCCAGGGGAAACAGTCATGACTCGCCACGTCCCGTCACCCCAGTCCAGCGCCGCCTCGCGGGCAGGCCGACTTCTTTGCTGGACGCACACCTTCGCCATGCTGGTCACCGCGACGGAGGCTCTCATCCGTCCCACCATCACCTGGTGGCCGGACCTCTGGCCCCTTGTCTGGCCCCTCCCTGCCGCTGGCCTCGCCGCGTGGCTCGCCTGCCGCGTAGCCGAAAGGCGCAGACACTTCCCAGCCACCGACGAAGACGACGCCGACCCCGGTCACGAGGCCGGTACTTCCCACACCTCCTACGACCGGGCCGCCTGACCGCGATGCCCCCGACAGCAGCTGCCCGGCCTCCGCGGGACGCCGCAACCGGTCGGGATGGACCAGATGACGATCACCTCGTACTCAGGGGGTGAGGTCCAGCACGCGTACGGCCTCGCCGGCCCACCGCTGCGGGGCGGCGGTCGCGATGACCGCCCCGTCGGGGCGGTCCGGCGTGGGCTGGGCCGCGTACTGGCTGTGCGCCGCCGCCCAGGTCTCGCGCCGTGCGAGCGCGAGCGCCGCGGACAGATCCAGATCGACCACGGTGATCCCCGGCAGTGCCGCGAGGTGCTCCGCCGTGCCGGGCCGGGCACGGTCGGCCTCCACCAGCGCACATGCCGGGGCGTACAGGAACCACCCCGGTTCCACATGGGCCCGGTGGATCAGGCGGGAGGCGAGGACGTTGCCCTGCCCGGCCGCGGACATCGCGGTGTCGTCGAGAACGATGTGAACGGCGTCGCTCACCGGCCGGCCGCCTGCGCCAGGCGCCGGTCCAGCTCACCGTCGAGATCCCGTTCCTGCTCCGCCGTGGGCGCGTAGCCGGTCCACTCCTTGAGCGCGGCCCGGGCCCGCTCGGCCCGCTCTGCGCGCTCTCCCGGGGTCAGCAGCGTCTCCGCGAGACGGGCCAGATAGGCGCGCAGCGACAGACCTTCCGCCGCCGCGATCGCGGCCAGCCGGTCCTTGGCTTCCTCGGGGATACGGACGTTGGCATCAGACATGGTTCGTACTCCTTCCCACCCCGAAGAATACGGGTACGCACCCGTACCCATAGCCATACCTGTCTTTCGGTCAGGACCCCGGTGAGCTCGGAGGCGGCCCCCTCCTCTCGCTGAAGATCGGCTGTCACGGCGCGAGGCGTACGCCAGTGTCCTGCTTTGGGCGAGCCAGGCCCCCAGAAGCCGGAAGGACACGGTCTCCCGCCTCGTCTGGACTGCTCGGACGCTCGCCCCCAGCTGTTCCGTCCGAGGACGAGCGCTCTCGGTGAGTAGCTTGATACTCACCAGTTTGAATACGCCTGCTGGACGTTGGCCCACCGTCCGAAGATCTGCCTCCTCGCCGTCTACCAGGACGCGGCCGGCGCTGCGCTGTTCACCGGGTGGTCAGGCGCGGGCCGTTATGCGCGATGTCAGCACGCCAAGCAGACCGTGCCGCATACGCTGCTCGCATGAGCACGCACTACAGGTCTCCCGAGGGCGACGGAACGCCGCAGGCGTACTTTCTCTTTGTCCGTGGCATGACGCTGGACCGTCTGACCGGGTTGATCGGCCGGGAGCGGCTGCGCGGTACCGGCGAGGGGAACGGCTGGGTGTATGCCGAGGCCCAGTTGGTTGGTGAGCATATGAAGTACGCCGGCCCCGGCGAGATCGCGGCGATAGCGCTCGATGGGGCCAGTGAGTTGATCTGCGTCGACCGGCGCGAGATTCCTCCTGTCACCAATTTCGACTACTACCGCAACGGTTCCCTGGTGATCGGCTGGCTGCTCGGTGAGCAGGAGGACGAAGTGGATCGTGCCATGCTGCCCGAGCTGTGGGACAAGCTGTTGGCTGCTGATGTCGTCGGGCCTGGCGCGGAGTCGCGCTTCGAGGAGGACGAGGAGTTCAACCTGGGCGGTCGGGCCGCCATCCCTGTCATCGTGGAGCACTTCGGTCTGCCGTGGCCCGGGCGAAGTCCTGAGTGATCCCGCGCGCACACGACAACGCCCCCGGATGCGGATGATTTCCGGGGGCGTTGTCGTCACTCAGCGGGTCCGCGACGAGTCCACGCTTACAGAGTCGGGGCGCACTTGATCACGTCGGCAGTACCGTCGCAGGCGTCGTAGAAGCCTTCGCCCAGGTTGATCCAGAACGGGTCCTTGTCCACGAGCCGGTAGGTCTTGGCGAACCCGAGCCCGAACGGACTCATGGAGCCCTGGTTCATCCAGCCCGACATCGAGGAGCGCCCGCAGGTCTCGCGCCAGGTAGGGGCGGCGTACCGGCGGTCGTCCTGGAGTTTCCAGGTGGCGCCGTCCTTCAGAACGACGGTGTTGACGCACTCGCCTCCCTTGCCCGCGCCGGCGGGGTAGACGCCGTCCATGGAGGCGGGCATCCCTGCGGATTCGTAGGTGGAGGCGAAAGCGAACTCGTCACAGTTGATCCAGGACTTGGCCGTGTTGTCGCTGGGGGCCGGTGCGGTGTCCTTGTGCGCAACGAATCCGGTGATCTTCCGCTTGCCGCATACCACTGTCCGGTTGGAGTCGGGGTTGCGTCCGTGCACGTTGCGCGCCGTCTCAGGCAGATGCTTGAGCGGGTTGAGATAGGAGTCGCCGTCCAGATTGGGCAGTTTTTGCATGATCAGCCATGCGTGGGCTGCCGCACCGGGGTACTTCTTCACGTTCATCGAGTAGCCGGCGGCATACTCGGGGAACACGCAGCCGTCCGGGGAGCGCACCTTGTCGCAGCGCGCGTGCAGGTCGGTTTCCATCATGTAGTCCCCGAGGTCTGTATCGGGGACCGCGGAGGACTTGGCGTTGACGTACCAGTTCAGGTTCAGCGGCTCGGTGTTGTCCTTGTCCTTGCCCGACGCCGGAGAGGCGATGCCGTCCCAGGGGAGGGTGACGGTGCCGGTCTGCTCGTGCACATCGGCAGGCCCGGTCCAGGCGAGCGGCCCGTCCCAGTCGATGTCACCGTTGGTGCAACCCACCGCACAGTTCGCGGTGATCTTCAAGGTGACGGTGCCGACCGCCGGGGACTGGAAGCCCTTGGTGACCGAGAGGCGCTGCTGGATCTCTCCCTTGTCGGGCATCGCCTTCACCTGCCGGATGATGCGGAACTCGGTGTACCCGATGTAGGCGTTGTTCTTCCATACGCGTTGGATGAGGTCGGTGCCGAGGCACGCTTCGAAGCGGTTGTACAGGCCCAGTCCCTGATCCTGCCCGTTCTCGTTCTTGCACCAGGACACCAACTGCCCGTCGGCGAATGTCGTGGCTGGGGTCTTCCCGGCGATCCCGCGCGTGGTGCCCTTGGTGTCCTTCTCCCTCACGCTCGTGGTAGCGATGCAGGTGGTGGTCTCACCACTGGTCTTGCAGTCCTTGAAGTCCGAAGGCTTCTTCTTCTCGTCGGTGTTCACACCGAATCCCGCGGGTTCTGGGTCGCCGAGGTCAACGGTGCCCAGGTAGTTGGGGATCGCGATGGGCTCGCTCACGTGCGCGGGGTCGGGCGCTGCCTCGTTCGGGGCAGGCAGGGTGATGTCGACCTTGTTCGCCCGCCCCGTATCGGCACCACCAGCGATGAATCCGTACTCGGTGATCGCGGAGACGTTGTCCGAGGTGTCGACGGTGCGCACCTGCACATCTTGCGCTCCGCCCTCTGCCGGGGTGGCGTTGAACGCTGCGGTGGCAGCGCCGATGGCGGTGGCAACGTTGTTCCACGTTCCGGAGTCACCGGTGCCGTCGTCGTTGGTGTCCTCTGGGTTCAGACGCCACTGCACCGTGTTGTGGTCGCCACCGGACGGCAGGTCGACGTTGAACGTGCCGGCGGTGTTGGCTCCGCCGCCGACCCAGCCCTCGGGATAGGTGGAGGAGGAGACCTTCGTAGCTGTCGCCGGTGCGGTGGTGTCGACGACGAACTGCGTCCACGGTGACCAGTTGAGGTTGTAGTGGGTGCCGTCGTAGGCGTTGGTGCGGAACTTGTACGTCTTGCCGTCCTTGAGCTGTCCGGCCGGGACGGTGACGGAGGCGGGCTTGCCCGCGGCGACGAAGCCCGACACGAGCAGGCCCTCACCGGCCGGGGTGGTGATGGGGGTGTCGGTGGCGGCGTCGTAGACCTGGAATGTGCCGTTGACGGTGTCCCCGTCGGCGTCGGCGAAGGTGTCCCGCAGGGTCGGGGCCGTCGTGTTGACCGCCCACACGCCCGCGTACGACTTGAACGGCGCGCCGGCCTGCCGGTCCGTGCCGTCGGACGGGCGGTAGTTGTAGGTGACGGACAGCTTGGGCTGGTTGGCCGTGTTGTTGGCGGAGTTGACGCGCTTCCACGCCCTGGTGTCGTCGGTGACCGCGCGCAGGCCCATGAAGCCGCGCGTCGCCTTGGCGGACGCCCAGGACTGGACGAGGGCGTCGACGTCGGCGTTGATCCACCCGTCGGGCTGGGCGGCGCAGTCCGGGCTGCCCTTGGTCTGCGTGGAGGAGTGGTACTGCTGGTTCCAGGTGGGCTGGTTCGTCCACCTGGACGAGGTGGATGCCGCGGTGGTGTCCCAGACGGTCCACTCCTGTGCGGTGCAGTCGGTGTTGCCGGAGTGGAAGTTCCACAGCGCCAGGTTGGTGTCGACGATCAGCGCGTCCTGGATCGGGGTGGTGTTCCAGTGGATGAACGAGCGTGCGCTGCGCGGGGTGCCGTCGGGGTTCTTGGTGCCGGGGTTGCCGAGGTCGAGTTCGACGTCGTTCGACCAGTCGACGGTCTCGCCCTGCTGGACGTAGGTGTCGAAGGTGCTCGCCAGGGCGGAGGTGGAGGGGTCGACCGTGACCGGGAACTTCGTGTCCGGGTCGGCGAGGAAGCCGGCGTCGGGGGTGACGACCAGGTTGACCTGGCCGGCGCCCTTGTCGATGACCTTCATGTCGACGCGGGCGCGGTTGGTGTGCTCGCCGGAGCGCTTGTCGACTGCGGAGTCCCACATGACGGGCGCCGGCATGGTGGCGCGGGCGGCGCCGGTCCTGGCATCGGTGAAGGTGACCGAACCGTCCTTGTTCGCCTTCGCCTTCAGCCCCTTGGCCTTGACGGGGAGGGTGTAGGCGTAGGCGCCGGTGGGCCGCTCGCCGATCTCCACGAACTGCTCGAAGCCGGTACGGGTGGCCTCGACGATCACATCGGCGCCGGGCACGGCGTTCTTGTAGCGGGCGTGGGTGCCGTCCAGTTCGGGCTTCGGCAGACCGCCCTTCCACTGGAGCGTCACCGCGCTGTCGCCGCTGCCCAGGGTGACCAGATCACGGGCGGTGTCCGCCTGCCCGGCGCGCAGCGACTTCGGCAGGGTGCCGCTCTTGCCGCCCAGACGAAGGCCGTTGGGGTGTGCCCGCGAGGCGATGCTTCCGTCGGCGGCCTCGGTGAGGGTGGCGTCGGCCTTCTTCCACGCGCCGTTCTTCCAGACCCGCTCGGGGCCGGCGGTGAGTTCGGTGGTCAGGGTGCCGTCCGGGTTGGCGACGGTGTACGTGGTGGGAGTCGTCTCGTCGGTGGCGACGGTCTTCTTCCCGGTCTTCTTCGCCCGGGTGAGGGCCCAGGCGATCGAGCCCTTCGTGTGCTTGGCCGCCCAGGCCAGGTCCGACTCCCAGATCTCCTGCTCGGAGGGACCGACCGGCTCGGCCTGCTCGGTTCGCGGTTCGGCAACCGGTGCTGCCGACGCGCTGCCGCCCGCGACGAGCGCGGCCTCGGCCACCAGGAGCAGCGCCGCCCCAGCCGCGAAGCGCGCCCTGCGACGTGACGCCTGTTGTCTGTGTGAAGACACGAAGCGTGTGTCCTTCCCTGTAGAGAAATGCGACACGTGTACGAATGCGTGTCACGAGGGCAGGACATTACGCAGAAGCAGCATTCAGGCACAGGCGGTTATCGGCCGTGGCTCACAACCGTTCCAGCAGGCCCGCGAGTTGAAGCCGAACCCTGCCGTCAAACGCGGCAATGATCACATCGGCCGACCCACACGCTCAGCCGGAACGCCGTGCCGCAAAGCCCACGGAGTCCGCTGAAGACAGGCACCCGCGCGGCTGCGGCAGGGACGGCCTCCACTCCGCGAGGATGAAGCCGCCGGCGGCCAGGGCGGTCGGCCCGCGTTCGGTCTTGACCATGCCGATCGCGTCGCCGAGCCAGAGCCTGCCCGCGGCCGCGACCCGCGCCAGGTGCGCTGCGAGACGCGCGCGTGATCAGGGCACGCCGACACAGGACCAGGCTCACGTGTCAGGTGCAGGTCTTCTCCTGTCGCCGGCACGGGGAGTGCTCCACCGATGGCGGCGGCCGTTCGGGCAGCGTGCTCTTGCCGTGACGTCTGGGCCTGGGAGGCTTCGGCCGGCGGGCGGTCAGGGCGCGGATCCGGTCGGTGAATCCCGGGTCGGGCAGGGGCAGGTCGAGGTCTTCGTCGACGTACCCGACGGCGGCGGGCACGTAGTCGAGAAGAGCGCGCAGGGCCGTCGGCCACTCGGCGCTGACGCCGCGTCGTTTCCTCAGCGCGTCGATGAGCCGCAGCGTCGTGGGCAGGATGCTGAAGTCGGTGAGCGCCGCCTGGTCGAGCACGGTGGTGATGACGAAGGGCACGTCGGGCTTGGCCGGTGTGGGGTCGGCGGGCGCCGGTTCCTTCAGTGCGGGTGTCGGTGTGACGGTGCGCTCGGTCTGGGCGTGCCACCAGCGTGCTTCGGTGAGTTCGCCGCGGGCGAGGTGGTGGAGATGGAGGCAGTAGGCGGCGGCGGCGTCGCCGGCGCCGGCGGCGTATTGCCACCAGTCGCGGGCGGCTTCGTTGGAGCGGGTGAGCTGCAGGATGCAGCCCAGCACGCGGGCCCCTTCCGGGTCGGGCAGGGGCTGGGCGAGGACGAACGCGTCGCCCAGGACGTCCAGGGCGGTGGAGGCGACGATCGTCTCGCACAGCGTGCGCAGGTCGCGCGCGGCGGCGCGCTCGTCCCGCGCGGCAGGCTCGAAGGGCGCGGGGGCCGGGGGCGGGTCGGCGATACGCGCGGCCAGACGCCGTTCGGCGGCGTCGATGTCGGCCTGGGTGTAGGGCTCGTGAACGAGACGGGCACGAGAGAGCAGGTCCTCAACGTGCGAGGTCATCGGTGTGTCCCTTCGAGGTATGGCCCGGGTCGAGGATCGCCGCCAGGCGCAGCCGGGCGTAGCGGGCGGTCGAACGGACGGTGGCGGCGGCGATGCCGAGTTCGTCGGCGATCTCGGCGGGGGTCAGGTCGTGGAGGTGGAGCAGGACCATGACGTCCTGCTGGCGGTCGGTCAGCTCCCTGAAGGCCCTCAGCAGGGTCAGGGACTCCGTCAGCTGGCCGATGGGGTCGGTCGTCTCGCGCAGGGCGGCGGTGTCGAAGGCCGCCGCGTCAAGCAGGGGCCGTCGCCGACGGGCCCTTTCGTGGTCGTGGACCTGGTTGCGGAGGATCTGCCACGCGTACGCCTCGTGGTTCTCACTGGCCAGGACCCGGGACCATTGGCGGTAGATCCGCTCGAAGGCCGCGTCGGTCGCCTCTTCCGCGTCGGCCCAGTTGTGCAGGAACGACTTGGCGTAGCGGACGTAACCGGTCCGGTGCATCTGGTGGAACGCGGCGAAGTCCAGCGGCAGAGCGTGGGGGTGACGGTCCATCGGCTTGGCGCCGGGGAGCCGCGGAGTGGTCTCTTCTGTCACCGGCCGCCGCCCTCCTCGTGGTGATGGCGGTTCAGCTCCATGACGCCGGCGCGTACGCCCGCGGCGGCCATCCTGCGCAGCAGGACGACGGCGTCACGCCCGAAGACCCGGACCGCGACAGCCAGCATGGTCACGTCCCCGGCGAGTTCGATGGTCATCGGCTGGTGGATTCCCCTCCTGAAGTGAGACAGGCCCGGTGCACATTCCCCCCGGGATGAAGGCCCGGGAGAGCGCCGTTGTGCGCCCTCCACCCAGATGACTGCCAGGCGGCACGATGTGTGCACAGGCAACTCAAGAAAGGACTACCCCGTGCAATTTCATGGTGAAGGACACCTGTTCGCGCCCGCTATCCAGCATCAACACCCCTCGCGGGTCACTCGTTCAGTCCCTCGGTGACCTGCATACACCCCGAATTGGTCCAGTCCTCTTCGCAAAATTTGCGGGAAGAACGCAAACGATCACATTCAACGCGATGTGGTTCACGTCACACGCCGCCCCAAGCGGTGGCGCATCATGGCCTGTCGGGCAGACTGCCCCGAGCTGAGCAAGCCCGGGGCAGCGGGTCCCGAGCTACTCCGGTTCAGCCAGCGGCTGCCGCCTCAGCGGGCTCGGTGCACCAGGATGATCTGGAGCAGGTGCAGAGCGAGCATGGAAAAGCGCGCCGGGCGGTGACGTACGGCGCGGTACCCACACGAGCCGGTATGACTGTTGTGCCCCAGGGAGTGAATCTCGGGCGCCGGCCTTCAGTTGTGCCGCTGCCGGTCGGTATCAACAGCTCATGCGTACAACAAGATTCAGCAGATTCACCGCCCGCGTGGCCGCCGTGGCGGCGGCGGCCTTCATGCTCCTGCCGCAGAGCGCCACGGCGGCCGACAGCACCACCGCCGCGTCACGTGCGGTGGCTCCGATGTCCCTGGCGCAGAGCATCGATCTCCTCCCTGTCGGTGTGGAGGACCGGACCGGGTACGAGCGGACCAAGTTCCGGCACTGGGTCGACGCCGACAAGGACGGGTGCTCGACCCGCGCCGAAGTTCTGATCGCCGAGTCCCGTGTCGCACCGACCGTCGAGGCCGGCTGCAAGGTCACGGCCGGCCAGTGGTACAGCTACTACGACGGCGTCATCGTCACCGTCCCAGGCCAACTGGACGTCGACCACATGGTGCCGCTCGCCGAAGCGTGGGACGAAGGCGCCAAGAACTGGGCTGCCAAGCGGCGCGAGGCGTACGCCAACGACATCAGCGTCGAACGCTCGCTGGTGGCCGTCACCGCGAAGACCAACCGGTCCAAGAGCGACCAAGACCCCGCCGACTGGCTGCCCCCGCTCGCCGACGCCCACTGCCAGTACGCCGCCGACTGGGTCGCCACCAAACTCCGCTGGGACCTCACCGCAGACGCCCGCGAGATCAACGCCCTGCGCAGCATCGCCTCAGGGTGCGGACACCAGACCGTGGAATACGAACCCGCCGCGTAACCACGCCGCACCGAACCACCGCCCACCGACACGACGATCGCCGGCCGTCCCCGGCCGTACCGGATCGAGCGGCACCCCGAAGACACCAGGACACCATGAGTTCATCCCCCTCACCCGAGGCCCAGTTGTCCGAGCGCGTCACGACCGCACTACGGTAAGACGACCGGCGCGCGGCGTTTCTCCTCGGCGTCGCTACAGGGGAGCCAGTGTGCCCCGGCCGCAAGCTGTACCTTCTGGCCGACCTGCTGGACATCTCACCGGCCCAGCTCGTCAAGGAGTACGAGACGGCAGGCGCCCCGGACGACGACTCCACGCAAGACGCTCTCTACGACCAAGCCCTGGCAGTCGCACACGCCTGACGTTCTGTGGACGAACCCGCCTCGAGACATGTGGTCCGGTCGATAGGCGAACGACGCTCGTATCGGCGGTGCAAGCGCCAGCACCGCCGATACGAGCGCAAGGCCGACCACTTCCTTGCCTCCGCCTGACTCGCCGCTCGCCCTCATCTGCTGCTACTGGTGTCGACGGCCGTGAACAACGGTGGCAAGCGAGTCAGCCTGCACTTGGGCGACCAGAACCGTCAGGCCCTGATGGTGGTGCTGTCACACAAGTGGGCCTCGCGGTGACGGATGAGCGGGTCCTGCCCGCGGTCGCCGCGCTCGGCGCAACGAGCTGCGGTGCCGACACTGCGGAAGACGGCCGCCGGCTCTTTGCGGTACTCGGCGCGCAACACCCGTCTGCTGATCGACCGCCCCCGCGAACCGCACGAGACAACGGTTGGTGGGCGATGCGGGCGCTACGCGCCGAAGGGCGACGGCCCGGGTGGCAGTTGCAGCACAGCGCCGCTCCGAAGGGACGGTGCCGATCGGGGCCAGCCGATCCTACGAGCCGGCCTCAGGAACGTCTTCGACTGAGATCGAGCACATCGGCGCGACGAGGGAGATCAGTGGCCGAACCATCCCCGCGCGGGCGGGGGTGAAACGTGGTGCCGAACCGCGCGGGCCTTGAGGGGAACGTGGTCCCGCGCGGCCGGGGGGGGAGTCGTCCACCTACCCAAGGTGGCTGCCATCCGCGCCAGCTGAGAGCGCCGCCCATTGCCGCAGAGGAACAAGCTCGTCTTCAGCGCAGAGCCCCGACCCCGCCGCGCTGCCTTACGAGTAGAACCGAAAGGGCGTCCGTCAGCCGCGGGAACTCTCTGGGACTTTTCTGGGACTTCGGGCTTCATCAACCGGCACGAGCATGAAACAACGGAACGACCGTTTAGGCAGGTCAGCGGGCAAAGGTCCCTCATCGCTGCAGGCCACCGCGCTGGCTGGTCTCTTCCGCGACAACTGACCACCGGGGGCCGACAGCTCCACGCAGAGCGTCGCCTGCCCTCGACGCCCCATCAGAACGAGCATCAAATGAGCGTCACGAGCACCATTTCAGCGCAAAAACATGACCCGTAACGCCCAAACCGAGGTAGCAGCACTGCCACTACGCCGCTACCTGGCCTGTCCCCGAGCGGCTTCCTCGTGGTTACTGTCACTCGCCGGGCGTCGGCATATTCGGCGGCGATTCGAGCAAGAAGCCGCTTTCAATATGCTTCCGGATCAATTCCCGCAGCGCGCGGCCACCGATTAGCTGAATACGGTCGAAATCTTGGGCAAATTGGATGCTGGATCTTGAGAATTCCCCGTTCGTGATGACTATTCCCTTGCCGACATCCCCTTCGCGCATGGACTGGGCAAGCCGGCGGATGACCTCGCCATCAACGACCCTTCGGACATGCTTAACCTGAACCATACTGGTTACACCAGCACCTTGGTGCGTAAGCACCGCGTCGATTCCTGCATCATGTCTCGCATCAATAGACGCCGACCCTTCACCCATCGCCTCAAGAAGGCGGAGAACCAATCTCTCGAATCGGATTGGGTCCATCGCGTCAAGATCAGGAATTAGGTAGGATTCGGAAATTTCCGAATCCGCAAAGGGATCCCATACGCGAACAGTGCTGTCGTACCCGATGGTAGCGAGAAGGCTATGATTCCCATTCCTATCGATGGCAGCCATGGCCAGAATCTTTCGCGGATGGATGGTGATTAGTTTGCGGCCATCAGTGGATTTGGCTCGAAGATTCCAAAGCCGCACAGCGCCACTATAGTCAGCCGTTGCTAGGCAGCGCCGACCGGTAGAATCCACGAGGGCAGTCACGGCCCGTCCGGGGTAAGTGCCGGTCCGTTGAGGCTCTCCGACTGGAGTCCCCTTCATAGCGTCCCGGATGTGAAATTCTCCGCTATACCCCGTAACCACAAGACGCGGGGGCTCGTTCACTTCCAAATATTCCGTCATAGACAGCACTTCTTTTCGACGGATGGAGTATCGAACTCCGGTAAATCTTCCGTCGGTTGATTCCCAAAGGCGCACTTCCCCGCCATAGTTAATCGTCGCGAGTAGTGGAGTTTTCGCATGCCTTGGGACTGCGGCGATTGCCACGATCCCAGGTGTCTGCACCGTAAATGGCTCGCTGACCGTGGAGCCCGTCGCCGGGTCCCACGTTCGCACTTCTCCATCCGGTCGGCTGTAAGTGACAAGGTGCATCCGCCCATTACTGGTAGGAACCGAAGCCATTGCCACGACACCGCTGGGGACCGGAAATGAGAAGCGTTCCTTTTCCTGCTGCTCCCCTGCGCCCGGAAACGCCCGCGAATTGGTATTGGTCGCTTGCCGTTCAAGGTCGCTCCCAGCGAAGCTGTCCCGTACATGCACGACCGTCGCAAGGCTCTTGATGTTGGCCGGCAAACCACGCTCCCAGAAAGCCGACCGCGCGGTGGCCACCATGAAGACTGGCCCCCGCCGTCGGGCGTACTGAGCGGCAGGGCCGACGTCCCCAAACTGCTCCAGGTCGTCCAACCACACCACGGTACGTGGGCCGATTAGTGCTATGCCTTCTCGAAGGTCCTCAGCCGTAGTAGGTGCCCACACAACCCACCCGTCCGGCATCGTGCGCACGGCCTCCCATGCCGAGCGTGTCTTTCCTGCCCGCTCGTCCCCCACGAGAACGACTAACGTGACTTCTCCTGCATCGGATCGACTGACGATGTCCCGCAACTGAGCGTCGTACTCACGCTCTATGTAGGCTGGGACTTGATCCGACAGGTCGCCCACCGGCATTACCGCGTGTACGCCTAGCTGTAGCGGCCGCTCCGCAATCGACGCCGCCCGCGGCAAGGCGGACTCTGCGAAGGGCATCGCTCGTGGTCCAATGCTTCGCTCTCCCGTTCCCCCGGCTGTCGTACGCGTCGCTGGGAATTCACCACCTAATCCTCCTGCGAGGCGTTCGACGTAGTGCGCTACCTCCCGCCGGACCAGTTCCTGAACGGCGGTGATGTCATGGCGTAGTTGGGCACCCAACAGCGCCTCGCGCACACCGGGCAGGAAGTGAAACTCGAAGCGCGCCATGTCAAGCGTGCCCTGTCCTTCCTGCCACTCTTCAAAGAGGCCGCCCAGCGCGACCTCCGCTATATGGCCGTGGTCCGAGTACGGCAGCATGGCCCGGCGTACGAGTGTCATCACGGGAAGGGTCAGTGGTACTGCGGACAGATAGCCCGCCAACTCCTGAGCTGCGGGTGACGCGTTCTCCTGGAAACGACGCAGGGCCATCCCACCGGGCTCTGGGGTAGCAACAAACGCCAGAGTCGGGGCTGACACACTATCCCTGCCCGTCCGGCCAATCGTCAGGCACGAGAGTCTGTTCCACCGGCCCTCGCCCGCTACCAGCGACGCCAGCGCACCCAGCCCCAGCGCCGACGCCTCCACTATGGGAATCGCAATGCTGTCCACGAGCTCCTTCTGGACACGGCTCCTAGAGCTCGGCCTGGAACGCCCACCGCGTGGAGATGCCTCGGCCAGGCGCCACGACACGTTAGGCGCCGCCGGCCGCGCGGCCCGTACAGTCGCACCCGCTGGGGTCACCGCGCCTCGGGCCCACAGTCGGCGCGGAAGCACGTTAAGGAGAGCCAGCGGGCTGTGTGTTGCCCACTGGCGCAAGACTCCCTCAAGGCTGCCAGCGTTCCAGCCCTCCGCTACCGTGTCCGTGACTACCAGTACCAGCCGGTGTCCGGACGGATCGGCAACTTCTTGAGGGCGGCGCGAGTCGCCGCCGTTCACCCGTGCGACAGTCGGTACGCTGCCTGCCTCAGTACCGCTCAGGAACCACACTCGTACGTCGCGGAAGATGCCAGTCTGTGCGATGGTGCGTGACAGCTCGCTGACCAGGTCGTGCCAGAGAAGCATCGAGTGATGCGTGTCGATGACCAGAGCAAGGTCGAGCCAACGACCGCGCTGTGGCTTCAGTATCGGCACCACCATGCCCTGCTCGGCAGTGCTGTTGACGCTGAGCTCCTCGTCCAACTCAGTCGTGGTGACGCCAGGTGCGGTCCGGCGGCCAAGTGGACGCAGCGCTCTCATAACGCCGAGGGGGTTCTCGAGGGCCAGAGCGCGCCGAACCTGGACGGCTTCGCCTCGCCGAGCATCCGAATTGTCGCCACTCGTGTCTTCTGCGGGCGTGGCGCTGTAGTACCGTTCGTTGGCCTGAGGATCACCGTCGTCTCGGTCTGGCATGCTCGGCGACACGGTCCCGTGTTCGGCATCCGGCTCTCGTCCGTCGCTAGTGCGGGCCGGATGCCCCTCGGCACTGATGTGCGTTGCTAACCACAGGATGTCGGCCAGTTCCTCATGTCCGGCGTCGGCACCCGCTTCGACCAGCGCTGCGAGCAATTCCTCGATCACGGAAGAATCCTCACACGGACGAGGGGCCGCTGAGCCGGTGCAGCACCGTCTCCAGGAACTGTGTGCGCTCGTTTGGGTCGACCCATGCCCCCTTCAGGCGCAGTTGAACGGCATTTAGTAGTTGATCAGTGGCGAGGTCACCATCCATCCGTCGGTGGATGAACGCTTCGAGGAGTTCCCTGTAACGCTCGTCCGATGTGCAGTCCAGTCCCAGCCGCTGCCGCACGATCTGCGTCAACTTCTCCTTTCCTGGCGGCTCCATGTGCAGTCTGATACAGCGTCGCAAGAAGGGCGGAGGAAAGTCACGCTCACCGTTGCTGGTGAGGACGACGATGGGGAAGGATCGGCACTGCACCCACCCGCGTTCCACCCGTACCCGCGCCTGCGGATCGTCCTGCGTACCGATCCTCACCTCCGGCTGTTGCGCCGCCACCCGGACCAGCTCAGGGATTTCGAAGGCCCCCTCCTCGAAGACTGTGAGCAGATCTCCGGGCAGATCGATGTCACTCTTGTCGATCTCGTCGACGAGCAGCACACGGGGCCGGTCTTGCGCCAGCAGCGCAGTCCCAAGCGGCCCGAGGCGTAGATACGGTGCGATGGACGGGTCCAAGGATGTGGTTGGTGCCTGTTGGAGGTTGCGCAGATTGGCATCGTGGAGCCTGCCGATTGCGTCGTATTGGTACAGGCCATCACGCAAGGCGGTGCGACTGGTGATCGGCCAATGCAGTACGGGACCGAGTTCCAGGTCGGTTGCGATGCTATACGCGAGCGTGGACTTGCCGAGGCCCGGCTTTCCTGTGACAAGCAGCGGTCGGCGCAAGTACAGGGCTGTGTTGACTGCGTCCTTCTCCGCCATATCCGGCACGTATCCAGTGCCCCGGCGGTGCGTCTCCCGCCAGGCCGAACCATCGGCTCCCGGGGGCGTGTACTCCGGATCTTGCACGCCCGTGAAGTCACGCCACGGCGGCCGCTGTTCAGCCAGCCGCATATGCCGCTGCTGGATAGTTCCCGGGCCCTGGTAAATCCACCATTCCTTTGCCGTCATGACAGCGGCCGCCTTTCAGGTACGCGTTCGGGGTCGTCCCACATCAATGCCAAGGGGAACGAGGACCGCTGCACCCCGTCGGCGGGAGCTCCGGGCAAGGGAATCCGCAGTGTCCTCAGCAACGCAGGGAGCCGACCAACATCCATTCCGTTTGCTCCCGCAAGCGTGGCCACCAGCCCGCCACGGTCCAGCACCGCATGACCGCGGCGTGGCCAGACGGCAATTGGTACGCCGGCGTCCAGCACGGCGTCCAGCGTGTCCAACAGGCGCTGCTGGGATACCTCGGCCAGCACGCACACGGGTGGCTCAGTGGCCTGTAGAAAGACGCCGAGAGCGTCACCGACGTCGCCGTCGCGCAGCTCGCGCACGGCCTTCGGGTCAGTCCCTCCGTGAGCCTTGAACCACTGCCACTTGCGCCGCCAGTGCTCCCCTGCCACGCCATCGCGTTCGCCGGGACAGCGCACGAGGACCTCGTAGTGGCAGCCAAGCTCGATCTCCTTTCCTCGCCTTCCAATGGACAGCCGCCAGCACTCGAACTCCTCCTCTAACAGACCGTAAGGCACATGGAACTCGATGCGCGTCGCTCCGCCCGACTGATCCGCGAGCAACTGTCTAGCCAACCGGTCTTGCACCTCCGACATGGCCAGCGGACGGTCCGACTCACAGACCGCTTCAAAAACGCCTTCTCGGTAGAGCCAAATCCTTACCCAGTGGGCGCCGTCGCTTTCAGTGTCTTCCGTGAGCCGTACATGTAGACCTGCGGGTTCGGGATCTGGCTGGGGTGGGGCAGGGATGGGAGATGAACCCAAGCGTTCACGGGTATCGTCGACCCAAGCGTCAGCCGCTTCAGCCCATGGCAGCTCGGGAGAACATGCGGCGAGATAGCGAATGAAGGGCAGCGTCAGAGGCATGTTCCGCTGCCTACCCTGTCGGGCATCAAGGTCGTGAATGATAGCCATCAGCCCGCCGGGCGGCAGGCCCCGGTGCGCGGGGAGCACACAGCCGGTGATGTCGAAGGCCCAGCGATAGCCATCGTAGGTATGAGCAGGCGTATCTCGCCCGTGCAATAGCGCTCCGAGTTCCTTCCAGCCAATTTGGTCTAGACGCGGAGCTCCAGGTCCCGCGAATTCGGGATCGGTCCAGCGATCGCCGAAGATGGTAGAGCCGCTCCAATCGCGGTCAATGACGAACTGCGGGAACTGCCAGGCAAGCCCCTTGGTCCGCAGCAGCTGAAAGTCAGCCTGCAAGGAACGGGCAATGCCGACGAGTCCGTGCACACTCTGGTCCAGGGTGTTCTCGTTAAGCCGACGCATCAGAGTGTCCGTGAACTGGCCAGCGCCCCGGTCAGCGAGGTTTTGTGCGACCTCGCCAGCGTGTGAGGCGTAAAGCGTGAATTGGCGGCGCCCTGGGTCTGCCGGGCGTGCTCCATAGTCCATCTCGCCGAAGGCTAACTTACTTGCTCCACGGGCATCGACCCGGCAGGCGTCACCGATAGCTATCTGTCTGCGGAAGCGGCCGTCAGCCGATCCAGCGCCTTTCCACCACCGCATCGCTGCCTCCAGGTTGAGATGCGCAGTCCAGTCACGGGTAGCGTCCGCATAAGGGAGGAGCATCTGGTGGGTCTGGTCGAGGTAGCCGTGTCCGGCCCAGTAAATCCACAGCAGATCGCCGTCACACGCAGGAAGCTCCTTGAAGAGGATCCGCTCGACGTTGTCCTGGGTGGGCGGGAGGTAGATGTGTCGCGATACTTCCCGCCGAGTCCGGTCAAGAGGCGAGAGCAGCAGGTTCACCTGGTGGTCCGGGACGCCGGCGGGGCCAGTAAGCCAGTCGGCGAACCTCACGGCGTCGCGGGCCGCGCCGGGTAGGTCCCACCGGTGGCTGATGCCGTACGACTCGATGCCTACCACGAGCGCGAACACACGGTGCGGGTCGATCTGTTCATGCCCGTCGGTGGTCACCGTAGCGCCTCGACCTCCTCTGCGATCCGGTCGTACACCGCATCGAGCTTCCAGTACGCGCTGTGACAAAGGGGAAATGGCTGCCTGCTGCTCACCTCGTGGTCGATGACGCGGGGGTCGCCGGGGAAAACTGGCTCGGCTCGATATGCGAGGAGGTCCTTGCGGTCGAAGACATTGAGCCAGCGAGGGAAGCCGGGCGGCAGACTGGCGGTCGGCGGCAGTCCGGTGAGGGCACCCAGCTCGTGCAGAAATGGCGCCTGCGAGCCGACGGTCACCAGCAATCGCGCCTCTGGCAGCGGTCTCTGGTCGACGGCTGCGAGGGCGAAGAGATCCACGAGTGCGATGCCACCCAAGCTGTGACCGATCACGACAGTTGGCTCGGGACTCGCTGCGATTAGGCCCTCTAAGTAGTCGCGGAGGGGGCGGCCACGGGCCTGGTACCGCAAAATGTCGCCGAGCGCTGGTACGGATCCTGTAGTCAGCGGCGCGCGCCAGTGATCGAGTGCGGGCTGGGTGGCCAACCGAAGGGCAAGCGTGCCGAGTGCGGCGGCAGCCCGGCCGCCCGGGAAACGCCCAGCGCCACCCAGCATGGCGCCGACCAGGTCCACTAGCCGGTCGCGCTCGTCACCGGTACACAGAGCCTCGTCCCCGGCTGCGTTCAGAGCCTGGGCAACAACCGAGCGGGCCACGGCAACTGCCAGTTCCCGGACGGCGGGGGCCTCGTGCACCGTTTCGCACGCGCCAGCAAACTCGCCGGTGCCAGCAACGGTAACCAGCGCTTCCGAGTAACTGGCCTCGATGCCCATGGACTCGAGCAACGACGTCAGTTCACTGGACGTCACGTCGCCTTGCAGCTTGGCGAGCCGATCGGCGATCTCCTCACCTGCGGCTCGGACACCCGGCATGCGCAGGCCGTCGTCCTCCGCAGCGAACTCAGCCAGCACCCGCAACTCACAAAGTGGGTCTATCAGCAGCAGGAGCCACTCCGCAGTCTCCTGGTCGAGCGGGCTCGCAGCCAACGTGCCACGAGTACCGTCAAACCCTGGGATCGAGGCTCCACCCGCGCTGAATTTCGCACCGAAGGCGTCGCCCCAGTAACAAGGCACCAGTTCTGCATCAGGGAACCGTGCGGTCAGACCCGAGGTGACAAAGCTGGCCAACTGGTCGTAGCGCTTACGGCGCACGCCAGTCCCGTGAACGAAGATGAACCGCATGCGGACCAGCCCTCCCCCATCGCGCAGTCTGCAGGAAGGACAATATCTGCTGAGCCGCACGAGCAGGTGGAAATCAGCGCTGCGCATGTGCCGCAGGGCCTGACCCTCGCCAACACCTCCGATCTCGCCCGGCGGCGACGGACCGTCCTCGTCCGCGCCGCACTCACCCGCCTGCCCGCCGGGGACCATCAGCGGCTCACCGCCTACAGGACCGGCACTCACACCCCTCTCCCCACCGTCATCAACCTCATCGACGCCTCCGGCGCCGCCGCACACTGCACCACGCTGATCACCCGCCTCCACGCACAGAGCCGCGAGAACATCAGCTCCGACCCCGAACTGCCGCCCGCCGTACGGGCCTCCCTTACCACCACCTGGGACTACATGCGGAGCCTCTACGACACCGCCTCGCCCATCAGCCGGCTCTACCTCGCCGCCCGCCCGGACCTGAACGCCGCCGCCTGACATTCGCCCTCCGCAACGCTGGCGGCCACGGCCCTGCCCGCACGAGGTCGACAGCTCCCCCGACCCCGGCGACCCGACGGTCGCCGGGGTCCACCCTGTCCACCGCGCGCAGCCATGATGAGCAGACCGCGCCCGCCACGCCCGCCTGCTTGGCCTCGACCTCTCCCCCGTCGCGGTCTTCTCTACGACCGAGCCGGATTCCGCACCGATGCACTGGAGTCCACCGGCCTGAACTGCCGCATCGCCCACGGCCGTGCCTTGACCCCGGCGGTCGGCTGATCCTCACCCGGGCCCTTCGGCACGGCGCCGAACCCGTCTGGGAGACCGAGGCCCACGCCGCCGGTCTCGTCCTGGAGCACGGAGACGAACGCCTCCACGAACCGCTGGTGGGAACGGCTGTACCGGCTGTGGATCGGCCACGAGCAGGAACTCCGGGCCGAACTCGGCGACGTCCAGGCGGAGAAGACGCTGCGTGAGGCTGCCCACCCTTCCCGGCCGCCGCGCCGTCCTGCTGACTCTGCGCCGCCCGCTCGCCGCACCGGCCGCCACTGGCCCGCACCGATACGATGTCCGGGCCTGGCTCCCGCCCCGGCCAGAGCGTTCCAGCCGATGAGAGGACCCCGCGGTGAGCCAGCAGCACCCCCCGGCTCGCGCGGCGGTCTTCTCAGCCGGATCCTGGGGTACGGCCATGGCCAAGGTCCTGGCCGACGCCGGCACCAGCGTCCTCGTCCACGCCCGCCGCGACGAGATCGCCGACGGCATCAACACCCGTCACCGCAACCCGGACTACTTCGGCGACGTCGAACTGCCCGCCTCACTGCGGGCCACGACCGATCCGCCCGCCGCTCTCCACGGCGCGGACTTCCTCGTGCTGTCCGTCCCCGCGCAGGCTCTGCGCGCCAGCCTCACCGGGTGGGCGCCGCACATCGCCGACTGCACCGTCGTGGTGTCGCTGATGAAGGGCATCGAGACCGGCACCGGCCTGCGGGCCAGCGAGGTCATCGCCGAGGTGACCGGGATGCCCGCTGACCGGATCGCGGTGCTGTCCGGGCCGAACCTGGCCCGCGAGGTCGTCGACGCCCACCCCGCCGCCGCCACCGTCGCCTGCCCCGACGAGCACACCGCGCGCCGCGTCCAAGACGCCTGTCTCACCCCGTACTTCCGCCCCTACACCAGTACCGATGTCATCGGCTGCGAACTCGGTGGCGCGGTGAAGAACGTCGTCGCGCTGGCCGTCGGTATCGCCGCCGGCATGGGCCTGGGCAAGAACACCGCGGCGATGCTCATCACCCGCGGCCTGGCCGAGACGACCCGGCTCGCCGAGGCCCTGGGCGGCGACCCGGCCACCCTCGCCGGCCTGGCCGGGATGGGCGACCTCACCGCCACCTGCTCGTCGCCGCTTTCTCGTAATCGCACCTTCGGTCAGCACCTCGGGCGCGGTCTCAGCGTCGCCGAAGCCGTCGCCGAAACCCGGCAGACGACCGAAGGCGTGAAGTCGGCCGAGGCGATCCTGCGCCTCGCCGACGATCACGGCATCGACATGCCGATCACCGCTGTCATGTCCGCGCTGCTCACCGAGAAGACCGGCCTCGACGACGCGGTCGACGCGCTGATGCAGCGCCCCGCGAAGCCCGAGCGCTGACCCCTGCCGCCCCGCACCGGGGCGCGCGCCCGCACCGTCACCTCCCGTACGGAGGCTCCGCCATGCCCCAATCCGTGCTGTCCGCTGCCCAACTCGCCGCCACCGCCGCCATCGATCCTCGGCTTCACCGCCAGGCGGCCCGGCCTGGGCTTCCGGTGGCGGATGTTCTGCCGTGGCCCTGCGGTCCGACCTGGGGGCCGGGGCGGTGTCGCCCGTTCGGGAAGGGCGTGGCAGGAACGTTCCCTCGTCGATCAGGAGGGGTGGCGATGCGGGCGTTTTCTCTCAACTCCGCTGTGATGCGTGTCACTTGATGAATGGATGAGCGTCGGAACGCACCCGTGGGCTTCGCGTTTGGCCTGATCGAGGGAGGTTTATGGATGTTCGTTCGATCGAGGAAACTACGTAGCGTCGCCATTCGAGATCATCGGGTAATTTTTTTCTTCGTGCCGGATGAGTGATCCGCCCCGGATCTCGACATCGTGAGACCTGAGAGCCAACTGGCTCCCGGCGCTGCCGTGTTGCGCGCCGCCCTCGATGAGGAGGATCCACGATGACCCTGCATGCCGGAGGCCCATGTGAGTGACGACGCCGTTCACGACGGCCTCGCATCCCGGGGCACCAGCCACGGCCGGCCGGTCGAGGCGCCGCTGGCCCTGCCGCTGGACTACGAAGCCTTCTACCTCGGGCACCAGGAGTTCTTCCACGCCTTCGCGGAGATCCACCTCGGCAGCCGCCGTACGGCCGAGTCCGTGGTGCACGAGGTGTTCCTGGAGATCCTCGCCGGATGGGAACCCCTGCTCCAGGAGGGCGACCTGGAGCAGCGGACGCTCGCGGTCCTCAGCCGCCACGTGACCCGGCGGCTGGCGCAGGAGGGGCGGGAGCCGGCGTTCGTCATCAACGGGCCGATCGCGCGGACCCTGCGCGCGGTCCGCAGCGAGATGGAGATCGCACAGGACTCCAGCGGCCTGTACGAGGCGATCACCGAGCTGCCGACCCGGCAGTTCAACGTGATCGTGCTGCGCCACCTGATGGGTTACGAGACGAAGCGGATCGCGCGGTTCATGGGCCTGGACCCCCGCACCGTCGACTACCACGGTCGCAAAGGCCGCGAGCGGCTCCGCGGCCAGCTGACGGGCACCGGGCGGGGACGGACCGCCGGGGACGGCACCACCAAGAACCGAAAGGGGACAGAGCAGTGAGCAGCTCCACCATCGACGAACTTCTGGCCGACGCCTCCGTGCCGGTCTCCGCCGCACGGGAATTCGACGTCGGCGCCGCCCTGCGCCGCCTGGCCGCCGACGCCGCGCGCACCCAGCCGCCGACGCCGGACATGGAACGCCTCGCCGCCGCCGGGGAGCGCCTGTCGGTGGTCTCCCGCTGGATCCTCAACGGGCCCGGTGCCGCCCTGCACATGGCCAAGCTCACCGACGAAAGCCCGGTCGACGCGACCGTGGACGACATCGACGGCCCGTTGGTCTTCGGCTGCCTGCTCCACCTGACCGGGCACCCCGAGTCCGCGCAGTTCTGGTGGCAGCTTGCGGCGGGCGCCGGGAACCGTCTCGCCGCGTACTGCCTGCACCTGCACCACCTGTCGCTCGGGGAGACGAAGGAGGCCAGGCACTGGGGATACGAGGTCACCGAATCGAGCCCGGCCACCGGCGCCGCTCCCCCGGGCGAGGACTTCTTCCTGGGCCTGGAGGTCTTCGCCCGCTACATCCGCAACCACGGCGGCGTGTCCAGAAGCGGTGCGCCCACCGGGCGGCTGGAGATGGAGATCGACCGCCTCGCCGACGGCGCCGCCTGCATCATCGTCCGCCACCCCGACCGGCGCCTGGTCGACCAGCTCCGCGACGACGTCACCGGCCGCTGACCAGACCCGCACATGCGAAAGGAGCCCCGGCTCCGACCCCGGTTTCCAGGCCACCGGTCGGAGGGACTCCTCTCACCATGCCCCCCGCGAAGGAGAACATCTGTCATGCACGATAGCCCCAACACGCCTGGCGTATACGCCAAACCGGGCCCCGGGCCCGTACGGCGCCTCATCCACTGGATGAAGCAGCGCCGCCGGGCCGCCCTCGCGCTCGCGCTACAAGGCGCCTGCTACAGCGCGGGAACCACCGCCGTCGGCATCCTCGGCGTCTGGGTACAGCACCGCCTTTGACGTACGACGCGAGGCACGGACCGGCGCCACCCGGCGGCGCCGGTCCGTACGGCCGGACCATCCCCGCGGGCGGCAGGCCTACATCGCAAAAGCGCTTGCCCTGCCCGCTGCCCTGGTCGACTCCGCCCTCCGGCCGAACTGGTTGCCCGCCGACGTCGGAGGCGTCGTCCCGCTGGGGCCGTTCAGCACCGTCATCGACCTGCGAGAGGAACTCAACACCGCCATGGAGCCCCTGCAACGCCGCACTGTCCTCGCCATCTCTGGCGCCGCCCTCACCACGCTGGCCGCGACCTGGGCCGCCGGAGGAGGGACCATGCTCGCCGCACGGCAGGAAGGAGAGAAACTCGTCGGCCAGGACACGGTCACGCTGCTGGAGAAGACCAGCCGTGAGCTGAACACCCTGCCCACCGAACAGCGCCAGCACGTGCCCGCCCTGCTGGACGCGCACCTGGAGACCGTCACCAACCTCATCGCCCACGGCCGGTACGACCGCCCCACCCGCAAGCGCCTTCACGTACTGGCCGCATCCCTCGCCCAGACCGCCGCGTGGCACCGCTTCGACCAGGGCCACCACACCGCCGCCGGCAAGCTCTGGGCCGCCGGCCTCCACAGCGCCCGCGCCACCGACGATCCCGACCTCGGTGCCGCCATGCTCGGCGATCTCGCCTACCAAGCTGCCTGGCGCAAGGACCACACCACCGCCGCTGGCATCCTCCAGCAGGCCCTCACCCGCACCCAGCACCCCGCGGCCCGTTCCCTCCTCAACCTCCGCCTTGCCCGAACCCTCGCCGCCCAGGGCGACAAACGGCCTGCCCTGCGGGCCCTGGCCGCCGCCGAACACCACCTCGGCGCCTCTTCTACTCAGCCGCTTCCGACCTGGTGCGCGTGGATGTCAGAGGCCGACCTCGCCGTCGACTCCGGCCAGGCCCTCCTCGACCTCAAAGACGCCCGCCGAGCCCATCAGCTCATCGGCGAAGGGCAGACTCTCCTGCCCTCGGCCCGCGCGAAAACCAGGGGTGTGTTTCTCACGTACGAAGCGGCTAGCTACCTCAGGCTGGGAGAGCCCGAACGCGCGGCCGAAGCCGCCCGGGAGGCGCTCCAACTCTCGCGCCGGATCGGTGCACCGCGCTGTGAACAGCTCGCTCGGGACCTGCTGCCCGCGTTCGAGCCCCACCTGACCGCAGCGGGTGTCCCCGAACTTATCGCCCTTGCGGCAGTCTGACCCCAACCAGAACCTCACGGGGCGCGCCGCAGCAGATCACCGACGGAGCGAGCCCGGCCGTGGCCATCGACGACCTCACCGCGTACTGGCACAGCAACGGCGCTGGCCCCGACCAGGTCCGGGCCGACCTCACCGCACTGGCGACCGACCTCCAGCGCGCCGGCCTTCTCCACCGGTCCCCGCCGACGGCCCCGGCACCCCCGAGGTCCGGTTTCCCCCCGGCACCCTCGGCGGACGGCTGGGCCTTGGGCTCCGCATCGCGGTTCGTCCCGGCACAGCAGGGGCCGACAGTCCACCCTACGATCTGCTCATGATTCGTGCGGCGGTATTTGACGTTGGCGAGTGCCTGGTCGACGAGACACGTGAGTACGGCACATGGGCGGACTGGCTCGGGGTACCGCGCCATACCTTCGCGGCCATGTTCGGTGCAGTTGTCTCCCAAGGACGCGACTACCGTGAGGTGTTCGCGGAGTTCGCACCAGGTTTTGACCTGACGGAGCAACGGACGGCGAGGGCGGCGGCCGGCCGGCCCGAGCACTTCGACGAGGATGAACTCTACGGTGACGTCCGCCCTGCCCTGGCCCAGTTGCGCCAGGACGGTCTGTGGCTCGGTATCGCGGGTAACCAGACGGTTCGCGCAGGGGGGATCCTGCGCGCGCTGTTCAGCGACGACGTGGACCTGATCGGTACGAGCGACGACTGGGGAGCGTCCAAGCCGGACCACCTCTTCTTCGACCGTATCGCCGACGCGGTCCCCCACGAGGTTCACGAGATCCTCTATGTGGGAGACCGCGTCGACAACGACATCGAACCGGCGGCGGCTGCGGGGATGCTGACCGCGCTGGTCCGTCGTGGGCCGTGGGCAACGATCCAGTGGAACAGCGAGAAGGCCGGGAAGCTGCCCACTTTCCGCATCGAGAGCCTGTCCGAACTCTCCTTGTGCATCAGGGAGTTCAACGGGCGAGAGCGCTGACATCCGTCCGCCCGCACGTAGAGCTGATCCTCCGGCTGGAGCACCCACGGTTGGTCCTGCTACGGCGTAAGCCCCCTTGCCGGGCGTAGGCGGCGGTGAGAAAGCGCGGCACGAACGGCGGTCGTACAGCTCGATGTACGCCGTGAGGGCCGAGGAGCCCTGCGGTGTCCTCAGCTCGTCGACGCTTGACCTTGGAGGCTGGTGACGGCGCAGGGGGCGGCCTGGGCAGGATGTCCCCATGCGGATTCTTGTGATGGGTGGCACTTGGTTTCTCGGCCGTGGTGTCGTTGGTGGGGCTCTTGACCGTGGCTGGGAGGTGACGACGTTCAACCGGGGACGTTCCGGGGTCGACGTACCGGGTGTGCACGTGGTCCGGGGAGATCGTCAGTCCGGTGACGATCTCAAGCGGCTGGCTGCGGAGGGGCCGTGGGATGCCGTGATCGACACGTCGTCGTCCGCGCTGCCGCCCCGAGATGTCCTGGCCGGTGCACGCGTCCTTGAACCGGCGGCCGGACGCTATGTGTACGTGAGCACGGTCAACGCCTACCGGGGCTGGCCGAATGAGCCGCTTTCGGAGTCCTCGGAGGTCCTGGACGGGCCGGCGGATGCCGATGGTGAGTATGGGCGGCTGCCGGACGGCTGGGACGGGCCTGACTGGTACTACGGGCGGCAGAAGGCGGGGGCGGAAAGAGCCGCGGTCGCGGCGTTCGGGGGCGAGCGGGTATCGCTCCTGAGGCCGGGGGTGATTCTGGGGCCCGGAGAGTATGTCGGGCGTTTGCCGTGGTGGTTGGACCGTGCGGCACGCGGTGGCAACGTGCTGGCGCCAGGGGACCCGGCGGCGAGCATTCAGCCGGTGGACGTCCGGGACGTGGCGGCGTTCGCGCTCGGCCAGGCGTCGGCGTCGGCCGGCGGCGCGTACAACATCGTCGCGCCGATCGGCCGGGAGACGATGGGCGGTTTCCTGAACGCCTGCCTCGACGTGACCGGCCGCAGGGGAACGCTGCGGTGGGCACCGGATGAGGTACTGGTCGAGCACCAGGTCGAGCAGTGGACCGAGTTGCCGCTGTGGCGCACGAACGCGGGTACGTGGAGGATCGAGTCGCAGCGGGCAAGTGCTGCCGGATTCGTCTGCCGCCCCCTTGCCGAGACCGTCGCCGCGACCTGGGAGTGGCTCCAGACCGGCGCACGGCCGGTCGCCCATCCGCGTCGCGCCGAACACGGAATCGCCCCTACGAAAGAAGCTCGCATACTGTCGGCTCTGGAGGTATGAATCAGGACTCGATCGCGACGAGCCCACCGGATGCTCTGGCTGCCGGCAGGCTGACGGAATCGGCGATGCGCTCCGCCAGCTCGACCGCCTGACGGGCATGGGCCAGGCCCGGGTGCGAAAGCTCGCGTCTGGCCGCGGCCAGACGCTCCAGCAGCCCCGCCGCCATGCGCTCCTTGGGCAGGTCCAGTGCCGGAGTGAGGGCTTCCGCCGCACCGTCCAGTTCTCCCCGGAGAATCAGCGCACGCGCGAGATCGACCTGCGCCTGTGCCGAGGTGAGGGAAGACCGCTCGGCGAGCGGCATACCGGCGAGAAGGCGGAGCGCCTGCTGAGCCGCCTGTTCACCGCCGGCCGCATTTCCGGCGAGGAGGTAGCTCGTGGCGTTGCTCATCGCGACTCGGTCCTGAGGAAACGCGAACTCGCCGCCGATGTCGTCGTGGACGTCGTCTCGTTCCGGGGAGTCCACGTCGAGCGACCTCTGGATCACCGTCTCGACGCTCTTGTGATCGCCGCGATGCGCGTGGGCCCGTCCTTCGATGACGGCCAGCCTGGTAGTGGCCGTGGCACCGAGCCCCGTGAGCCCTTTCGCCTTCTCGATGTGGCGAATGGCCTCGCCTGGTGCGCCTTCCCAGTTCGCGAGATAGGCGAGCACTCCGTACGCGTATGCCTGGAGAGCCCCGTGCTCAATGTTCTCTCCGTAGATGACGGCGGTACGGGCGAACGTAGCGGAGTTGGCTGTCGAGCCGAGGTCGAAAGCGACGGCTGAGAGCAGAGCGGCGGTGCAACCTGCGGCGTGGTAGAGGCGCGCCTGCTGCCGCAGCCTCTGAGTGCGCTCCAACTTGTCCTGCGCCAGTTCCAGCAGCCGACGCCCCTCCCGGAAAACATCGGAGGGAGGCGTGCCCTGATATTGGCCCGCCAGTCGACGGACATCGGACTCCAGCTGATCGAGGCTCATATCCGGCAGCACCCGGGAGGCATTCTCCTCGGCGTGCTCCGCAGCATCGCGCGCTGTCATGTCTAGCTCACCCTCGCCTATCGGTTGTTGGCGCGCCCTCAGATTCGGCGGCTTCAACAGTTCCTCGACCGTGTATCCCGGAAACAGGTACTCCAGCACTGGCCGAGCCGGATAACCCGGATTGGAGAGCACCCCGTGCGTCTTCCACCGCCGGAACTGCCGCTCGCCGACGCTCGCCGGCCCGAGACCCAACTGATCGGCCGCGTTCGAGTACATCTGGTCGAACGACGCGTAAGGGGTCCCTTGCTCGGAGGTGATTTCTCCGAACAGTGTCCGTTCTGCCACGCCGTACCCCCAGGCCTTCCGTACGCGCCTAACACCAAGTCATACCTCTTCATGGAAACACGAGTTGAGGACGCTCATACAGAGGCGGCACGGTGATGACCGGTGATGACACGCCCGAAGCAGGCGATCACCTGCTCGCTTGACCGGATGTCCCCGAAGCACCCTTGCCATTCCGTGACCGCTCGGCCATATCGCGCATTCCGGCAGGCATTTGAATTCCTGCCTGATGGCACGGCCGTGACATGGCGATGTCCGGTACCGAGACGGCAGCCTTCCCCCATGACGCAGCGCCCCTGTTGTCGCTTTCGCCGCACGGGCATCGCACATCACGTCTTCCGCTTCTTGATCACCTGAGGCCCGCGCCCGAGGAGTCACCCATGTCATCCGGCACGCCCAACCGGCAGGTGGATACAAGCAAGCCGCACCCGGCGCGGGTCTACGACTGGCTCCTGGGTGGCAAGGACCACTACGAGGTCGACCGGGCCCTCGGTGAGCAACTGCCCGAGCTGGCCAAGCGCAGCGCCCGGCAGAACCGTGCCTTCATGCGCCGCGCGTCCGCGTGGCTGGCGCAGCAGGGCGTCGAGCAGTTCCTCGACATCGGCACGGGCATCCCGACCGAGCCGAACCTCCACCAGATCGTCCAAGGGATCAACCCGCGAGCCGGGATCGTCTACGTCGACAACGACCCGATCGTGCTGCGGCACGCCGAGGCGCTGATGCTCAGTACGCCCGAGGGCGCGACCCACTACATCGACGCGGACGTGCACGAGCCCAAGACGATCCTCCGGCGTGCGGGCCGGCACCTGGACTTCGACCGGCCCGTGGCCCTCTCCCTCATCGCGCTGATGCACTTCATCCCGAACGGCGACGGCCCCCGGGATCCGTACGCCATCGTCGGTACGTTCCTCGACGCGCTCGCGCCCGGCAGCTTCCTGACGCTCTCGCACGGCACCTTCGACTTCCACCCGGAGCTGGAGGCGCAGATCACCGGGCGTACGCGAACGGTGACATCACGACCCGGCCGCGCCCTCGCGACGAGGTGGCGCGGTTCCTCGACGGGCTCGACCTCGTCGAACCGGGCCTCGTAACAGCCCCCGAGTGGTTCAAGGACACGGACCCACCGGAGCACGAGGACAGCGCCATCTACGCCGCGGTCGCCCGCGTCCGGTGACTGCTCGTGCCCGCCCGCCCGTTCACCGACCTCAGGGAGTTCCCATGCCCTTACACGACGCGCCCACCACGACGGCCATCGCCGTTGACGCCGGCGCCACGGTGACCGCCGCGACGCCCGAGCACGCCGTACGGGTGATGGTCGACCTGGCCCGTCAGCAGGTTGAGACGCTCCTCGGCGACGGTGCAAAGAACCTGACTTCGCAGGACCTCTCCGATCACGCGCTGCGGCTGCGCGGCTGTCTCCGGCCGCTGAGCCGCGAGGTGGAGAACGGTGTGGACGAGGGTGAGCGGGTGGTGGCCGCCGTCCTCAAGGACCTGGACGCCGACGGGCCGCCGGGCCTGATGGCGCCGAAGGTCCGCGCGGTCCGCCTGGCGCACGGGGTCCAGGTGCTGCTCGATGTTCTGGATGGCGCGGACCCCGCTCATGTGCTCTACGAGCCGGACGAGTTGAGCGCCGGGGACGTACGGGTGGCGATCCGTCTCGCCCGGTCCTGGCAGGAGTCGGGGATAGCTCCTCACCCCGACTCCGTCGGTGACGTGGTCCGCCGGCTTCGGGGCGCGATCGGCATGCTGGTGCTGATAGTGGAGTACCACCGGGCCGGCCTGCCGCTGACCAGTCCCGTACGCCGTGCGGCAAAGGACCTGATGGCGGATGCCGAAGAGCTCGCGGCAAAAGACGTCCCCACGGTCCCGGTGGAGGCGGTCGCGTACGCGGCCGGTCTGGGCGAGTACGCGAACCGGCTCCTGCGCCTCGCCGAAAGCGATCAGCTGGCGCTGTTCGAGCTGACGGCGCCGGTCGCGCCACCGGTACCGATGACGAAACAACCTGCCCGTCGCGAGGGTACGGCGGAGGTGCGTTCATGACGGCCTTGGCCGAGACCGCTACCGGTGGCCGGACGCCCAAGCAGTTCTTCTGGAACGGCAAACGGGTGCCGTACATCGTGCCCTGGTCCGGGGAGCAACCGCTGCCGGGGAAGCTCGTACACCGCCGGGGGCCCGGTGGGCTTGCTCTCGGGTACGCGGACGAGATCCCCGGCGACCGGTTCAGGGACGTGCTGTGGATCCGGATGTCCGGCGGGCTGGGGAAGGGGCGGCCGAACATGCCCGGCGTGGACCCCCTGAGGCAACGGCGCTGCGTCAATCACTTCCTGTGCCAGGTCTGTGGCTGTCCCACCGAGCGGCGTGACGGACGGCATCTGTTCCTGATGCACGCGGCCGGCGGGCGAGCGATCTCCGAGGGCGAGCGGACGCAGACGCCGCCGGTGCACGGCGAGTGCGCGCGCGAGGCGGTACGGGACTGCCCCCCATCTGCGGGAATACACCGCGGCACTGGTGGAGGTTGTGGACGAGCGGCGCCGGGCGGCCGGGGGATCACCGTCCGACCAAGCACGGTGGACCACGTACCGGACAGCGGTGGAACAGGCGCTGGCCGCCGGACGTGATCACGCCTCGCTGCTCCTGCTGATCGGCACCGTCCGCGACATGCTCAAGGACCTGCGCGCCACCCATCCCCCGTGCCCCACGGTGACGGACATCGCCGAGCGGATCAAAACCATGATCAAGGCAGATCCCGCCGCCTACCCACCAGGAGCAACCCTGTCGAAGGTCGCGCTGGAGAGGGAGGTGGGAATCCCGCGATCGAGCCTCGACGCGGCTCTGGCCGATCTCCGCGCCGAGCAGGTGCTCGACCCGACCGGATCCGGCCCGGCACGGGTACGGGCCGCCAGCCCGGACGACGCGCGCCGCCTGGACGTGGGCGGGTGGCTGCGGACCCTGATCCGCACCGGCGTCTACCCGCCGCAGATTATGGCGAGCACGTCGAGTAGGCGGTCTGTATTCCCTGTTGACTTTCCAGGACCCGATAGCGTCGGCCGCTCAGCCCGGGTGGGGCGAGCGCGTGAGTTCGGCGAGATGGGCGTCCAGGCGCTGAACATGCCCTGGGAGTGCTTCGAGGAGATCCCACCAGTGGACGGCTGCGGTCTCCTCGTTGGCCTGAAAGTCGCGCGCTTCGGCACAGTGACCCGCGAACACAGCCAGGTATTCGATTCGCTGGTCGGGTGCCAGTACAAATTTGCGTAGCCGACGAACCGCAACGGTCCGTCAGGCTCCTGCCCGCTCTCCTCAAACAGTTCATGCAGAGCTACCTGACGAGGCGATTCACCCAGCTCGATACACCCGCCAGGAAGTTCCCAGGACTGACGGTACCGATCGAAGACCATGAGGACCCGGCCCGCACACCAAAGGGCGACGAGCGCCGCCGGCAGTGGCGCATCTCCCGGCGGCGTTGCCTCGTCTTCCCACGTGAACGCGAGCAAGGTGTTGCCACGGTCATCGGTTGCGAGCGGTCTGTCCTCGGAACGGGCCACGTTCAGACGCTTCCCGGCCCACCGCCTCCGAAAGCCCGCCGCTTGACCACACTCCAAGACTCCCGCGTACTGCTGCCCAGTCACCCTCACTATCGGTCGGCCCAACGAGGTCGGCGAGGGCCGGATCTGCGTGGACGATGACATCAGGGCCACCGTCGAACTGCACACCGTTCCCAACCCGGTCATCGCCGAAGCAGTCGATGCCCTCTCCGGGATCGCCCGGTTCGACGGTGCCGACGGCCCGCTGGAGGACGCCTCGCCTGGTACCTACAACTACGACGACGCGATGACCGGCGGAGAGTACGAGGGCAAACTCAGCGAGGACGGCGGCGGCCCGCGTCTACATCTCCTGCATACCCATCGGCCTCACCGTGGAGTTCCTGGACGCGCTGAGCAGCACCCAGGAGAACCAACGGATGAGGGCCACTCCCGCCTGACCGGAGAGAGGAATCAGCACCTGACAGTGCCGGGCTGGCACATTAGCGGTCCGGCACCACCTCGTTCGCGGGCGGCCACTCAGCAGCCAGCACGGACGCCCCTCATCGGAAGGTCGCTCCCGGTTACGGGACGGCCCTTTAGATGGCAATCGATACCGTCAGGATGTCGCCAGCAGCGTCCAGGCCGAACGGTCCCACCAGCTGGACCCGATACAGATCGGGTAGTCCAGAATGCTTCTTCAGCAGATCTTCTGCGTCTGCCGGCCAGGGATGATCTCCGGCGGGCAGGTGAGTGACAGACAGACTGTCGACGAATGCCCCATCCAAATCGGTCGGCTTCTGAAGCGAGAACAAGTGCACACTCTCCAAGTGCAAAGTGACCGGAGGGAGGTTCCCTTCCGCTAGAAGCCGAACCTCAAGCACATCCCGCTCCCCAGAGGCAAAGAATGACACGCCGTCAATGAAGTTCCCCTCACGCCGAGACAAATAGTCATTGAGCCGGGCACATTCGGCCGCCATTGCTTCATTCAGCACGTGACACTCTCTCCGTGAGTCTTGTTCCCATTCTGATCCCAGCGCTGAACGCCGTTCTTTTGTTAGGGCCATTGTCAATGACGCTGGTGGCTGCGGGGCAATCAGCTCCCGGGACAGCCCATGGGCGAACGGCCAGAGTCCGCACTCTCCTCCAGGCCGGGCTGTGTGCCTCGCTCGCCCTGCAACCGCTTCCGAAACTGGCCCCGCCCGCCTGCAACTTCCGTCACAGGCGGGCGGGGTAGCAACGGACGGGCCCGGTCAGCAGCCGTTGAGGACGGAGGACAGGGCGCTCTTCTCCGTGGAGTCGACGGTGAGGCCGTAGTAGTGCTTCACCTGGACCCAGGCGCGGGCGTAGGTGCACTTGTAGGCCGTGCGCGAGGGCCACCAGGTGCCGGGGTCCTGGTCGCTCTTGGACTGGTTCACGTTGTCGGTGACCGCCAACAGTTGGGGGCGGGTCCGGTCGTTGGCGAACTGTTCGCGCTTCGACGCGGACCAGTTGTAGGCGCCGGAGTCCCAGGCTTCGGCGAGCGGGACGAGGTGGTCGATGTCGACGTCGGAGGCGGCGGACCAGGTCGCGCCGTCGTACGGCGAGTACCAGCTGCCGCTCGTGGCCGAACAGGACGAGTTCGTGACCACGTTCGTGCCGTCGCGCTTGAGGATCGTCTCTCTGGTGTCGCACGTGCCGCTGATCGTGATCCAGTGGCGGAACAGATCACGGTTGTAGCCGGTGCGCGAGTGCTCCGGCGTCACCGTCAGGGACGACAGGTACGAGCGGGCCGTGGACGCGGCGATCGGGGTCGGCAGGGCTGCCTGGGCGGGGGTGGTGCTCAGGAGCGTCGCGACCGTGGTGAGGGCGGCGATACCGGTGGCGAGTACGCCACGGCGGGCGGTGATGCGCATGAGGGTTCTCCGGGGCTTGGGGACGGACATCGCGAGGAGCGCCCCTATCGTGACGGCCTCCGTTCTATGCGGGTAGACCGCGTGCGTGAAATCCGGGTGACGACACATCAACACCCGCGGTGCGCGACTCGCCCGCGACCGCGAGCAGCGCCGGAGCGGCAAAGTCGGCGGCGTGTGGGAGCCGGCGCCGCCCGTACGGGTGGTCCAGGCGCTAGGGGCGAACCGGCTTGGACGCGGGGTGCGTTGGGGAGGGCATGGACCCTGTCGATGCGATGCAGATTCCCGAGCCCGGCCTGGTCGTGTTGGACGTCACTGCCCCTGACGAGGCGACCGCGCGCGCCGTGATGGCCGTACTGGAGCGGTTGTGGGCCACGTCCGGCATCACCCCCGTGCGAAGGGAGCCCGGGGTGCCGGGGGTCCGTGCCCGCGTGCATGCGGACATCCGGCGCCCCGGAACCCCGCCCGGTCCCCTCGACTCGTCTTACGGTGCGGGGGTGTAGACGACGGCGGTGGTTTCGCACGGCCCGTCGGCGAAGATCTTCAGGGCGTCGAGTTCGCGCTTGTCGACGCTCAAATTCCAGCGGAGCTTGGTGGCGACCCATTCGCTTACGTAGCGGCACTGCTGCCCGGTGGCCGGCGGCAGCCAGTCGGTCACGTCCTTGTCCGCCTTCTGCCGGTTGGTACGCGCCGTCACCGCAACCAGCGAGCCCTCCGCGCCCTGATCGTTCGCGTACGCCTCACGCCGCTGCGCGGTCCACGCGGACGCACCGGAATCCCACGCCTCGGCCAGCGGGACCATGTGGTCGATGTCCAACTTGGCCGCGTCGGTGACCGTCTGCTCGTCGTAATAGCTGAACCAGCGCCCCCCTGACAGGGTGCAACTCCCGGAGACCTGGGGGGAGTCCAGCGCCTCGGCGAGGAGGACCTCGTTGCGGGTGTTGCACCCGTCGGCCGGATCCAAGCCGACGTTCCAGTGCCGGAAGGACGTGCGCTGGTAGCCGTCACGGCTCTCCACCGCTTCGGGCAGCTGCCCGACAGCGTCCGAGAGCATGACCACCTCGGCGTGGGCCGGGGTCGCGGAGAGAAGAGGAACGAGGACGACAGCGGAGGCGGAGAGCGCGAGGCCGCGCAGCAAGTTCTTGATCACAACCCGCAGTGATACCGGCTCCCCGCCGCCCGCCGAGCCGATCTCCGTACCCACTCCCCCGTACGGACGCAGACTTTCACCGCAGAAACGATCAACTCAGGCGCCGGTACGGGGCCGTCATCGAGCGCTAGTTCCGCATCCAAGGGTCACATCTCCAACGTCGGTGACGCCCAAGAGATGGTGAGGGCCGCGACTCCGTAACGGGGTCGCCGGCCCTCTTGCGGCGCTCGCAAAGCCGCCAACGGCCGTCCCACAGCGTGTGCGAGACTGGGTCCGGATCCGACCAGACGCACGACTTGGCTACTCCCCGCGCCTGCGGGGTTGGCCCCGCGCAGCACAACCCGACCGGTGCGAACTGGGGCGCTTCCCGCGCCTGCGGGGTTGGTCCCGGCAGGTCAGGAGCCCTTCGCGGCCGGTTCAAGAATCGCCACGCACTCAACATGGTGCGTCATCGGAAAGATGTCGGCCTTAGCGAGTCACGGAAAAGACCAGGTCAGAACCACTTTCTTTGCTCCCTACACAGCGCGAGTGCGCCCAGAGCGTCAAACGAGCGTCACGGTCGATAGCCCATCCCGGCCACGCGGGCCAGACGGGGCTGGCACGACCGCCCTCGCCGCAGACGACGCTAAGTGTTGGGCCGACAAGGCGTACCAGGGCGCCGGTCGTGCGATCCATGTCCCGATGCGCGGCAAGCACCTGCGCGGCTGGCGCCGACGCCACAATCCGATCACGCCAAGATCTTCAGCCTCGGTGAACACGCCATGGCCATCCTCAAGCCTTGCGGCTCCTGCGGAAACTCCGCTGCAGCGCCACCCGGATCACAGCCGCTGTCCGTGCCGTCGTTGGCCTCGAACTCGCCACCTGATCAGGATGGGAAGGGCTCCCTGCACCGATCGCTGGTCGGCACGGTGACGGTCCGCTCGCAGGATGCTCGTAGGCTTGCATGCCATGACGACGCGGATAGCGGGGGATCAGGTGCTCAATCCGTGGACCCGCACGACCAGGAACGCACCGTACGCGGTCCCCGAAGACCTGCCGCACTTGCAAGCCCTCGCCGGCACCCAAGTCCACCCCTCGCACGCGCCGTACCAGCTCAACCTGACACTCCCGCCGGAACCGTTCATTGGCCTCCACGACGCGCCCCTGGTCATGCTGCTGGCCAACCCAGGTGTGAGCGACGCAGACCCGGCCGCCTACGCCCGGCCCGGCGTGACCGAGCGAACCCTGCAACACATCGCGACCGCCGGCGGGACCCCCAACCACTTCCTGACGCACCCCGACAAGGACCATCCAGGACTCCGGTGGTGGTCCCGGACCCTGAACGGCCTGACGAAGGAAGGGCACAGTCACGACGAACTCGCCCGGCAGATCCTTGCTGTGCAGTTCCACGGCTACCATTCGCAATCGTGGCGGCCGATCCCGTACACACTGCCCTCCCAGTCCTTCGCCTTCTACCTGGTGCGCCGCGCCATGTCCCGTGACGCGGTGATCGTCCTCGGGCGCATCGCGACCACCTGGAAGATCGCCGTGCCGGAGCTGGCGTCGTATCCGAATGTGGTGACGCCGAAACAAAACCGAAGCGTGCAGATCAGCCGGGGCAACTTCAGCCCTGAGAACTTCGAGCGGATCGAGCACGCCCTCAAGAGCTGAGCACGCAAGGCGATGCGGTGCGCGCCCAGCGGGAGGGACGGTCAGAGGTTGGCACGCGCTTCGGCCAGCTTCACGTCCGCCGCCCGTATCTCCCCGCATGCCTGCGGGTGTCTCTGATCCATCTCCTCGAGCCGTACGGGCGACTTGGAGAGCCGTGGTCGCCTTCAGGTCCAGTTCGGCGTCGAACTCGTACGGCTTTTCGAGGTGTACCAAACTCTTCCCGCCTCTCGGTTCGACTATGACTGGGAGTTCCTCGCTCATCCAAGCGGGTTGATCGAGGTCAGCGACAGGGCGCAACCCTTCTTGGAAGCAGATTCTCCGAAGACGACCTCTGGGATGAGTGGTTCAAGCCTTACACCGACGTCGAGCCTCGGAGCACGACCCACGGATTCCGCTGCTGGCATTCGCCCCGACCCCATGACCGGAACGGGCGTCCAGTCCACTCGACTGAACGCCCGTCCACGGCGTCCGGCTCGACTACTCGCTGGTGCCCTTGCATGCCGGGAACGGGCAGGTCGGTCGCGACTCCACCTGCATAACGAATCGAACAGGTGACCCGATGCACGGGACCACGGTTATTTTCCCCGGCCACAGGACGGTTCCGCCTGGCCTCGATGGTGCCGCCGCAGGATCTTCGCTAGCTGGTGGGAGGAGAAGACCGGAGACATGGTCCGCGATCTCGGCCGCGTATCATCGACTAGCGATCAGCGTGCAGTACCCGCACCCACAACGACCCGGCCCGCTGGATGGCTACGTGGCCTTCGACTTATGCCGCCAAACGGCATGCTCCAGCCCGCCTTTGTCGTGCCCGAGAAGCGCGGCGGCTTCCTCATACACGACGCGCAACTGGTCGTATGGGAGGTCCGGAACACCAGCATCCACGGCGAAGGCGCGCACATGTACGTCAACGGCGATGTGCGAACGGCCGACGAGATTGCCTATGTAGTCGATGCTCTTCGGCCCCACTCCCTTCACCGTGCGCAGAGCGGCGCGATTGGCCTGATGATCGAGCCAGGTGTGAAGGTCCTCGCGGGTATCGACCCCGTCGGCAGCGAGTAGGTCGGTGATGGCGTGAGCCGTCGCGACCTTCTGTGCGTGGTTGAACTTCATGGCCACGGCAAGGTCTTCCGTGACGAGCCGGCGCTGGAAGCCGCGGACTGTTCTTGCATCAGCCCAGCTCAGTTGCAGATGGAGGAGCCGCGGTCGGAGAGTCCTCTCGTAGTTGCACCGAGGCTGGAAGCTGACGTCGCAGATGACAGCCCCCATGTGGATCCATCCGCCGGGCTGGAGAAACGGTCCGCTGCCAAGGGAATGTCGAACGTGGTCGGCGAGCCGCTGGGTAGGGCTGGATGCGAGCATGAGTCAAGGATGACGCTGCCGTCTGGCAAGCTGGTGGGAAAGTTCAAAACTCTCGAATGGATGGAGCAGGGGGCCGTTCCATCGGGAAGCTCATCCACGATGGGAAGGCTGGGCATCTCGGCTACCGGGTCTCCGTCGAGACCGGGGCGAGGCGGAATAGGCACTGGACCGTGTTGAACTCGATCACCTCGGCGATGAAGCGGAACTTGTCGCCAACTGCAATGGTGGCAGGGACCTCCCTGCCGGTCAGGTGGAGGTTGCCGGTGTTGACGTCCTCGTACTTGAAGTTCGGGCCATCCGTCGTCTGCGGCCCCTTGTCGCCCGGGCCGAGAAGGAAGTCGTAGCGGGTCTGGTCATCCGCGTGGGCCGCCATGTGCCTGACTGACCCGTCGAAGGCGACCATCTGCCCCGCGTGCTTGGTGGCGAAGTTCACGTTCGCTTCGCCACACGGATCCGCCTTCAACAACGTGGCGAACTCGGGACTGTTCTGCGCCGTGATCACCTCAGCGGTGGTCGGCTCGTCTACGGGCGGCGTAGCGGAAGACTTCTCACTGGCGGCGGGCGAACTGACTGACGCGCCCTTCTCCTCGTCGCCGTCGCCGAGCGCAACGCCCGTGCCGATGATGGCGGCCAAGACCACGAGGACGGCAGCCCCCGCCCCGATCAGACGCCAAGGAAGTGGCCTCTTCGCCCGACGGAAGTTGAGGGTGGTGCGAAGTCTGCCTGGGAGCTGTTCCACGAGCTCCCATCCCTCCTTCTGCATCTTCGAGATCACCAAACCGTCGGTGCCCCGAACCGTCTGCACGACCTTGTACTCGTACTTGATCTCATCGACCATGCGGCTCTCCCCCCTGAAGCGAACCGGTCATACCAACTGGGCGCGAGCATAGATGACTCCGCTAGAGACGAGCGTCGCCTTCGGCCCCTGCTCTCCTGCTCGACCGGTCGTTCGCTGCCGCGCCTGAGCAGCGCGTCTCGGTTGCGGATGCAGGGCACCAAGACGATGTCAAACAGCAAATTCCGGGCAGATCTGTCCTGTGGAGGATCGGCAGGGCTTTACACCAGGTGCCGTCGGCCGTGGTCGAGTTCAGCCTTGGCACCACCCGTATGAGGGGCCAACACACCTCCGTCGCCTCCCTTCCCTCTACCTTGACAATCCCATCTGCACCCTCGAGTGGAGCCGGAGTGGTGAAGTACGCAGTGTCTGCGCCGCAGGCCGACTTGCTGCGCGAGCTCGCGGCAGTCTCCGATGCGGTGCACGTTCCACCCGGCCGTACACAGGTCGCCTGGGCGCTGGAGCAGCGAGGGCTGATTAAGAGGACCTGGCGCGGCAGTGGTCACGTCGCCGTGGTGACTGCGGACGGCCGCTACTACCTCAAGCACGGCAAGCATCCCCGGCAGGTCCAGGCGGAGAAGGAGCGGCTGGCGGGTGACAGTGCTCAAGCTGCGCTCGCCCCGGCCGGCGGGGCTGAACTGGTCTCCCGTCTGCAGTCGGCATCAGGGACGATCACGGTTGCTGATCCGGCGCCTCGGACCCGGGGACGGTGGCGGGCCGCCTTTTACGACGCACTCCACCACGGGCACGTTCCGGGAGGTCACAAGGTGCGGTGGAACGGTCGCCAACGTGGCGACTGTGTCTTCACCTTGGTCAACGAAGAGGCCGAGAAGGCTAGGCAGTCTCCTCCGGTGCCGAGCATCGACGTGCCGGAAGTTCTGGATCGGCCTCACCCTCTCGTCCGTGTGACGCGTAAAGCCATGGGCCGCTCCCAGGGCACGGTCGACACCCGCGGCAGAGCGGAGGCCATCCCATTGCATGTGTCGCGTCCGCTTGCCGACCGCGCCCTACGGATCATGCACGCGCTACTGACCGAAGCCGAGAACCGCGGCTACACAGCTGAGCCTCAGACCGACCTCCAACGCGGCGAGGCCCTACACACACTGGCGATCGTGATCCGGGGCCGAGCCTTTCCCCTCGTCCTCACGGAACGGACGACCAAAGTCCCTCACGAGCCGACTCCGAAGGAGGTACGCCAAAAGGAGCGCAATCCCTGGATCCGGCTCCCCAAGTACGACGAGGAGTTCAACGGACGCCTCGCCCTCGGTGCACCCGCCAGGAGCTGGTACCAGCACTCGTATGCGCACAGCGACGGGGCCCGCTGGACGCTGGAGTCGCGCCTGGGACACCTCCTACAGGACCTCGAACATCTCGCTGCTGAAGGCGAACGCCGGGACCGGGAGCAGAAACTCCTCGAAGCCGAGCGGCGGCGCCGATGGTACGCGGCTATCGCACAGGCACGTGAGCAGCAGATCGATCAGCAGCGCGCGAAGGTACTCGCCGAACAGATGAGTGCGTGGAATCAGGCTGCCGAGATCCGCGCCTTCTGCCAGGCAGCCCGCGCTCGAACCGGCAACGCTCCGCTTCCGGCCGGCGAGGCGGAATGGCTGCAGTGGGCGGAGGCGTATGCCGCACGGCTCGACCCGCTGCCCCACGCGCTTGTTACTCCGCCAAATCCCCCGGCCAGGCGGGAGGTTCTTCGCGAGCTTGCAAAGGTCGATGCCTACGCCTACCCGTGGCCGTTCGACGCTGACGGCCGCTGGGTGCTCCCCCAGGAACAGCCGACCGACCCGAACTCGTGATCACAACCGCATTCGGCACGCAACCGGCTCCGCCCCTGCCAACAGGACAGGGGCGAAAGAACGTTTATGCGGCGATCGTGAGCGGGGTTTCCATACGCTCCCAGGCCCCGAGGACGGCCTTGTGCACGTCCGGCTGCAGGTGTAATGGTGGGCTCGGGTATTGGAACCCTCCGAATGCCTGCCTGTGGGCAGCCGTGTTTTGCACCGTTTACATTGATCTGCCCTGTCCTTCGTAGGACAGCCTCAGCAGGTCTTGCCGCCGCTGGCCGAGGTACCAATTACCGGACTGGTCAAGATCGATGGTGGATCTGATGACGGCGGTGTCGCCGGAGGTCACCTCGGCCAGGACCTCTCCTCGCGGCGAGATGATCATGCTGGGGCAGTGCTGGTGAGGGTCCGCAACGTTCGCCGCAAGGACGAACCGCTGGTTCTCCGCTGCGCGGCTGATGAGGTGGCTTCTCCATACCCCAGCTGGCTCGGCTGTATTTGCGGCGTGGGTGAGATAAATGAACGCTTGTGCTCCGCTGCTGGCAAGGTGCTGCCATTGCTCGGGGAAGCGGATCTCCCGGCAGATCTGGACACCGAGGCTGACATGCCCGCCGGCCATCGGGATGGCAAGGGTGGAGAGGTCGGTCCCCGCTTCCAGTCGGCCGCGTTCGTTCATCGCCAGGTTGATCTTCCGGTAGATCAACCTCGCGCCGTTGGGTGAAAAGCAGACGGCGGCGTTGCTCCAGACTCCCTGATCAAAGAGCAACGTGCCGCAGAAAAGATGGACCGCTTTCCGCTGCGCCAGGTCGGCGACACGGTCTGTGGCGTGCGCCAGGGCCAGAGTGTCGAGGTCGCCAAGGACGGAGAGGTCAGACCCGTAGCCTGACAGTGCGCCCTCGGGCAGGACGACGATGTCGTCGGGCCGGGCTTCGGCCAAGATCTCGGAGATCCACTCCACATTCCGCTTGATGTCCCAGGTGATGGGGAACTGTGCGACCGTGAGCGATGCCTTCATGAATCCTTCTTCCGGCGGCTGATCTCGGCTGCGTATGCCGCCCAGTCTCCGGCAGCGGCTCGCTGCCACTTCACGGCGACGGTGATGTCGATGCCGAGAGTGCGGGCGAGGACAGCGGCGGGCAGTTCGGTGGCGAGCTGACGCATGCATGGCCGCGGTGACGGACCGCCAGGAACTGGGCAGACCCACCACCGGGATATGAGGTGTCGGTGAGGAACACCTGATGTCGCAGGCCCTCGTCCTGGCCGAACAGGGACAGCTGGGCTCCGGGGTGCGGCCTCTCCCGGCGCACGATGATGCGGGTGCCGCTCGGGTAGCCGTCCAGGTCGACCATCCCGGTCAGCTCGGCGACGTCGGCGCCGTCTCGCAGTGTCCCGTCCTGGTCCAGGGCGGGATGCCACAGGCGGTCGAGCATGGCCCGGATGGCGCGGCGGACCGGCTCGGTGACGGCGTATCCGACCGAGAAGAAGGTACGGATTCCTCGTTTGCGCAGGTCTCGAATGTGGCCGAGGAAGGTTTTTGCTGATCCGGCGCTGTCGGCGCGGACGAGGATGCTGGTGCCGTGCCGGTGGGTATCGGGGATCTGGGCGAGTGCCTGGTCAAGCACCGTGACGTGGTCGCTCGCGGTGTTGGCGCCGGCGTTCCCGGGCCGCAGCCGGCCCGACAGTGCCTCGCCGGTATTGGCCAGGAAGCACAGCAGCGGATGGAAGCCGAAGCCGCCCTTGTAGGTGGGTGCGGCCTGCTGTTTCTCGGAGTGGCAGGTGATCAGCATGGCGTCGAGGTCCAGGACCAGGCCGGGCAGCATGTGCCCCGCGGTGCGGACTGCGGGGACGCCCTCACCGTGCTCGGCGGCCTGCTGTCGGCGTACGAGTTGAAGTGCATAGCTGCGTACGCTTGAACGTGCAGAGGTGTCAGGCGACTTCGGTCTCCCGCTCGATGGCCTTGAGACGGTTCTTCAGCCGGTAGCTGGGGCCGTTGATGGGGACGACATCGCAGTGGTGGAGAAGGCGGTCGAGGATTGCGGTGGCGAGGACTTCCTCGCCGAAGACTTGGCCCCACTCGCTGAAGGTCTTGTTCGAGGTGAGGATGATCGAGCCCTTTTCGTAGCGCTTGGAGATCACCTGGAAGACCAGGTTCGCCTCCGCTCGCTCCAGGGGTTGGTAGCCGACTTCGTCGACCACGAGGACGCTCGGCCGTCGGTAGGTGCCGAGCTTGTTGCTCAGCCGTCCGGCTGCCTCGGCGGTTTTGAGGTTGCGGACCATGTCGTCGAGGCTGGTGAAGTAGATCGAGTAGCCGGCCCGGCAGGCCGCGACGGCCAGGGCGATGGCCGGGCTCACCCTCGCCGGAACCTTCGACCCCGACCCGGCGGCCGGCCGGGTCACCAACGCCGCCCGTCGCTACTAACAGGGTCGGCAAACCGGGCCCCGGGCCCGTACTCGCCGACAGCCCGTCGATCTTCCCAGCGCGCAATGACATCGGCGCCCTCCTTCCAAACACAACGTTGGCCTTCACGACCCCAACGGTCACGAAGGCCAACGGCATGCTTGCCCCCCCATATTCGCCAACAGTGTCCGTTAGCGCGGGGCCCTTGCCCCCATGGGAGACGAATGGGAGAAAGACCTTGCCCATGAGGGCTAACTAAAGCCAACTAACGCTAACTAGAGCTAGATTCTCACGGCGGAGTTCAGCAGATAAGCCGCTGACCAGCGACTTTCTGGGTCACACCGTTAATCCAGACGATCACGGTTTCCCCCTCTTCCGTAGCCCCATGTGGATTGCCCGCAACACCCGGCAGTGGAAACACGTGGCCGATTCCGGCTGCCCCGTCGACACCCCGCTGTTGCCGGTCCGTGGCCTGTTCGCCACCTCTTACGGAGGCGGTGGCGCGTCCTGTCCCATGGGGCGTTTTCAGCCGGAGCCGTAACACTTCCGGACAGAGGGTCGTTGGAGCGGGATATCGGGAGCGGGACGGGACGAGGGGGTACGCGATGCACCGGGACGTACTGGAGAGATTTCCCGCCGGGGACCCGCGCGGAAGCTGGCGCGCCGAGGAGTTCGCACGGGCGCGGCGCAGGGAGGGCACCCCCGCCGAGGTGGTGATGGATCTGGAGTCGGACGTCTTCCTGGTGGTGGTGCCGCGGCAGTCCAGAGAACAGGCCTCCTGACGAAGCACGGCGCTCAGCCCTTGCTGGATCCCAGGGTGAGGCCGGCGATGAAGTGCCGCTGGAGCAGCAGGAACACGATGATCGTCGGCAGGGCCACGATGACGGAGCCCGCGGCCAGCAGGTTGTAGTCGGTGAAGAACTGCCCCCGCAGATTGTTGAGGGCCGAGGTCACGGGCAGTTTGTCGCCGTCGGAGATGAAGACCAGCGCCCACAGGAAGTCGTTGTACATCCAGGTGAACTGGAGTGTGCCGAGGGCCGCGAGAGCCGGCCGGCACAGCGGCAGGGTGATCCGCCAGTACTGCGCCCAGACGCTCGCGCCGTCGACGATCGCCGCCTCCAGGATCTCGATGGGCAGCGTGCGCATGAAATTGGCCAGGACGAAGACGCAGAAGCCCATCTGGAAGCCGACCTGGACGGCGACGACGGCCCAGTACGAGTCGTACAGCGTCATCGAGTCGGACATCCAGTACGGCAGCGGGATGCGGTTGAACAGTACGTACAGCGGCGTGATGATGACCTGTTGCGGCAGCAGGTTGCCCGCCGTGAACAGCATCAGCAGCACGATCGATCCGCGCATCCTCAGCCGCGCCACGGCGAAGGCGACGAACGAGGCGAGGAAGAGCGCGAGCAGCACACCGGGTACGGCGATGAGCAGGGTGTTGACGAAGTACTTCGTCATCCCGGAATCGGTGAACGCCTGCCGGTAGTAGTCGAAGGAGAGCGTGTCGGGCAGCGAGAAGTAGCCACGCTCGGCGGTCTCGTCGTACGGCCTGAGGGAGGCGTACACGGCCAGCAGCAGCGGCGCGAGGAACGCGAGCGAGACCCCCATCAGGAAGGCGTGCACGCCGAGACGGCCGGGGGTGACGCGGCGTCGGCGGGCGGGCGCGGACGGGGGCGCGACGGTGTCGGCGTGGCTGCTCATCGGTTCTTCTCCCCTCGGATCTCCTGGACCAGATAGGTCACGACGAAGCCCATCGAGACGACGAGCAGGACGACGGCGATCGCCGATCCGAAGCCGATACGGCTCGCCTCTCCGATGATGTTGTCCGTGACGAGCACCGAGAGCAGTTCGAGGCCGTTCCTGCCCTTGTTGACGGCGTAGACGATGTCGAAGGCGCGCAGGCCCTCGATCACCGTGATGACGCCGACGATGACGTTCACCGGGCGCAGGGTGGGAAGGACGACGCGGAAGAATGTCTGAGTCTCGCTTGCCCCGTCGATGGCCGCCGCCTCCTTGAGAGAGGCGTCGACGGCCTTGAGGCCCGCCAGATAGAGGATCATCACATAGCCGGTGTGCCGCCAGGCCGCGGCCAGCAGCACCATCCAGATGTTGAGGTCCGGATCGCCGAGCCAGTCGGTGGGGCTCTCCGTGTCGCCGAGGATCGCGTTGAGCGCGCCCTGGTCGCGGGAGAAGACGAGTTGGGCGATGAAGCCGACGACGGCGAGCGAGAGCACGACGGGCAGGTAGATCGTCGACTGGTAGAAGCGGCCGAAGCGCACCCCGCGGTCGATGAGTACGGCGAGCAGCAGCCCGAACGGGGTGGCGACGAGACCGAGGAAGCCCAGCCACAGCAGGTTGTGCCGGACGGCGGGCCAGAACTGCGGGTAGTTGGTGAACAGGTTCGCGTAATTCTCCGTGCCCACCCACTCGATGTCGCTGATGCCGTCCCAGCCGGTGAAGGACAGCGCGACCGAGGCGAGGGTGGGGCCCCACACGATGACGAGATCGAGCAGCAGGGGGATGCCCAGCAGCACCCCGAGGACGGCGCGGTCCCGTGCGGAGAAACGCCGCGGGCCGCGCCGCCGGGTGCGGCGTGTCGTGAGGAGGGACACGGATCAGCTGCCGGCGTCGGAGGCGAAGAGTGTCTTCTTCTGCCGTTCGATCCCGTTGACCAGTCCGTCGATGTCGTCCGGTTCGTTGATGAAGCTCTGGATGGCCTGGATCATCACCGTCGAGGCGAAGTCGGGCCGCGTGTCGCGGTCCATGAACTGCGATATCTGCTTCGAGCCCGCGATCAGGTCCACCGCCTTCTTCTGAAGAGGCGTGTACGCGGCGGTGTCGGCGTCCTCGCTGACCGCGACGTTGTTGGGGTCGCCCGCCAGATAGACGTCCTCGGCCTTGCCGGTGGCCAGCCAGGACAGCAGGTCCCTGGCGCTCTCCATCGTGCTGTCGTTCTTCAGGCTCTTGGAGTTCTTCGCCAGCAGGAATCCGTCGATGGGCGCCTCGACCGCGTCCTGGCCGTGCGCCGGGTCGATCTCGGGGAAGGCGAAGAAGTCGATGTCGTCCTGCTCGTCCTCGGCGAACTGCTGGCCGGGGTGCGGGAGTCCGAAGACGGCCATCCCGCTCTCGCCCTTCTGGAGGGAGGACGCCGCCTCCTGCCAGGTACGGCCGTTGGCGCCCTGCTGGCAGTACGGGAGCATGCCGCGCCAGGTGTCGAAGACGTCCTTGACGCGCCGGTCGGTCCAGGCTTCCTCACCGGCCATCAGCGACTTGTGGAACTCGTAGCCGTTGGTGCGCATGTTGAGGTAGTCGAAGGTGCCCATCGCGGGCCAGCCGTCCTTGTCGCCGAACGCGATCGGGGTCAGCTTGTCCTTCTTCATCCGCCTGGCGAGCGCCAGATACTCGTCCAGGGTGCGCGGCGCCTCGTACCCGTACTTCGCGAAGACGCTCTTCCGGTGGAAGACCGCCCACGGATAGTAGTAGTACGGCGTGAGGTACTGCTTGCCGTCGGAGCCGGTCGACTGGGCCTTGAGCGCGGCGGAGAAGCCGGTGTAGTCGCCCCAGAGGTCGCTGATGTCGTGCAGCAGCCCCTTCTCGGCGAAGAACTGCATCCGGAAGCCGGCGAACCACATGAAGACGTCGTCCGGCTTGCTCTGGAGATACCGGCTGATGTTCTCCTGGAAGCTGTTGTGGTCGACGGTGTTGACGTCGACGGTCCGCTTCTCCTCGGACTGTTTCTCGTACGCCGCGAAGGCCTGGGCGAACGCCTTCTTGGGAACCGGGTCCGAGGCGTTCGAGCCCATCGTGACGGTCTTTCCGTCACCGCCGGGGCCGCCGCCGCACGCGGCGAGCAGCGACGGCAGTGCGATCGCACCCGCCCCGGCCGCCGCACCACGCAGAAGATTTCGCCGGGAGATCCGGTGGCCGGACAGACTCGCCGGTACCGCCGAACCGTTGAACGGAGACTGAGACATGTCCCCCTCCTCAGGGGTGCGACCCAACACAACCGAACGCGAGGGTTGGGATCTCACTCCCCTGAGAGGGAGCCGTCAAGGGTTCTGACGGGAAACCGAACAACCGTTACCGGCTCTCACCCAACAGAGCCGAACAGCCTTCACCGCAAACGCGCGCAAAGACACACGGGTGAAGTCGGATACGCCGAAGGGGATATGACGGCGCGTCATATCCCCTTCGGGCAGAGCGAGTCACGGCCGGTGGTGGGCCGTCACAGGCTGGTCGGAGCGGTCAGCGCCGGGTTGTCGTGGGCCGCGGCGGCCGGCCCGCGCCCCAGCGTGGCCGCCGCCGCCGCGCCCACCAGACCCGCGTTCGTCCCCGTCGACGCCGGTGCCACGGTGAGGTTCCGGACGAACGACAGCGTCGCGTACTCGCGCAGCGCGCGGCGCAGCGGCACGAAGAGGACGTCGCCCGCGTTCGCCACTCCCCCGCCGACGACCGCGATCCCGATCTCCACGAGCGTGGCCGTCGCGGCGATCCCCGCGGCCAGCGCCTGCGCGGCGCGCTCGAACGAGGCGATGGCGACCACGTCGCCGGCGCGGGCTGCGGCGGCGACGGCCGCGGCCGAGGTGTCACCGTCCGGGCCGGGGCGCCAGCCGCCCTCCAGCGCCCGGCGGGCGATGTTGGGGCCGCTGGCGATGCGCTCGACGCAGCCGCGTCCGCCGCACGGGCAGAGATCGCCGTCGAGATCCACGCTGATGTGCCCGATGTGGCCGGCGTTCCCCGACGGTCCGGGGTGCAGCTTGCCGCCGAGAACCAGTCCGCCGCCGACGCCGGTGGAGACCACCATGCACAGCGCGTTGTCGTAGCCGCGCGCCGCGCCCTGCCAGTGTTCGGCAGCCGTTATGGCGACGCCGTCGCCCACGAGCGTCACCGGCAGTCCGCCGGTGGCCAGCCTGACCCGCTCCACCAGCGGGAACCCGCGCCAGCCGGGAACGTTCACCGGGCTGACGGTGCCGGCCGCCGCGTCCACGGGGCCCGCGCTGCCGATACCGACGGCCGTCGCGCCCGCCCACAGCGGCGACGCGCCCAGCTCCTCGAAGACCTCCGTGACCGCGCGCATCACCGACTCGCCGTCCTCGGTCGCCGGGGTCGGCCGACGGGCCCGTACGAGTATCCTCCCGCCGCCGTCCACCAACGCGCCGGCGATCTTGGTGCCGCCGATGTCGAGAGCGGCTACGAGGTCGGTATGCATCAGTGTCGGATCTCCAGTGGACGAGAGGACCCCGCGGGCGGGGGTTGGCGCGGACGCGCGTAGGACCTGCGGGTTCGTGGAACAGTCTCCATTCACCTGACAACGTTGTCCAGGGCCTATGCTCAACGCCACAGCCTCGCATGACAACCGAACAACCACCGAACGACGACAGGACAGCGCACTGTGGCCGACACCACCCGTCACCATGAGCCCCGCTACGGTAATCGGCCCACCATGAAAGACGTGGCAGCGCGTGCCGGTGTCGGGCTCAAGACGGTGTCCCGAGTCGTCAACGCGGAGCCTGGCGTCACGCCGGACACCGAGCGGCGCGTGCAGGAGGCCATCGACGCGCTGGGCTTCCGCCGCAACGACTCGGCGCGGGTCCTGCGCAAGGGCCGTACCGCCAGCATCGGTCTGGTGCTCGAAGACCTCGCCGACCCGTTCTACGGTCCGCTGAACCGCGCGATCGAAGAGGTCGCGCGTGCCCACGGCGCGCTGCTGATCAACGGGTCGAGCGCCGAGGACCCGGACCGTGAACAGGAGTTGGTGCTCGCGCTGTGCGCGCGCCGGGTGGACGGCCTGATCATCATTCCCGCCGGTCACGACCACCGCTATCTGGAACCGGAGATCAAGGCCGGGGTCGCGACGGTCTTCGTCGACCGCCCGGCCGGGCAGATCGACGCGGACGCCGTCCTGTCCGACAGCTTCGGCGGCGCGCGGGGCGGCACCGCGCATCTCGTCGCGCACGGCCACCGGCGGATCGGGTTCATCGGTGACCAGCCCCGGATCCATACGGCGGTGGAGCGCCTCGGCGGCTATCGCGCGGCGATGGCCGAGGCCGGTCTGCCGGTGGACGACTCCTGGGTTTCGCTGGGTACGACCGAGCCCGAGCGGGTCCACGAGGCCGTCGTCACGATGCTCGGTGCCCCGGAGCCGGTCACGGCGATCCTCACCGGCAACAACCGGGTGACCGTGACGGTCGTACGGGCACTGGCCGCGCACGACCGGCCCGTCGCCCTCGTCGGCTTCGATGACATCGAGTTGGCGGACCTGCTGGATCCCGGCGTCACGGTCATCGCGCAGGACGCGGCCACCCTGGGGCGTACGGCGGCGGAGCGGCTGTTCCGCCGGCTGGACGGGGCGGCCGACGCGCCCAGCCAGGTGGTGCTGCCGACCCGGCTGATCGCGCGCGGCTCGGGCGAACTGCCGCCGCCGGCGGACCGGTAGGCCCGGCGGCGGCCGGTCGTCGCCGCCGGTCGTCGCCGGGCTACGGCGCCGCGACCGTGAGCGCCGCGCGGCGCGGGGCCGCGAAGCCCTCCAGGTCGGCGCGGGTGAGTCCGGTGAGCCTGGTGACCTCGTCGGCGTCCAGCGCCCCGCAGTCGAGTCCGCGCAGCAGATGGCCGCTGAGCGCCTTGGCGGTGGCGGGCTCGTCCATCACGTCGCCGCCGGACTTCGCCACGTACGCCGCGAGTCGCGCGGCGGCGGGCTCAAGTCCCTCGCGGTAGAAGGTGTAGACGGCCGCGTAGCGCGTGGGCAGATGGCCGGGATGCATGTCCCAGCCCTGGTAGTAGGCGCGGGCCAGGGCGCGGCGGGTGAGCCCGTAGTGCAGCCGCCACGCCTCGTGGACCTGGCTGGTGGGGCCGACGGGCAGGACGTTGGTCGAGCCGTCCGAGACGCGTACGCCGGTGCCGGCGGCGGCGACCTGCATGACGGCCTTGGCGTGGTCCGCGGCCGGGTGGTCGCTGGACTGGTAGGCGGCGCTGACGCCGACACAGGCGCTGTAGTCGAAGGTGCCGTAGTGCAGTCCGGTGGCGCGGCCGTCGGCCGCGCCGATCATCCGGGCCACGGTGGCGGTGCCGTCGGCGGCGAGGATGGACTGGCTGGTCTCGATCTGGATCTCGAAGCCGATCCTGCCGTGCGCCAGGCCGCGCGCCTTCTCGAACTCCTCGGCCAGGCGCACCATCGCGGTGACCTGTTCGGGATAGGTGACCTTCGGCAGGGTGAGGACGAGCCCTTCGGGGAGGCCGCCCGCCTCCATGAGTCCGCTGAGGAAGATGTCGAGGGTCCGGATGGCCCGGTCCCGTACGGGGGCCTCCAGGCACTTCATCCGGATGCCCGTGTACGGGGCGGCGGTGCCGTCGGCGTACGCCTCGTGGACCAGACGCGCGGCCCGCGCGGCGGCGATGTCCTCCTCCTCGTCGGAGTGCGCGCCGTAGCCGTCCTCGAAGTCGACGCGCAGATCTTCGACGGGCTCGCGCTCCAGCTTGGCCCGCACCCGCTCGTACACCGGGCCGGCCAGCGCCTCGGAGAGGCCGAGGGCACGCGCCAGGGAGGCGGCGTCGGGGGCGTGTTCGTCGAGGGCGGCGAGTGCCTGGTCGCCCCAGGAGCGGACGGTGCCCGCGTCGAAGGCATCGGCGGGGACGTAGACGGTGTGGACGGGCTGGCGGGTGCCGGGGTCTCCCGGGTACCGGCGGGCGAGTTCCGCGTCGATCGGCGCGAGCGAGCCACTGATGTCCGCCCCGACCTCGTCAGCGAGGCTCGTCGCCACCTTCTCCTGCTGCCCCTGCCCCATTTCCACGCCTCCACTTTCCACTATATGGAATACGCCATCCGCATGGTGAAGTTAATCGTGTGATCACGGCTCCGTCAATGGTCGCCCGAAGCGCACCGGGAAGCGAGCGCGCAAGCACGCAGGGGCCGCGCGGCGTGTACTGCCGCGCGGCCCCTGCGAGTTGTCGCCGGCTCAGCCCTTGCGCGCCTTGATGGCCTCGGTGAGCTGCGGGACGACCTGGAAGAGGTCGCCGACGATGCCGTAGTCCACGAGGTCGAAGATGGGCGCCTCGGCGTCCTTGTTGACCGCGACGATCGTCTTCGAGGTCTGCATGCCCGCCCGGTGCTGGATCGCGCCGGAGATGCCGGAGGCGATGTACAGCTGCGGGGAGACCGACTTGCCGGTCTGGCCGACCTGGTTGGAGTGCGGGTACCAGCCGGCGTCGACGGCGGCGCGCGAGGCGCCCACGGCCGCGCCGAGGGAGTCGGCGAGCGCCTCGATGATCGCGAAGTTCTCGGCGCCGTTGACGCCGCGTCCGCCCGAGACGACGATCGCGGCCTCGGTCAGCTCCGGGCGCCCGGTCGACTCGCGCGGGGTGCGGGCGACGACCTTGGTGCCGGTGGCCGCGGACCCGAAGGTGACCGCCAGTTCCTCGACGGAGCCCGCGACCGCGGCCGGCTCGACGGGTGCCGAGTTGGGCTTGACGGTGATGACCGGAGTGCCCTGGGTGATACGGGAGTTGGTGGTGTACGCGGCGGCGAACACCGACTGCGTCGCCACCGGGCCCTTGGCGTCGGCCGTCAGGTCGATCGCGTCGGTGATCAGACCGGAGCCGATGCGCACCGCGAGGCGGGCGGCGATCTCCTTGCCCTCGGCGGACGACGGGACCAGTACGGCGACCGGCGAGACGGCGTCGTACGCGGCCTGGAGGGCGTCGACCTTCGGGACGACGAGGTAGTCGGCGAACTCGGGGGCGTCGGCGGTCAGCACCTTCACCGCGCCGTGCTCCGCCAGCGTGGCGGCGGTGTCCGCGGCGCCCGCGCCCAGCGCGACGGCGACCGGGTCGCCGAGGCGGCGGGCCAGCGTCAGCAGCTCCAGGGTGGGCTTGCGGACGGCACCGTCCAGATGATCGACGTAGACGAGGACTTCAGCCATGGGATGTGTTCTCCTGCGAATGCGAGTGCGTGAAGGAACCGGGACCGGCTTCGGGGGCGGTGGGCCGCACCCGTCAGATGAACTTCTGGCTGACGAGATACTCGGCCAGCTGGTCGCCGCCCTTGCCCTCGTCGTTGACGATCGTGCCCGCCGTACGGGCCGGGCGCTCCGTGGCCGACTCGACGAGCGTCCACGCGCCTTCGAGACCGACGTCGCCGGCCTCGATGTCCAGGTCCCCCAGGTCCAGGGACTCCACCGGCTTCTTCTTCGCCGCCATGATCCCCTTGAACGAGGGGTAGCGGGCCTCGCCCGACTGGTCCGTCACCGAGACGACGGCCGGCAGGGACGCTTCGAGCTGCTCGGTCGCCGCGTCGCCGTCGCGACGGCCCTTGACGGTGCCGCCCTCGACCGACACCTCGGACAGCAGCGTCACCTGCGGGACGCCCAGGCGCTCCGAGAGCATCGCGGGCAGGACGCCCATCGTGCCGTCGGTGGAGGCCATGCCGCAGATCACCAGGTCGTAGCCGGTCTTCTCGACGGCCTTCGCCAGGACCAGCGAGGTGCCCAGCGCGTCCGTGCCGTGCAGATCGTCGTCCTCGACGTGGACCGCCTTGTCCGCGCCCATCGACAGCGCCTTGCGCAGCGCGTCCTTCGCGTCCTCGGGGCCGACGGTCAGAACGGTGACCTCCGCGTCACCGTCACCGTCGTAGTCCCCCGCGATCTGTAGCGCCTGCTCGACCGCGTACTCGTCCAGCTCCGACAGCAGACCGTCCACATCGTCACGGTCCAGCGTCAGGTCATCGGCGAAATGCCGGTCACCCGAGGCGTCGGGCACGTACTTCACACAGACAACGATCCTCAAGCTCACGCCGGCTCTCCTACTGCGTCGTCATTTCTGGGCTGCTGCCTTGTTGCTCGCAGCATAGGCGCCTGACGGGGGGTTTTCCGGTCAGGTCGACCCGCGCACCGACCATAATATTACTCGCCAGTACATCGATCTCGTGCCCGCTGGGCAACCACCGTGAACTGTGACGTTCCCAACGCCCCGTCGGCCCGACGGCCGGGAACTCCCGGCCGGGTGCCCTCAACTGCCGGGTGTCGCGCCGGAGACGGCCACACCCAGTGCGGCGATCACATCGGCCTTGCGCGGTGCCCCGGCCGCCCTGCGGACGATCCGGCCCGCGGCGTCGAGGACGAGCACCGTGGGCGTCTTGAGAATGCCCAGCTCGCGCACCAGCTCCAGACGCTCCTCGGCGTCGAGCTCCACATGGGCCACGCCGTCGACCATGCCGGTCACCTCGGCGAGCGTGCGCCTGGTGGCGCGGCAGGGCTGGCAGAACGCGCTGGAGAACTGGACGAGCGTCGCCCGCTCCCCCAACTCCACGCCCAACTCGGCCGCGCCGAGCCGCCTTTCACCGTCGCGCCCGCGCACCCTGAGCCTCCCGTTCACGCGGCGGTGCAGCACACCGAAGAGGCTCGCCGCCGCGAGCACCGCCACACACACCACGAGTCCTGTCGTCGTCATCCCCGGTGCAGCGTTCACACGACCGCAAAATATTCCGCGGCCGTCGTCCGGCCGGCCTGGGCGATGCTGGCCCCATGAACATTGATGTCAGAGGCCCCCGCTTCGGCGCCGCCGTCACCACCGCCGTCCTGGCCGCCGTCCTGGTCACCGGCAGCGGCGCGCTCCTCGGCTGGCAGGCCCTCGTCTTCGCGGTGGGCGCGCTGGCCGGTGCCGGGCGCTCTCCGTACGGATGGCTGTTCCGCACCGTCGTACGGCCCCGGATAGGACCGCCCACGGAGTTCGAGTCCCCCGAGCCGCCGCGTTTCGCGCAGGCGGTCGGCCTGGTCTTCGCGGTGGTCGGCCTGGCCGGCCATCTGTGGGGGCCCACGTGGCTCGCTCTCGCCGCGACGGCGTGCGCGCTGGCCGCCGCGTTCCTCAACGCCGCGTTCGGCTACTGCCTCGGCTGCGAGATGTACCTCCTGCTGCGCCGAACGACCGGCGCGCGGCGCTGAGCTGCGGCAAACGCCCTGATCACCCGGGAATGACGTGATGAGAATCTCGCTCCGCGCCGTCGGCAGGACTGGCCACAAGGCGTCGTTTGGGGCACGATCTGCCCAATGCCGAAAACCTACGGCTGCGTAACTTCCGTCGGGAGAACCCTCCCCGGGAACAGAAGGGTCTCCTCCAGATGGCAGAGCTCGTCTACCGGCCGGTCGTCGGCGCCGCCCGCACGATGTTCAAGGCGCTGGACCTCAAGATCGAGACTCAGGGCTCCGAGAACATCCCGCGTACCGGCGGTGCCGTGCTCGTCAGCAACCACATCAGCTATCTGGACTTCATCTTCACCGGGCTCACCGCGCTCCCCCAGAAGCGTCTCGTCCGCTTCATGGCGAAGGACTCCGTCTTCCGGCACAAGGTCTCGGGGCCGCTGATGCGCGGCATGAAGCACATCCCGGTGGACCGCGACAAGGGCGAGACCGCCTACTCGCACGCGCTGGACTCGCTGCGCGCCGGCGAGATCATCGGGGTGTTCCCCGAGGCGACCATCTCGCAGTCCTTCACGCTCAAGTCCTTCAAGTCGGGCGCGGCGCGCCTGGCTCAGGAGGCCGGGGTGCCGCTGATCCCGATGGCGTTGTGGGGCACGCAGCGGCTGTGGACCAAGGGCCGCCCGCGCAACTTCCGGCGCAGCCACATCCCGGTGACGATGCGCGTCGGTGAGCCCATGGAGGCCCCGGCCGACCAGTACGCGGGCGCGATCACCCGGCGGCTGCGCGAGCGGGTGCAGGAACTGCTCGAAGCCGCGCAGCGCGCCTATCCGGTACGACCCAAGGACGCGAACGACACCTGGTGGGTACCGGCGCACCTGGGTGGTACGGCTCCGACGCCGGCCGAGGTCCGCGAGGCCCGCTGAGCCGCGCGGCCCCGGCGGACGACGGCACGACGCGTCACCGCCGGTCCGTTGACGCGTACGGTCAAAGGGCGGGGCGTACGGTGATGCGCGCCCCGGGGCTCAACTTCTCCAGCCGCTCGGCGAGTTCGGTGCCCGCCGCGTCGAGTTCCGTGCCGGTCATCGGCGGCAGGCTCTCCAGCAGGAAGACGGCGTTCACCGACTCCTCGGTGAGCCGGGTGCGTACGCCCTGGCGCCAGTTCCAGCGCCGGCAGGTGACGCCTTCGTCGTCACGCCACACGACCTCGCCCGCGTCCGGGTGCTCGACGGCGCTCTCGCCGCCCGCGGCGGTGTGGAACGGCTCGTCGCCGGTGGCCCGTACGAGCCGCATGGTGCCCGTGACGCGGTCGGTGTCCTCGCCGCCGACGGGGATCAGATAGGCCACGCTGATCGCGTTGTAGAGGTCGACCAGCAGATTGATCCGGGGCAGACCGCCGTCGGCGAGCGCGCGCCTGGCCAGCGCCTCGGCGGAGTTTCGGGTACGCGACGGCTTGCTGCCGAAGGCCGTGTACGCCGCGCGCCAGGCGGCCATGTGCGGGTCCTCGTGCGGGGCGCGCCCGTCGAGACGGGCGGCGAGCCGCCGGGCCGCTTCGTCGAGCAGCGCCGAACCGGCCTCGTCGCTGGGGCCGTTCACCAGCCCGTGGGCCTCGACGGCGAGCGGGGTGAAGCCGGGGACGAGGGTGCGCACCTCGTCCGACACGGCGAGTGTCAGGGTCATCGTCTGCCTTGCCTCGGGACGTACGGAAGCGGTGCATCACAGCACACCGAGAGGTCCACTGTAATGCACCGCCAGTACCGGGGCGTTATCTGGCCATTTCTTCCTTGAGCGCCTGGACGAACGCGTCGACGTCGTCCTCGGTGGTGTCGAAGGCGCACATCCAGCGCACGTCGCCGGCCGCCTCGTCCCAGAAGTAGAAGCGGAACCGCTTCTGCAGACGCACGCTCACGTCGTGCGGCAGTCGCGCGAAGACGGCGTTGGCCTGGACGGGGTGCAGGATCTCGACGCCGTCGACCGCGCGTACCCCGTCGGCGAGCCGCTGCGCCATGGCGTTGCTGTGCCGCGCGTTGCGCAGCCACAGGTCGCCCGCCAGCAGCGCCTCCAACTGCACGGAGACGAAGCGCATCTTGGAGCTGAGCTGCATCGACAGTTTGCGCAGCCGCTTCATCGCGCGGACCGCGTCCGGGTCGATCACGACGACGGCCTCACCGAAGATCGCGCCGTTCTTCGTGGCGCCGTAGCTCAGCACGTCCACGCCCACGGTGTTGGTGAAGGTGCGCATCGGTACGTCGAGCGAGGCCGCGGCGTTGGATATCCGGGCCCCGTCGAGATGGACCTTCATGCCCCGCTCGTGGGCGTGCTCGCAGAGCGCGCGGATCTCGTCCGGGGTGTAGACGGTGCCCAGTTCGGTGTTCTGGGTGATCGACACGACCTGCGGCATGGCGCGGTGCTCGTCCTCGTAGCCCCAGGCCTGCCGGTCGACCAGCTCCGGCGTGAGTTTGCCGTCCGGGGTCGGCACGCTCAGCAGTTTGATGCCGCCGACCTTCTCGGGCGCCCCGCCCTCGTCCACGTTGATGTGCGCGGTCTCGGCGCTGATCACGGCGCCCCAGCGGTCGGTCATCGCCTGGAGCGCGACGACGTTCGCCCCGGTGCCGTTGAAGACCGGGAATGCCTTCGCGGTGGGCCCGAAGTGGCCGTGCATGACGCGCTGGAGGTGGTCGGTGTACTCGTCCTCGCCGTACGCGACCTGGTGGCCGCCGTTGGCGACGGCGAGCGCGGCCAGCACCTCGGGGTGCGCGCCCGCGTAGTTGTCGCTGGCGAAGCCGCGCGTGGCGGGGTCGTGGTGCGCTCGCGCGGCCGTCGTACGGGACCTCATGACTCGGGGGTCAGCCACAGACGCTTTCCGTTCACTTCACCGGCGGGCCGGTCCCAGACTCCGGCGATGGCGTCGGCCAGCTCTCCGGCGTCCGTGAAGCCCGCGAACTTCGCATTCGGGCGCTCGGCGCGCATGGCGTCGTGCACCAGTGCCTTGATGACCAGGATCGCAGCCGCCGCGCGCGGCCCCTCGTCGCCCCCGGCCTTGCGGAAGTCGTCGCCCAGGGCCAGCGTCCAGGCCTCGGCAGCCGCCTTGGCCGCGGCGTAGGCGGCGTTGCCCGCCGTGGGCTTGCTCGCGCCGGCGGCGCTGACCAGCACGTAACGGCCCCGGTCGCCGCGCAGCAGAGCCTCGTGGAAGGCGAGGGAGGTGCTCTGGACGGTGCGGATCAGCAGCTTCTCCAGCAGGTCCCAGTCGGCGAGGTCGGTGTCGGCGAAGGTCTTGCCGCCCCGCCAGCCGCCCACCAGGTGGACGAGGCCGTCGACCCGGCCCGCGCCCTTCTCGGTCTTGGCCGCCCACGCGCGGGTGGCGCTCAGGTCGAGAAGGTCGACGGTCTCACCGGTGACGGTGGCGCCCGGGTGGGCGCGGCGCGTGGCGTCGACGGCCTCGGTGAGGCTCGCCGCGTCCGCGTCGGCGGCGACGACCGTCGCACCGGCCGAGGCCAGGCGCAGCAGGGTGGCCCGCCCGGCGGGGCCGCCCGCTCCGGCGACCGCGACAACGGCCCCGTCCAGTGCGCCGCCCGCTCCGGTGCCTGTGCTCATGGTCGTCTTCTCCGTCATCCCGGTGTCCCCCGCTTCGTCCGTGTCGTGCGTCTGATGCGTGTCGTGCCTGTCGTGCGTGTCGTACGTGCCGTGCGTGTGCGTGTCGTACGTGCCGTGCGTGTGCGTGTCGTACGTGCCGTGCGTGTGCGCGCCGGTGCGCGCGCTCACGCGGCCTGCTGCTCCGGGCTCGTCGCGGTGATGCCCCGGGTCGAGGCGATCACCTTCTTGAGCTTCTTGGCCAGTGCCTCGTAGAACATGCTGAGCGGAAACTCGTCCGGAAGCACGTCGTCCACGAGCTTGCGCGGCGGCTGATCCAGGTCGAGGGCGTCCGGGCCCTTGGCCCAGCGCGATCCGGGGTGCGGGGCCAGATAGGTGGAGACGAGGTCGTAGGCGGCGAACCAGTGGACCAGTTTCGGGCGGTCGATGCCGGCCCGGTAGAGGTCCTCGATCTCGCCGAGCAGCTGCTGGGTGACCTGCGGGGCGCGGTCCCAGTCGATGCGAAGGGTGTTGTCGGTCCAGCGCACGACGTCGTGCTTGTGGAGGTACGAGAAGAGGAGCTGGCCGCCGAGGCCGTCGTAGTTGCGCTCACGGGCGCCGGTGACGGGGAAGCGGAACATCCGGTCGAAGAGCACCGCGTACTGGACGTCGCGGCCCTGCGTGACGCCGTCGGCGTCCAGCTTCACGGCCTCCCGGAAGGCGGTGAGGTCGCAGCGCAGCTCCTCCAGGCCGTACATCCAGAACGGCTGCCGCTGCTTGATCATGAAGGGGTCGAACGGCAGGTCGCCATGGCTGTGGGTGCGGTCGTGGATCATGTCCCAGAGCACGAACGCCTGCTGGCAGCGGTCCTGGTCGCGGACCATCTCGCTGATGTCGTCGGGGAGTTCGACGCCAAGAATGCCGACGGCGGCCTCGGTGACCCGGCGGAAGCGGGCGGCCTCGCGGTCGCAGAAGATACCGCCCCAGCTGAAGCGCTCGGGGGCCTGCCGGACGGCGATCGTCTCGGGGAAGAGGACCGCGGAGTTGGTGTCGTAACCGGAGGTGAAGTCCTCGAAGGTGATGCCGCAGAACAGCGGGTTGTCGTAGCGGGTGCGCTCCAGCTCGGCGAGCCACTCGGGCCAGACCATGCGCAGGACGACCGCTTCGAGGTTGCGGTCCGGGTTGCCGTTCTGCGTGTACATGGGGAAGACGACCAGGTGCTGGAGCCGGTCCACGCGGTCGGCCGCGGGCCGGAAGGCCAGCAGCGAGTCCAGGAAGTCGGGTACGTCGAAGGCGCTGTCGGCCCATTTACGGAGGTCCGAGACGAGCGCCGCGTGGTAGGCGGCGTCGTGCGGAAGCAGGGGTGACAGCTGCTCGACGGCGGCGATCACCCGGTCCAGCGTGACCTCGGCGAAGGTGCGCGCGGGCACGTCCTCGGAGTCGAAATCTATGGAGCCGTCCTTGGACTGCCAGGGACGGATCTCCTCGACGGCGTTCTTGAGCTCGGTCCACGCGGGGTGCTCGACCACCTTCTGGTCGTCGGCCGCGCGCCCTCCAGGTCGGTCCTGCACAAGAATTTCCGTCATGTCACGTCCTCCACGGGAGAAGCTGGCGTCAAAGCACCGTATCGGTCTCCGATTCTCCCGTACAAGAGGGACTAAGACAAATTATCCTGCCTCGCTTTGGGTTTACGGGCGTTTTTCCTGCCGTACACGCTGTGGACGACAGGCCCCGGCCTGTACGGGTACGACACGGGTCCAGACCCGGGTGGTGGCCGTTAGGCTGCCGCCGTGCCGCGCGGGGCGCCAGCGCCGCGCGGGAGCCGCCGACGACGGAAGCGAGTCAGCCTTGACTTTCCTCACCATCGGTCATCGTGGAGTGATGGGTGTCGAACCCGAGAACACCCTGCGCTCCTTCCTGCACGCCGAGCGGGCCGGTATGGACGCCATCGAACTCGACCTTCATCTGAGCAAGGACGGCGCCCTCGTCGTCATGCACGACGCCGAGCTGGACCGCACGACGGACGGGACGGGCCCGATCGCCGACCGGACCCTCGCCGAGCTGCGGGAGCTGGACGCGGGAGCGGGCGAGCGCGTGCCGGTCTTCGAGGAGGTCCTGGACGCGGTGGGCGCGCCGCTCCAGGCGGAGATCAAGGATGTGGCGGCGGCGCGCGCGCTGGCCGAGGTCATGCACCGGCGGAAGCTGGTGGGGCGGGTGGAGGTGTCCTCGTTCCACGACGAGGCCGTCGCCGAGATCTCCGCCCTGGTGCCCGGCGTACGGACGGTGCTGATCGCCAGCCGCTGGGGCGGCGACATCGTGGACCGGGCGGTCGCGGTCGGCGCGGACTCGCTCGCGCTGAACATCCGGCGTCTGACGCTGGAGGTCGTCGAGCGCGCGCACGCGGCGGGGCTCGGGGTCATCGGGTGGGTGGTGAACACCCCGGACCAGTTGCGGCTGGTCCGGGCGCTGGGCCTGGAGGGCGCGACCACCGACTTCCCGGAGATCCGCCGCACCGGCCGCTTCACGGCCTGAGCGGGCCCGGCCGACCCGACCGGCGCGGCAGCCCTGACCGGTCTGGCCTGCCCGCGTGGCGGGCGGGGCCGGGACAGCGGGATGGAGCCGGGACACCGGACCTCTCGGCCGTGCCGGGGGGGCTGGCACACAGGTCCGGCGTCCCGGCGGTCATAGGTAGCTGACGCCGGTCAGAGCCTCGGCGGCGGTCCACAGCTTCTTCCCGTACGCGGGATCGGCCGCCTCCGGATTGGGCCGCGTCAGGGCGACCGGGCCGCGGAACTCCTTGAAGCCCGAGGGGCCGTAGAACTGGCCGCCGCGTACACCGGGCGCGGTCGCAGCGTGCAGTTGCGACCGCGCGCCCGCTTGCACCGGCGCGAACATCAGCTGTGTCGCCCGGTCGATGGCCCGCGAGACCGGGTCCGCCTCCTCGAACGCCCGAGGGCTGAGGTTGGTGCGGCAGATCCCGGGATGGGCGACGACGCTGGCGACGGGTGAGCCGTCCCTCTCCAATCGGCGGTGGAGTTCGAAGCCGTACAGGGTGCACGCCAGCTTGGAACGGGCGTACGCGCGGCGGGGTTTGAAGTCACCGCGCGACATCAGATCGTCGAAGTCGAGATGGGCGCCCCGGTGGGCGGTGGAGCTGATGCTGACCACGCGCGTGCCGGCCGCCGGGCCGAGGGTGCCGAGCAGCAGGCCGGTGAGCGCGAAGTGGCCCAGCATGTTGACACCGAAGTGGGCCTCGAACCCGTCCTCGGTGGTGCGGGGTGAACCCAGGTGAAGTACACCGGCGTTGTTGACCAGGATGTCGATCGCCGGGAAGTCGTCACCCATGCCCTTGGCGAAGGCGCGTACGGACTGAAGCGAGGCGAGGTCGAGTTGCCGTGCCTCGATCGCGGCGTTCGGCAAGGACCGCCGGATGTCCGCCACCGCCCGCTCTCCCGCGACGGTGTTGCGTACGGCCATCACGACGTGCGCCCCGCCCCGGGCGAGTTCGGTCGCGGTGACAAGGCCCAGTCCGGAGTTGCCGCCGGTCACGACGGCGACCCGACCGCTCTGGTCGGGGATGTCACGTTCAGTCCATTCGGTCATGGCCGACGCTCCTGGGAAAAGGGCGTGCACGGGATGAGGAGTGGTGTGCACGGCTGCTCGGCGACAACGGTAGGAAGGGACCGGCGATCCCCGGTCGTACTCCTCTCCCTAGGAGTGACAGACCTACCTTCGGGCCATGCGGGACCCGCAGACTGTCCATATGGCCCCCGATCACTCGTTCGCCCGTGAGCTCGGTGACTTCCTGCGCGCCCGGCGCGGCCTGCTGCGCCCCGAGGACGTCGGGCTGGAGCCGGGCCCCCGGCGCAAGGTCACCGGACTCAGACGCGAGGAGATCGCGCTGCTGGCCGGGCTGAGCACCGACTACTACCAGCGCATGGAGCAGGGCCGTGAGGTACGCCCCTCGGACAACGTCCTCGACGACCTCGCCACCGCGCTGAACCTCGACGACGACGAACGCCGGCACCTCTTCGCCCTCGCCCAGGCGGCGCGCCGGCCGCAGCGTGTCCGCAGACGCCGCACCCCCGAACGTGTGCCGAAGGGCACCCAACAGCTGCTGGCCTCCATGAACACGCCAGCGGTGGTGCTCGGCCGGCATCTCGACCTGCTCGCGTGGAACACGCTCGCCGAAGAGCTGTTCGGCGATCCGAACCAGCAGCCGCCGGAGCACCGGAACATGCTCACCTCGCTGTTCCACGATCCCGAGACCCGGATGCGCTGCCCCGACTGGGAGGCCACCGCGCTCCAGTACATCGGCATGCTGCGCACCTCGGTCGTCACCGACCCGACACATCCGCGTGCCAGCACGCTCATCGGCGAACTCAGCATCCGCAGCGCGGACTTCCGCCGGCTCTGGGCCCGGCACGAGGTGCGGGAGACGGTGCAGGGGACGAAGCTGTTCCGGCATCCGCAGGTCGGGGAGATCACCGTCGAGTGGGGCACCTACCCGCTCCCCGGCAGTCCCGGCCCGGTCATGTTCGTCTACACCGCCGAGCCCGGCTCACCGGACGCCGAACGGCTCCAGCTGCTCGCGTCGCTGCGTGCCGCCCGGACGGGCCCCCACCGCCCTCGTCAGGAGGAAGGGGCGCGGCCGGCCGAGGGTGTCAGCCGGCCTGGTCCAGCGGCTTGACCAGCAGCTCGAACGCCAGGTCGTCGCGCTGCGGGATGCCGAAGCGCTCGTCGCCGTACGGGAAGGGCGTGAGCTGTCCCGTACGGCGGTAGCCGCGGCGCTCGTACCAGGCGATCAGGTCCGCGCGCTGGACGATCACGGTCATGTGCATCTCGCCGACGCCCCACTCGGCGCGGGCGAGGCGCTCGGCCTCGGCGATGACGCGCTTGCCGAGGCCGCCGCCCTGTGCCCCGGGGTCGACGGCGAACATGCCGAAGTACGCGGCGGGGCCGCGGTGTTCCAGCTGGCAGCAGGCGACCAGCTCGCCGTCCGACTCGACCATCAGGAGCCGGCTGCCGTCGGCCTCGATCACATCGAGCACGCCCTGCTCGTCGGTGCGCTGGCCTTCCAGCAGATCGGCCTCGGAGGTCCACGTCGCGCGGGCGCTCTCGCCGCGGTAGGCGGACTCGATGAGCGCGACGAGCTGCTTGACGTCTGCTGCGGCGGCGTCCCGGTAGGTGAGCTGACCGGGAGCGGGGCGCGGGGTGGTGTCCATGGTGCGCGTTCTCCGAATTCTCCGCCGTGGGCGGGCGGCACGCCCGAGCCTAGCCCCACGTCCCGGCGGCGCGGATCGGTGGGGTACGGGGCGGCGGAGCCGTACCCCGCGCCGGAGTCCCGCCCCCGTGGCCGCCCCGTGTGATCACGTCTCCCTTACGGCGTCGGCCTCCTCGCCGGTGTCCTCGTCCGTCCGGTCCGCCGTGTCCGGCGCGCTCCTGGAGTGCTTCGGCGCGAAGCCCAGCAGCCGCGCGCAGGCGGAGGTGTCGAACAGCGAGGTGTGGCCGGTCAGTTCGGTGAAGTACGGCACGCCCGGGTGGTGTTCTTCGAGGAGTTGGGCCGTCGGCACGGGTGACGACGTGTCGTCCGCGGCCACATTGAGGACATGACAGCCCGTCAGCTCGGCGGTGAGCGCGTACCGGACGGCCCTGGCGGCGTCCCTCGTGTCGAGCCACCCCCACAGGTCCATCCGGTGCCCGCCCGGATCGTCGCGTACGGCGGCGAGTTGGGCGGCCAGCCGCTCGCCCGTGCCGGTGAACGGGAACCGCATGCAGACGATGTCGGTGCCGTGGCGCCGGTGTGTGGCGCGGGCCGTCTCCTCCAGCACGACTTTGGAGAGGCCGTACGGATCCTGGACGAGCGTGGGGTGTTCCTCGTCCACGGGTACGTAGCGCGGCGACTGCGGCCGGGGCGACCAGGCGAGTCCCACCGCGGCCAGGCTGGAGGCGGCGACGACGCGGCGTACGCCGGTACGGCCCGCCTCGTCCAGGACCCGGTGCGCGGTCAGGCAGTTGGCGGCGAACAGGGCGCTGTCGTCAGGGGAGTTGGGGTGCGGGATGGCGCCCAGATGGACGACGGCCTCGGCGCCCGCCATGGCGTCGCGCACCAGTGCGGGATCGCTGAGATCGCCGGTGTGGACGCGGTCGAGGCGCGGGTCGTCGAGGGGGACGAGGTCGGTGGCGACGATCCGGTGGCCGTGGGCCAGCAGGTCGTCGATGACATGGCCGCCGATGTGTCCGGCGGCGCCGGTGACCAGGACGCGCATCAGCCCTTCACCGCCCCGACGAGGCCGTTGACGAAGTAGCGCTGGAGACAGACGAAGAGCAGGACGACGGGGATGACCACGATGAGGGCTCCGGCCATCAGGTTGTTGTAGTGGGGGACGTTCTCGGCCGCGAGGGTCTGGAGGCCGAGCGGGAGCGTGAAGGTCGACTGGTCGTTGAGTGAGACACGGGTGAGCAGATACTCGTTCCAGGTCGGGATCGCGGTGAGCAACGCGACCGTGATCAGGGCGGGTTGGGCCAGGGGCAGATAGATGTTGAGGAAGATCCGGAACTCGCCCGCGCCGTCGACCCGCGCGGAGTCGCGCAGTTCGGCCGGTATGGCGTTGAACGCGCCGGTCATCAGCAGGATCGACAGCGGGGCGCCGCCGTTGACGAACGGCAGCACCAGTCCCCAGTGCGTCCCGAGGATGCCCATCTCGTTCTCCAGCAGCACGATCGGCAGCATCACCGTCACGCCGGGCACGAAGAGCAGTGCGACGAACATCCGTGAGAGGAAGGCGCGTCCGGGGAAGCGCAGCACGGCGAAGGCGTAGCCGGCCGCCGCGTAGACGACCAGGGTGAGGACCACCGTGTAGAGCGTCACCAGCAGGCTGTTGAGGAAGAAGTCGAAGAAGTGGAGCTTGTTCCAGGTGTCGATCAGGGTGTCGAGGGTGGGGTTCTTCGGGATCAGATGACCGCCGCTGACCACCTCCAGCTGGTCCTTGAACGCGGCGGAGATCATCCAGAGGAACGGATAGACGCTGATGAGCGCGTATCCGGCGAGCAGCAGACCGACGACGGTACGGGCGAGGATCCGGCGGGTGCGCTTGTCGGGGCGGCCGGCCAGGGGGATGGACGTCATGTCTTGCTCCGCAGCGCTCGCAGATTGATCAGGGCCAGTACCAGGGCGGCGGCGAACAGCAGCCAGCCGAGCGCGCTCGCGAGGCCGAGAGTGGGCCGCAGCTGTTTGAGGAAGGCGAGGCTGTACGCCTCCAGGCCGAGCACGTTGGTGTGGTCGCCGGGGCCGCCGTTCGTCATCACCAGGAAGGTCTGGAAGCCCTGGAGCGAGTCCCGCAGGTTGAGCAGGACGACGATCGCCGTGATCGGGCGCAGCAGCGGCCAGACGACGGACAGGTTGGTACGCCACCAGCCGGCGCCGTCGAGTTCGGCGGCCTCCAGCAGGCTGCGGTCGATGGTCTGAAGACCTGTCAGATACAGCAGCATCGCGACGGGCACATGGCCCCACACGGTCACCACGATCATGGTGGGCAGGGCGGTGTCGGGGTTGCCGAGCCAGCCCTGCGGCTGCTGGAGCGAGCCGAGCCCGAGCTGGTCGAGCAGCAGGTTGACGGCGCCGTCCGGCTGGAGGATGTACTGCCAGGCGAAGAATACGGCGATACCGCTGGTCACGTACGGCAGGAAGAAGACCGACCGGAGGATGGACTGCATCCGGCGGGCCTGGCCCAGCAGGATGGCCAGCGGAAACGACACCAGGACCGTCAGCAGCGGTACGGAGATCATGACCCAGAGCGTGTTCAGTCCCGCGCTGCGCACCCGTGGCGCGTAGATGGGGCTGCGCCACAGGAGGTCGGCGTAGTTGTCCAGGCCGACCCAGGTCCAGTGCGGCATGAAGCCGTTCCAGGACGCGAAGCTCAGCAGGAAGCCGTAGCCGATGGTGTAGAGGCCCATGACGGCGAACAGGACCACGGCGGGGGCCACGAAGAGATAGCCGGTGACGGCCTCGGTCCCGAACCGGCGGCGTGGTGGCCGCCCGCCGGACGCGCGGCCGGACTTGGCGGCGCGTCCCCCGGCCGGGGGCGTACGGCTCGCGCCGTCGCCCCCGGCCTCCCCGTGTGCGGTGGTTCGAGGTGCTGTGGTCACTGGGTCGCCCAGTAGTTGCTGTTGAGCTTGCTGAGCTTGTCGCCGGTCCCGGTCGGGCTGTCCTTCCCCAGCGGGGTGAGGTCGGCGAGGATCTCGCCGGCCCGGTCCTGGTCGTAGCCCGGCGGGCGGAAGTCGTTGAGGCTCGGGTCGTACGTGGTCTCGGGCGTGCCCTGGAAGCTCTCCATCATCGAGGTGAGGGCGGGGCCGAGGACCTTGGCGGAGTCGGCGCCCAGCTCGGTGGCGGGCAGGTCGGCCGACTCCTTGGCGAAGTTGGCCGCGACGTCGGTGCCGGAGAGGAACTCCATCCACTTCTTGGCGTTCTCGGGCTGTTCGCTGGTGGCCGTGAGGCTCAGTCCGGTCAGCGCGATCGGGCCGAGCGCGCGCTGGGGGATGGCACCGTCCTTGGGGGCGGGCATCCCGAAGGCGAGTACGTCGTCGGCCTTCATGCCGTTCTGCTGGAGGAAGGCGAGGGTGAAGGTGCCGCCGACGGCGAAGGCCGACTTGCCCTGGGCGAAGGCCTGGTCGGCCTCGTCGATGGTGAGGGTCTGGCTGCCGGGCATCCAGTACGGGGTGATCTCGTCGTACATGGACAGGACCTTGGTGCCGTTGGGCGAGCTGAAGTCGCCCGCCTTGTCCTTGCCCCACAGGTCGCTGTAGGCCTCCTTGCCCAACTGCGCGTAGGCCATGGGCTGGAGGACCCAGGTGAGTCCGGTGGACTTGACCTTGAGGCCGAGGCTGACGCCCCCGGTCTTGGGGTCCTTGTGGTGGGTGGCCTCCAGCGCCGCGAGGAACTCCTCCCAGGTGGCGGGGGCCTTGGTGATCCCGGCGTCGGCCAGCTTCTGCTTGTTGGCGTAGACGATGCCGAAGGTGCCCGCGCTCAGGGGGACGCTGAACCGCTGGCCCTGCTCGACCCCCTTGAAGGTGGAGTCCTTGGCCTGCGATTCCTTGAACTTCTGCGCGGTGACGGTGCCCGAGCCCTTGATCGCCTCCTGGAAACGGCCGCTCCAGGAGTCCGGGATCTGGTCCTGGAGGTCGGCGGCGACACCGGCCGCGCCGAGGACGAAGTCCTCACCGTCGGAGTGGACTTCGAGGACGTCGGGGAGGTTGCCGGTCTTGGCCGAGCTCTGCACCTTGGTGGTGTAGGCGTCGTCGGGTGTGTACGCCTCGATCGTGACCGTGATGCCGGTTTCCTTCTTGAACTCCTCCGCCGCCGCGCGCAGGGCGCCGACGTGGGACTGCTTGAACGTCCACATCTCCAGTGAGTCGGAGTCGCTGCCCGAGTCGGACGATCCGCCGCAGGCGGAGAGGGTGGTCAGTGTGAGCGCGGTGGTCGCGGCCAGAGCCACGAGCCGGACATTCCGCGCGAATGGTATGCGCATGGCCCCTACCTAGGATTCAACCGTTCAGATAACCGAATGACGTTGGAGTGACTGAACTTATGGTTGCGGTGATATAGCGTCAAGACGCACGTCGAGAATCGTGCTGACCGGTTCGCCGAGGGGCGCCGGTGCTGGGAGCGGAGGTTCCGTGGAATCGGTGGCAGCGGCAGCGCGAGGGCGTAAGCCCGATGAGGTCAAGTCGGCGGCGCGGGTGCTGGAGGTGCTCGAACTGCTCGGCACCGAGGGCGCCCGGCTCTCGCTCGCCGAGATGGCGAGCGCGATGGCGGTGCCGAAAAGCAGCCTGCACGCGATCCTGCGGACGATGGAGGCGCGGCGCTGGGTCGACCTGGACGCCTCGGGCACCCGCTACAGCCTCGGCCTCAAGGCCCTGCTGACGGGCACCGCCTATCTGGAGGGCGACGACGTCGCGAGCCTCGCCGGGCCGGTCCTGGACGCGCTCGCCGAGGAGACCGGCGAGTCGGTACACCTGGGCAGGCTGGACGGGACCGACGTCGTCTACCTGGCCAAACGCGAGTCACGGCACGCGCTGCGGATGTACTCGGCGGTGGGCCGCCGACTGCCGGCGCACGCGACGGCCCTCGGCAAGGCGATGCTGTCGCAGTACGACGCGGCCGAGGTGCAGCGCCGGCTGGACTGGCCGCTGGCCCGGCTCACCCCCGACACCGTGACCGACCCCGACGAGCTGATCCGCCAGCTCGCCGAGGCCAGGCTCCAGGGCTGGGCGATGGACGACGGCGAGAACTCCGTGGACATCCGCTGTGTGGCCGTGGCGCTGGGCACCGGTCACGGCGCCGGCGACGCCATCAGCTGCTCCGCCCCCAAGAGCCGGATGGACGACGCCCGGGTGCGGGAGATCGCCGGGGCCGTCACGGAGGCCGCGCACGCGCTGGGGACACTCCTCAAACGGCTCGGGCAGCACTGAAGACTGCTCGACCCATATTTGGTAGAGTCATTGACAAATTAAGAGCGCTCTCTCTACGTTCGGATAGCAGTACATCATCCTGCTATCTGTACGCTGGAGTTCGAATGGCTCAGCCTGATGCCCGCTCCGACATCCTCGCCCCCGCTCCCTGGGTCGAGGAACGCGGTGCGAAGATCCGCATCACGGCCGTCTCCACCTTCCTCACCGCCCCGCACGGCTGCCCCCACCTCGTCGTCCGCGTCGAGACCAACGAACCGGGGCTCTACGGTCTCGGCTGCGCCAGCGACCCGCAGCGCACCCTCGCCGTACGGTCCGTGCTGGACGACTATCTGGCCCCGATGCTGATCGGGCGCGATCCCGACGACATCGACGACATCCACCGGCTGCTCCTCAACAGCGCCTACTGGAGGGGCGGTTCGGTGACCGGCAACGCGCTCGGCGGGATCGACGTCGCCCTGTGGGACCTCAAGGCCAAGCGCCTCGGCGCACCGCTGTACTCGCTGTTCGGCGGCCGGGTCCGTACCCACGCCGAGGCCTACACCCATGTCAGCGGCGCCGGCGCCGACGAGATCGCAGACAAGGTCGTGGCGGCGCGGGAGCGCGGCTACCGCCATGTCCGGGTCCAGGCGTCCGTGCCCGGCTCCGACACCTACGGCACCGCCGCCACGGCCGCCACCGACGCCCACGCGCTGCGCACCCGCTCGGTGCCGTGGGACTCCGCCGCGTACGTACGGACCGTGCCGCGCGTCCTGACCGCCGTACGCGAACGGGTGGGCGACGAGGTCGAGTTGCTGCACGACGCGCACGAGCGGCTCGACCCCCGGCAGGCGCGGGACTTCCTGCGCCGGGTCGAGGACGCCGGGCTGTACTTCGTGGAGGATCTGCTCGCCCCGGAGGACGCGCGCCACTTCGCGGCCCTGCGCGCCGCCTCCCCCGTACCACTGGCCGTGGGTGAACTCTTCCACGACGTCGGCCAGTTCCTGCCACTGCTCGATGGACCCGACATCGACTTCGCCCGGATCCGGGTCCCGACGCTGGGCGGCCTCACCCCGGCCCGCAAGCTCGCCGCCTACTGCGAGTTGCGCGGCGTACGGCTCGCGCCGCACGGTCCCGCCGACGTCAGCCCCGTCGCGCAGGCCGCCACGCTCGCCATGAACATCAGCAGCCACGCCTTCGGCGTGCAGGAAGCTGCCGTGTTCAAGCCCGCCGTGCTCGACGTCTTCCCCGGTACGGTCGTCGCGCACGACGGCGCGCTGTCCCCGCACGAGGCCCCCGGTCACGGTGTCGACTTCGACGAGGCGGCGGCGCGCAGACATCCGGTGCCCGAGCCGCTGGAACACGACCGCTGGGCCCTGCTGCGCAACACGGACGGGAGCGTGCAACGACCATGACAGCCACTCCGTCGGACGCGCCGTCCGGTCCCGGCTCCGGGCTCGCGGGCCCGAGGGGCGGCCCGGTCGTCGGCGACACCGTGCTGGGTACGGGTGTGCGGACCGCGCGCCGGGCGGTGGACGACGGGCTCATCGGCGTCCCGGTCGCCGCCTGCGCGTTCATCACCGCCCCCGGGCCGGAACGCCCTTGTCCCGCCTCCGAGTTGTACGACCGGCCCGGCGGCGGGCCGCTCTTCGACACCGGCCCTCATCACATCTCCGCGCTCGTCCATCTGCTCGGGCCGGTCAGCTGGGTCGCCGCGACCCCGCCCCCACCGAGGGCCGGCGAACGCTTCGAGGCAGGGGCGGACACCCAGGTCACCGGACTCCTGGAACACGAGGGCGGCGCGCTGACGACGCTCGTCATCAACTCGGGCGACCGCGAGGGGCGGCTGCCGCACATCGAGGTGCACGGCACCGAGGGCTCACTCTCCCTGCCCGACCCCGACGGCTCCGACGGGCCGGTGGAACTGCACCGGGCCGGTGGCACGTGGGAGCCGCTTCCGGTGTCGCGCGCCTCGGGCGGCTGCCGGAGCGACGGGCGGGCGCCGGGCGAACTCGCCCGCCATGTTCTCGACGTGATGCTGACACTGCCCGACGCGGCACGCGACGGCGTCTGGCTGCCGGTGCGCGGCGATCGCGCGAGGCCGGAGGCCGTACGGCCGTAGCCCCGGCGCGGGGCCCCGAGCGCCCCCACCCCCCACACGAACGGCAGGAAGGCGGCGGCCTTCCTGCCGTTCTTCACTCCCCGATTCGTCAGGCCAATTAATGTCCAGGAGGGGAACTTTACGGGCGGGAATTCGGCTGACAATTCAATCACGAAGCCCCTACCACCAGGAATGCAGAAGTAATCGGAACAGGCGTTGACTTGATAACACTCTTGGTTTTACATGGCGGTTACCGGCAGGACAGGAAGGGCCGCCCATGCATGACCGAAGGAAGTCCGGAGAGGCGCGAACAGCCCATTTCCTCGATCATCGGCTGCGCCCCGCGCTGTACACCGCGCGGCTCCCGATGGAGGTCGGGGCCTGGCACATCCCGGGCGAGCCGGTGCCCGTCGACGTGGCGCTCCGTGCCGGGTACGCGCCGTTCGTCGTCGGCGAGAGGTGGGGCGGCGGCCCGTGGTCGACCAGCTGGTTCCGCTTCACCGCCGAGGTGCCCGAGCGCTGGGCGGGCCGCCGGGTGGAGGCCGTGATCGACCTCGGCGGCGGCCGGGCCGAGGGGCTGGTCCACGACGAGCACGGCACGCCGCTCCAGGGCCTGTACCCGCACGACCAGGCCGTGACCGTCGCGGCGCAGGCGCGGGGCGGCGAGCCCGTACGGCTGCTCGTGGAGGCGGCGGCCAATCCGTTGATCGACGCGGCCACCGGGGCGGGGGCGCACTTCGGCGACCCGGTGACCGCCGGCGACGAACCTCTCCACCAGTTGCTCCGCGCGGATCTCGCCGTACGCGACGAGAACATCTGGCAGCTCATCCATGACATCGATGTCCTGCACAGCTTGATGCGCGCGCTGCCCGCCGAGCTGCCGCGCCGCCACGAGATCCTGCGGGCACTGGACCGGGCCGTCGCCGCCGTCGACCCCCGTGACATCCCGGGGACGGCCGCCGGCGCGCGGGACGTCCTGGCACCGGTGCTGGCCCGCCGGGCGTACGAGTCCGCGCACACCGTCGCCGCCGTCGGGCACGCGCGCTCCGGCTCCGCCCGGCTGCGGCCGATGCGCGAGAGCGTCCGCGCGAGTGCCCGCGCCTTCAGCAGCATGGCGGCGCTCAGCGAGGAGTATCCGGAGTTGGTGTTCGCGGCGCCGCAGGCGCAGCGGCACGCCTGGATGAAGGACCAGCACCCGCATGTGTTCGAGCGGATACGCAAGGCCGTCGCGCGGGGCAACTGGGCGCCCGTGGGCGGCATGTGGGTGGAGCCGGACGCGAATCTGCCCGGCGGGGAGTCGCTGGCACGGCAGTTCGCGCTCGGACGGCGCTTCTACCGCGAAGAGCTGGGCGTGGACTGCGACGGCGTCTGGCTGCCGGGACCCGGCGGCATGAGCGCCGCCCTGCCGCAACTCGCCGTGCTGGCGGGGGCACGCTGGCTCCTCGGCCACACGCCCGCCGAACACGACACCGACTCCCTTCCGCACCACACGTTCTGGTGGGAGGGCCCCGACGGCAGCCGGATCTTCACGCACTGCCCGCCCGCCGGTCCGCACCACGCGGCGCTCACGGGGCCCGAGTTGGCGGACGCGGTCGCGGCGTACGCGGACAAGGGCGGCGGCAGCCGCTCGCTGATGCCCTTCGGCCGGCGGCCGGGTGCGCCCGACGGCACGGACCACCACGGCACGGACCACGACGACGCTGCCGGCGAGGGCGCGGACGACGAAGGCGCGGGACCCACCCGCGAGACGCTGGAACGCGCCCGCAGACTGGCCGACCTGGAGGGTTCGCCCCGCGTCGGGATCCAGCACCCCGCGCACTTCTTCCGGGACGCGCTGGCGGAGTACCCGCACGCCCCGGTGTGGCGCGGCGAGCTGTCCACGCGGACGCACCACGGCTCGTACACGAGCCAGGCCCGCACGAAGCGCGGCAACCGCCGAAGCGAATCCCTGCTGCGCGAGGCCGAGTTGTGGTCGGCGACGGCGGCCGTACGGGACGGGGTGCCCTACCCGTACGAGGAACTGGACGCCTTGTGGAAGCGCGTCCTGCTCCACCAGAGCCGGGACATCCTGTCGGGCGGCGCCATCGCCTGGGTGCACGAGGAGGCCGAGCAGGCGTACCGCACGGTCCACCGCAGGCTGGAGGGCCTGATCCGGCGGGCGGCGGGCGGCCCGGACGGGGTGACGGTCCTCAACGCCGGTCCGCGCGCCCGCCGCGAGGTGGTCGTGCTCGACCAGGACGGGCCGACCGGAGCGGGCGTGGCGGACGCGGGCCAGCCGCTGTCCGACGGACGGCTCGCCGTGCTTGCCGAGGCACCCGCGCTCGGCCGGGGCCCGGCCGGACTGCCGCTCGGCGGCACGGCGCCGGTGTCCGTCACCGCCGCCGATCCCGCGCTCGGCGGCGGGCACCTGCTGGACAACGGACTGCTGCGGATCCACATCGACGCGGCGGGGCTCGTACGCTCCGCGCTCGACCTGACGGTGGACCGCGAGGCCATCGCGCCCGGCGGGGCGGGGAATCTGCTCCAACTGCACCGGGACGACCCGGCGTTGTGGAGCGCGACCGGGCTCGACGCACCGCGACGCGACGCGCACGGTGGCACGCACCGCGATCTGGACGTCGCGTCGTCGGTCGAAGTGACCGACAGCGGACCGCTGTTGGCGCGGATACGGGTGGAGCGCGGCACCGGCAGGTCCACCATCACGCAGTGGCTGACGCTGACGGCGGGCAGCCGTGCGCTGAACATCGACACCGACGTCGACTGGCGCGAACAGGACACACTGCTCAAGGCCGCCTGGCCGCTGGACGTACACGCCGAGAACAGCCGCGCCGAGATCCAGTACGGCCATGCCGAGCGCCCCACGCACGAGAACACCGGCCGGGACGCGGCCCGTTACGAGCAGTGGGCGCATCGCTGGATCCAGGTCGGCGAGCACGGCTGGGGCGTGGCGCTCGCCTCGGACGCGTCGTACGGCTACGACGTCTCGCGCCTCACCCGCGCGGACCGCGGGACCACCACGCTCGTACGGCTGTCGCTGCTGCGTGCCGCGCACAGCCCCGACCCGCACGCCGACCGCGGGCCGCAGCACTTCCGGCACACGCTGCGCCCCGGCGCCGATGTCGCCGACGCGATCTCGGAGGGTTACGCCCTCAACCTCCCGCTGCGTGCGGGGCCGGCGGCCGGGCCGGTGGAGCCGCTGGTGAGCGTGGACGACCCGGCCGTGGTGGTCGAGGCGGTGAAGCTCGCCGACGACCGGTCGGGCGATGTGGTGGTGCGGCTGTACGAGTCGCGCGGCGGCCGGGCCCGTACGACGCTGACCGCCGGATTCCCCGTCACCGCCGTGCGCGAGACGGACCTCCTGGAGGACACGCTCACCGTGCGCGCGCACACCGGCCGGTCCGTGGCGCTGACGCTGCGGCCCTGCCAGATCCTGACGCTGCGGCTGGTGCGCGGGGCGGGCCCGGAGGAGGTCCCGGGTGTCTGACACCCGACCGGGCGACGGCACGCTCTCCCCCGAACTCCGCGCCGTGCTGCGCCGCTGGGCCGACGAGGGCGGTGCGCTGGCCACCCGCGCCGGTGTCGTGCTGCTGGCGGCCGACGGGCTGCGCGACGCGGAGATCTCGCGGCGGCTCGGGGTGTCGCGGCAGACCGTCGGCAGTTGGCGGCAGCGCTGGACGAGCGCGGGCATCGACGGGCTCGAACACCGGCCGCGCACCGGCAGACCGGCGACGGTCGACGAGGCCGAGGTCGTCACGCGTACGCTGCTGGCCCCCGGCGGCAGCGGCGCTTCGCGGGCGGTGGCAAGGGAGTTGGGCCTCTCGCACGCCACGGTCGCCGGCATCCGCCGCCGCTGGCGCCTGGTCCCGGACGAGCCGGTGTCCCCGTCGGTCCCGACGCGACCACCGCTGCCGGGGGCCGATGTCTGGGTGATGGGCCTGTACGTGGACGGCCTGCGCGGCGTCCTGCTGGCAGGCACCCGACTGGTCCCGAGCCCGCCGGCGACGTCCGGCACGGTGATAGGCGCGGACGTCCTGGCGGGCCTCGACCGCTCACTGGACGCGGCACTGGCATCGGCATCGGCACTGGCATCGACACGCCGCGACGGGGCCGGGCCGGCCGAGGGTCCCGGGGCCGGCGCGGGGACGGATCACGCGGCGAGCCGGCGGCAGGGCCGCACGACGGCCGTCGCCCCCGGCTCCGCCGGAGCGGCGGGCGGCTGGGCCGACGGGTCCACGCCCGGCGAACCGCACCGGGACCCTGCCCACGCCGTGGGCACGACCGGTGCCTTCGGCGCCGATCCCGGGCAGGTCCCGGCGGACAGTTCGGGCCCCGGCTCCGACAGCCGGCGCGTCGCGGGCACACGGCCCGCGCCACCCGACGTGGACTCCCGGGCGCGAAGCGCCGATGTCGGCGCGTCCGACCGGGCGTTGGCCGGGTATCTCGCGCAGGCGAGCCGGCGGCATCCCGATCTCGCCCTGCACGCCGTCACGTTGTGGGACGACGCGTCCGACGGTGCTCCCGCACCGGCCACCGACACGCCCCAACCACCCGGCACCACGGGTACCGTGACGTGTCATCACATTCCCGCGCGCTCGACCTGGCGCACCTTCCTGCGGGCCATGATCGCGCTCGACAGCACCAGTCATCCGGAGTCGTCGCGGCGCGTCTATCTCGATCTGGCCGCCGAGTTGGAGCGGTACGCGGCGGGGCGCCCCGACGACCCGCAGCACACCGTGCGCTGGCTGCGCGAGAACGTCGCGGGGCATCTCGGGGCCGAGAGCGCGAAGGTCGGCTCCGCGCGCGGGCACACCTGGAGCGGCGTCAACCAGATCGACCTGGGGTCGTTCAACGAGTGCGTGGTCATCGAGACCGTCCGGCTCTCCGGCACCATCACGCGCGGCGAGATCGCCCATCGCACCGGACTCACCCAGCAGTCGGTGTCCCGCATCGCCCGGTCCCTGCTCGACCGGGGCATCCTGATCGAGGACGCGCAACTGCGCGCCACCTCGGGCAAGCCGCGTACGCCGGTACGGCTGCGCGGCGCCGCCGCGCACGCGCTCGGGATCCATATCGATCCCGAACTGCTGACGGCGGTCGTGATCGACCTCGACGGCGCGATCGTGTGCACCCGCACGCGGTCCGTCAGCGCGGACACCGACCCGGCCGAGTTCGTGGAGCGGGTGGCCGCGCTGGGCCGCGAGACGCTGGCCGAGGCGGGCGGAGCCGTACGGCCCGACGGGTTCCTCGGCATCGGCGTCGCGGTGCCGGGGCCGGTGGACATCGCGTCCGGGACCGTACTCGGACCGCCCCTGATGTCGGCCTGGGGCGATCTTCCGCTGCTCTATCTCCTCAAGGACCACTTCCCGTGCCCGGTCATCATGGAGAAGGACTCGACCGCCGCGGCGGCCGGCGAGCGCTGGATCGGCCGCGACCGGCGGGCCAGGGACTTCGCGTACCTCTATCTCGGTACGGGCGTGGGCACCGGTCTCTATCTGAACGGGGACATCTACCGGGGCGTCAGCGCGAACGCGGGCGAGTTCGGACAGCTCTGCGCCATCGCGCTGGGGCGGGTGGACAAGGACGGCCGGCCCGAGATCCTGCCCGAGTGCAATCCGCCGGTCTCGGTGCCCGACCTGGCGGCGCGCGGCGGCCTGCGCCCGGTGGCCACGACGGGCGGGAGCACCGCCGCGTATCTGGCGGTGGGCCGGGCGGCGGCAGCGGGCGACAGGGCGGCGGCCGCGGCCGTGCGCGAGGTGGCGCAGGCGGTCGGGCGGGGCGCGCTGGGGCTGATCGACCTGCTGGACATCGATCTGATCGTCCTCGGCGGGCCGTTCTTCACGGACGACGTCGCGGACTTCTACCTGGCCGAGATCGCCCGTACGGTCAACGAGTTCCCGACCGCCCGGCGGCTGCGCCGGGTCGAGGTGGAGCCGTCCGTGCTGAGCGCGGGGGCCGCCGCCGTGGGGGCCGCGTCCACGATCTTCCATGCGACGTTCACGCCGAGGCTGCGGGGGCGGGAGACGCGGGCGCGCCACCTGCCCACGGGCTGACCACGTGGAACACACACCACGCCCAACATGACGAACGCGACGTGCGGGCCGCCGGGAGATCCCGTACGGCCCGCACGTCCTCACATCGGGCGAGGAGTCACCTCGGCGGCGTCGGCCGCGTCGCGGTCAGCCCGATCTGCTTCTTCAGCATCCGCCCGCCGTCACCGGTGAGCCGCAGGTAGTAGTCCGACGAGCAGGCCGTGCCGTCCTCGTCGAGCGCCCAGATGCCGGAACCGGACGGCACCTGCGAGCCGTTCTCCGCGGTCTTGGCGATCTGATTGCCCTCGTTGTACTCGTCGAACATGGAGATGTAGATCCCCGCGACGTTCAGCCGGCACATGTTGTAGAACTGCCGCCACATGAAGTCGCCGTGCGCGCGATGCCTGGACTGGAGGTCTCCCGGCATCACACAGGGCTGGTAGTCGATGCCACTGGCGTCGCAGTCCGCCTTGTCGGGGGTGTTAACGTCCCGGTAGAACTGGTCGGCCTGGGTGACGTTGCCCATCCGCCCGACCATCCACGGCGAGATCATGTTGAACGCGTGATAGACGCCGGAGAAGCCGGGCCTGGAGTCGCTGTTGCCGTTGCGCCAGTGGGTCGGCACCCCGCCGATGACGTAACAGCCCTGTCCCTTGAACCAGTTGATGACGTCCAGACACTCGGGGGGCGCGAACGGGCGCTTGTCGTCGGCGAAGCCGAAGCCCCAGATGCAGACGACCGGCTTGCCGTTCTGCCTGGCGTACATGCTCGACGACGTGTACGCCTTCATCTTGTTCGTCCAGTCCGCCTTGATCTCGGACTGCATGGCGCGCCAGTCGGTGACGTCGTACATGATGTAGAACTTCCGGCCGTTCGCCTCGGCCGACCGGCGTACCTTGACCGCCATCGCGTCCCGCATCGGGCCTTCGCCGCCGACGGGGTTGAAGCGCTGGAGCGCGGCGGTGTCGCAGTTGTTCTCGCGCATCCATCTGAAGTGGGTGTCGACGGTCTGCTGGTCGTGCGAGGAGAACAGCGCGGCCGGCTGGCCGTTGTTCAGATTCGGGTACGCGGTGGGGAATGAACGGGTGTACTCCCGCATATCCGGCCACGACTTGATGGTGTTGTTGGTGAGTGACGGCGGCTGGCCGGAGTCCTGGCTCCAGTGCCACCACCGGTCGATCGGGGAGCCGTCGCCCTTGGCGGCGAACCAGCCCTGATATCCGACGCTGATCTTGCCGACGACATCGCCGGGCGGACTCGCGGCGGGTGCCGCGGCGGCCCTGCTTCGCGGGGCGGGGGCGGCGCCCGCCTGCTGACTGCCGAGGACACCACCGGCGGCTGCTGTGCCGGCCAGCGCCGATGCGATCACGGCGCGTCTTGAAATACTCACGGAGTATTTCCTCCCACTAGAAATCTGCCTGAATTACGCGGATCCACGGGGGTGGGGGGAATTACAGGCGGCGGCAGCCCGCCCGCCTCCGTGGCGCACCATCGAAAAGTAACCGCTTTCGGACGGCCACGACAAGGCCCGCGCAAGGCTTTGTCCAGACCAATCAAGAGAAAGTGTCAGCCTATTTTATTTACGTTTTCCGTTTCCAGCGGAATGCGAAAAGCACGCACTTTCCGCGCGGCGCGATCGGGGGCCGTGTCCCCCCAGTGCGCTCCCCCCGTGTCTCTCTGCGCTCGCATGCGCCTCGAACGACTGGGGCATTTCACCGTTGACACCGTTTGTGTGGACATCGATGGAGCAAGGCGAGGGGAAGGTGCGCGGTGCACGGACCGGCAACTGCCGGCTGGCTGGTCGTGGCGCTCTGCGCGGCGGCCGGGACCTACTGTCTGCTGCGGCTGCGCGGCGCCCCGGGCGCGGGACGCGGCACGGCGGGCGGCGAGGCCCTGATGGGATTCGGGATGGCGGCGATGGCCGTGCCCGCCGCGGTGGTCACACCGCCGCGCTGGGTCTGGCTGTTGTACGCGGCGGTCTTCGGGGTCGCCGCGCTGCGCACCCTGGGCCCGGCCCGCAGGTCGTCGCACCATCTGCACCATCTCGTCGGCATGCTCGCCATGGTCTACATGTCGGTGGCGATGGCCCTGCTCCCCGGCGCCGCGCATGACGGGCACGGCACCCAGGGCACGGGCGACGCGGGCGGGACACCGCTGGCCACGGGCGTGCTGCTGATCTACTACGCGGGGTTCGTGCTGTGGACGGGCGCGCGGCTGCTCCCGTTGCAGACCGTGACCGTGACCGCGTCCCACGGGCGCACCGGCCCGGAGCTCGCGGGCACGGTGCCTCCGGACACCGGCCGGACGGCAGGGCCGGCCGCGGGGACGGTGACGGAAGCGGTGCCGGTGGTGGTGCCGGACGCCGGCGCCCCGGAGGGCAGGCCCGAGATGGCGCTGGCCTGCCGGCTCTCCATGGGTATCGCCATGCTGGCGATGCTGCTCACGCTCTGACGTAGGAGACCGGCACACGAGACCGGCGGACGGACGCACAAGAGACGCCGACACGACCGACGACCGTGTCCTGCGTCACTTGGCGCCCGCGCCCGGCCCCCTGAGCGGCCCCGCCCTCATAAACTGACGACCATGATGGTCTCCCTCGTGCTGCTGACGCTCGCCGCGCTGGCCGCCGTGGCCGCCCCACGGCTGCTGGCCCGCGCCGAATGGCCCGAGCGCGAGCCCGTGGTGGCGCTCTGGGTGTGGCAGTGCGTGGTGGCCGCCGTACTGCTGTGCTTCGCCCTCGCCATGACCTTCAGCGCGGCTGCGGCCTGGGTGGCCGTACGGGGACATGTCTTCGCCCCGGCCCCGAGCAGGGTCGTCGAGGCGTACGCGCTCGGCGCGCACCGTCCGTGGTCGGCGATGCTGGCCGTACTCCTGGCGGCCGGCGGTGTGTGGACGGGCGCGATGCTCACGCGCGAGATCCACCGGGCCCACACGCGCCGCAAGCAGCGCCGCAGGGAACTGCTCGTCCGTTCCCCGCTGTTGCCCGGCGAGGAGTCCGGCGGCGGCCCGCTGGTCGTCCTGGAGGGCGAGCGTCCGGGCGCCTGGTGGCTGCCGGGCGCGGCACCGCAGCTCGTCATCACCACGGCCGCCCTGCGGCGGCTGGGGGGCCGCCAGCTCGACGCCGTACTGGCCCACGAGCAGGGCCACGCCCGGGCGCGGCACGACTGGCTGCTGCACTGCTCGTCGGCGTTGGCCAACGGTTTCCCGCAGGTGCCGGTCTTCGCCGCGTTCCAGGCCGAGATGCACCGTCTGGTGGAGCTGGCCGCCGACGATGTGGCCTCGCGCCGGTTCGGCCGGCTGACGATCGCGCTCGCCCTGGTCGAACTGAACGAGGACCGTGGGGTGTTCGGCCCCTGCCCGGCCCCGGACGGCGAACTGCCGCGCCGGGTCGACCGGCTGCTGACGCCGCTCCCCCGGCTCACGGCGGGCCGCAGGCTGCGGCTGACGGCGGCGGCGGCGCTGGTGCCCGCCGTGCCGCTCGTGGTGGCCTTCATCCCGGCACTACGCACGCTGGGTTAACTTGGCGGGGCCCTCCGACAGTTGTGGCCCCTTCGACGTTAAGGATCAGCGCATGCAATCCCCCGCGGTCCCCCCGCCGTCATCGCCGGTCTCGCCGTCGCCGTCCGGGCCGTCGGGGGGCGTGACGCCGGTCCGCGTCGGTGTGGTGCTGGGCGTGGCCTCCGTGGTGCTGCTGGCGCTCGTCGCCGCCAAGTGGGGTCCGCTGCTTTCCCTGGACCGGAGCATCGCCGTCGACCTGCACCGGCAGGCGGTGGCGGACCGGGGTCTGACCCACGCGAACCGGATCCTCACCGACTGGGTGTGGGACCCCTGGACGATGCGGCTCCTGACGGCCGTCGCCTTCTTCGTCCTGTGGTTCCGCGGCGCACGGCTTCTCGCCTGCTGGGTCGCCCTGACGAGCCTGGTGGGCGCCCTGATCTCGCAGGGCGTGAAGTCCGCCGTCGGGCGCCAGCGCCCCAGCTGGCCGGACCCGGTCGACTCGGCGCACTACGCCGCTTTCCCCTCGGGCCACGCGATGACCGCGACCGTCACCATCGGCATGCTCCTGTGGGTGCTGCGCCGGCACGGACTGGGCGGCCCGCTGTGGCGGGTCCTGCTGGTGGTGGGGGTCGTCTCGGTGATCGGTGTCGGGTTCACCCGCCTCTGGCTGGGGGTGCACTGGAGTTCGGACGTGGTGGCCGGCTGGCTGTTCGGGGCGTGTCTTGTGGCCCTGTCGATCGCCACGTACGAAGGACGGGCCTTGTCCCGGTGGCGGTGACCCGGCAAGGATCGGGGTCATGAAGATCAAGGGTGTGCTTTTCGACTTCTCAGGGACCCTGTTCCGTATCGAATCGGCCGGTTCCTGGCTCCGGGCCGTGCTCGACGAGTTGAGTGTGCCCGTGCCGCCCGAGGAGGTCCGGCGGTACGCGGTCCAACTGGCCGTCGCGGGGGCTCTGCCCGGCGGGCCGACGCCGCAGCAGCTCCCGCCGGACCTGGCCGGGCTGTGGGCCACGCGCGACGAGAGCGCGGAGCGGCACAGGGCCGCGTACACGGGTCTGGCCCGGCAGGTGGCGCTCCCCGATCCCCGGCTGTACGACGCGCTCTACGAGCGCCATCGCACCCCGGACGCCTGGCGGCCGTACGCCGACACGGCGGAGGTGCTCGGCACGCTGAAGCGCGAGGGCATCGGCGTCGGTGTGATCAGCAACATCGGCTGGGATCTGCGCCCGGTATTCCGCGCGCACGGCGTGGACGAGTTCGTGGACGCCTATGTGCTGTCGTACGAGCACGGCATCCAGAAACCGGATCCGAGGCTGTTCGGCGCGGCGTGTGAGGCCGTCGGACAGGATCCGCGCGACGTGCTGATGGTCGGGGACGACCGGACGGCGGACGGCGGGGCGTCCGAACTGGGCTGCGCCGTCCACTTCGTGGACCATCTGCCGGTGGAGGAACGCCCGGCGGGTCTGCGCCCGGTGCTCGCCCTCACCCGCTGAGCAGGCCCTCGTCCTGTCGTTCAGGGTCCCTCGGTCCGGCGGCTGTTGACCTCAAGCGAGGTTGACGTTGTTGCCTCGTGGTCGGCAGGGAGAACAGCCGGCTACGGATCGGGGACCTCGGACATGACTGACATCGGCATCTTTCTCGGGACCGACGAGATCGCGGACAGCGCGCGCGACGCCGAGCGCCTGGGCTTCGAATCGGTCTGGTGCTGGGACCACCTCGCGGGGCGGTACGCGTCGCTCGCCCCGGAGGTGGTGCTGGCGACGGCGGCGGCCGTCACAGAGCGGGTGCGCGTCGGGTACGGCGTACTGCTCGCCGCCGTACGGCCGCTCCCGCTGCTCGCGAAGGAGGTGGCCTCGCTCCAGTACGTGTCGCGGGGGCGGCTGCTCGTGGGCGTCGGGGACGGCCGTGGCGCGTGGGAGCGCTGGCACGGCGGGCTGCGCGACGCGCCCGCGTGGGACGCGCTGGGCGTACGGCGCGCGGACGCCGAGGCCCGTACGGAGGAGGCGCTGCGGCTGCTGCCCGGGCTGGTCGGGGGCGAGCCGACCCGGTTCACTCCGGGGGGCGTCGAGATCACGCTCGCGCCCACCGCCGCCGCTCCCCCGCTGCTGGTCGCCGGCGGGCTGGAGGACGCGGTGCTTCGGCGGGCGGTGGAGTTCGGCGCGGGCTGGTTCCCCGCCGTGATCTCACCGGCCCAAGTCGCCGACGGGGTACGGCGGTTGCGGCGGTACGCGGACGAGGCGGGCCGCCCCGTCCCGCCCGTCACCGTGGCCGTGCCGATCCAACTCGACGTTCCCGCCGGGGAGGTGGCCGCCGCGCGGGACGCCCTGGTCCGGATGGTCGTCGACGCGTACGAGGTCGATCCCGGCCACGCGGCGGACGTGGGGATCGTGGGGACGCCCGAGGAGGCGGCGGAGCGGCTGGCCGCGTACGTCGAGGCGGGCGCCGACCGGATCGTGCTGAGCGGTGGTTCGGTGGCGGGGTGGCGCACGGGTCATGAGCTGCTGGCGCGGACGGCCACGCTGCTGGCCGGCTGAGCCGGCGGGGCGGCGCGCCACGGCGGGGGCTCGGGGGTGTCGGCGGGATGGCCGAACTTGGTTACTTGACCTGACCATGCCATCCCGTCACGATGTGCGCCAACAACCAGGTCCTGTCCGGTGAACAGGACCTGGCCGCCCACTGACCCGGCGCGGCTGAACCCCCCACACCGCTCCCCATCCAGGAGACAACATGCGACTTCGCATACGCGAGCACAGATCGAAGGCCGCCGCACTCGCGGTGATGCTGGCGCTCGCCGTGGCCGTCCCGTTCACGGCGGAGGCCGCGCCTCCGTCCCCGCCCCCGGCCTCGGAGGCCGCGCCCGGAGCCGCCGTGGAGGAACGGATCCGGCAGTACGAGATACCCGGCGCGGCCGACGCCGTTTCCCGTACCGCGCTCGCCGCCACCGGCGTCTCGGTGGACGAGGCGGACGCCGACTCGACGGTCGTCAGCGCCACCGACTCCCAGGCGAACCGGCTGCGCGCACTCGGCCATCAGCTCGACATCCTGCCCGCGCCGCCCGCCAGGAACAACGGCAGAGCCGCCCAGCCGCTCGACTTCCCCTCGGCCGACTCGCGCTATCACAACTACGCCGAGATGAACGCCGAGATCAACCAGCGGATCGCCGCCCACCCGAATCTGATCAGCAAGCGTGTCATCGGCAAGAGCTACGAGGGCCGCGACATCATCGCGGTCAAGATCAGCGACAACGTGGCGACGGACGAGGCCGAGCCCGAGGTGCTCTTCACGCACCACCAGCACGCCCGGGAGCATCTCACCGTCGAGATGGCGCTGTATCTGATCCGTGAACTGGGTGACGACTACGGCACCGACCCGCGGGTCACCAACGCCGTGAACAGCCGGGAGATCTGGATCGTCCCGGACGTCAACCCGGACGGCGGCGAGTACGACATCGCCACCGGTTCGTACCGCAGCTGGCGACTGAACCGCCAGCCCAACTCCGGCTCCACGAGGGTCGGTACGGACCTGAACCGCAACTGGGCCTTCCAGTGGGGCTGCTGCGGCGGCTCCTCCACCACCCCCGGCTCGGAGACGTACCGCGGCCCGCGCGCCGAGTCCGCGCCGGAGGTCAAGGTGGTCGCGGACTTCGCGCGCAGCCGGGTCGTCGGCGGCAAGCAGCAGCTCAAGGCGGCGATCGACTTCCACACGTACAGCGAGCTGGTGCTGTGGCCGTACGGCTACACGAAGGCCGACACGGCTCCCGGCATGACCCTGGACGACCGGAACGCCTTCGCCGCGGTCGGCGGGAAGATGGCCGCGAGCAACGGTTACACCGCCGAGCAGGCGAGCGACCTCTACATCACGGACGGGTCGATCGACGACTGGCTGTGGGGTAACCAGAAGGTCTTCGCGTACACCTTCGAGATGTACCCGGGCAGCGCCGGCGGCGGTGGCTTCTATCCTCCCGACGAGGTCATCGAACGCGAGACGGACCGCAACCGCGACGCGGTCCTCCAACTGCTGGAGAACGCCGACTGCATGTACCGCTCCATCGGCAAGGAGTCGCAGTACTGCGCGTGAGCCGGCGTGCTCGCACCGAGTGACAGACGGCCGTGGCCCGCGATTCGGGCCACGGCCGTCCGCTGTCTCCGTGCGTCCCGGGTCAGGGACGCGGTTCCGGCACCGGCGCGGGTTTCGGGATCCTGGCCGCGCGGGGGCGGCTCCAGCGACGCATGGCGGGCGTCTCCACCGTGGCGTACAGCAGCCAGGCCAGCAGCAGGGAGACGACGAAGAACAGCGCGGCGAGCACACCTTCGCCCGCGCTGTCGGCGAAGACCTCCACGCCCGGGACCGACCTGCCGAAGTGCAGCACCAGGTAGTGGACCATGTAGAAGGCGAAGGAGATCTCACCGAGCCGGACGAGAGTGCGACCGCGCCAGGGCGAGGGCAGCCCCAGTGCGTCGGTGCGGGCGGCGGCGGCGATGAGCAGGGCCAGCGGGAGCGCGGTCGGCGCGGCCATGCCGTAGACGGTCGGGGTCAGCAGGAACTGAACGCCGATCGAGCCGACGAAGAGCGCGCCGGCGCCGAGGAGACCCAGGGGCAGCCGTCGGCCGGACATGACGAAGCGGGCGACGAGCATGCCGAGGACGAAGTCCAGGGTGCGTACCGGCGGGAAGGGGTAGACGAACCAGTTCTGCCAGGTGGACATGGACATCCCCGGCGCCCGTGGTCCTGCCGACAGCAGCGCTTCGGCCAGGAAGGGGATCGCGACGATCGCGAGAGTGACCCCGGCGATCCAGCGCCACAGCAGTTCGTCGCGGATCTTCCGCAACTGCCGGTGCAGCCACGGGAAGCACAGATAGAAGAAGAGTTCGCAGCCGAGCGACCAACTGGGCACGTTGACCGCGAGGAAGTCCAGGCTGGGCAGCGCGCCCTGGACGAGGAGGAGACTGGGCACGACCTGCTTCCAGGAGACCGTCCCGGCCACGGCCACCACGATCACCAGGGAAACGGCCCAGGTGACAAGGTGGTTGGGGAGAATCTTCAGGACCCGCCGCCGCCAGAAGCGGCGCGGCGGATCGTCCTCGCGCGCGGACCAGGTGAGCACGAAGCCGCTGAGGACGAAGAAGAAGCCGACGCCCAGCCAGCCCATGCCGACCGCGAGCCGGAAGATCTCGGGGCTGCCCCCGCTGGGGTAGGCCTCGGTGTAGGCATGGCAGAAGAACACCATGAGCGCGGCCATGAACCGCATGCCGGTAAGCGAGGGCAAACGGGCGGCGGGCGTCGCCATGGGATCCTCCTGGTGATCTGTGCCGGGGGGCCACGACATTCTCGCGAGGGCGGCTAACGCGGCGATGTACAGGCGCTAAAGCCGCTCCCCCGGCCCCCCGGACCGGGCCGCTCCCCTTGCCCGCTCCCCTCGCCCGCTGCCTCGCCGCTCAGACCGCGTCGGCCAGCAGCCAGGCCAGCTCCGTACGCGAGCGGACCTCCAACTTCCGGTAGATCCGGTTCAGATGGGCGTCGACGGTGCGCGGGCTCAGATGCAGTCGCGTGGCGATGTCCTTCGTCCGTACGCCCGTCCCGGCGATCCCCGCGACCTCGCGCTCCCGGTCGGTGAGGAGGTGCAGATCCACCTGGCGGGCCGGTCTCTCGGCCGTCGCCGCCTCGGCCTCCGCCCTCAGCTCGCCCCGCATGGAGAGACAGTGCGCGGACAGCAACGTCATGCCGGTGCGCGCGCCCGCGGCGCCGTCGGCCGCGAAGAGTTCGGCCGCGTGCTCGTAGAGCCGGGCCGCGTCAGCGGCGCGGCCCTCGGCGCGCCGCTGGTGTCCGAGCGCGCACTGCGCGCGGGCGCGGCCGTAGCCGGTGCCGAGCGTGCGGGCGGCCTTCTCGGCGCCGCGCACCCAGCGCAGCAGCGCGGGCTGCCGTTCGGCGGCGGAGACTCTGGCCAGCAGCTCGAACGCCTCCAGCCGTAGTCGCGGCGGGAATTCGGTCAGTCTGCTGCCGCCGCCGGCGCCGACCACCTCCACGGCACGGGCACTGGCCTCCGCGGTGTCGCCGAGCGCCGCGCCGAGGGCGAGCACCGTCCCGACGCGGTGCGGGAGGGTCCCGAAGCGCAGCGCGTCGATTCGCTCCCGCAACTCCGGCCAGTGGGTGGCGCGCTCGTCCTGCGGGCGCCGTCGGATGCCGCAGCAGAGCGCGAGGAGGCGGGCCAGGGCGGCCTGTCCCACCGTCTCCATCCGCTCGCCGGTCTCGGCCGCCCGCAGGGCCAGCTTGCGCGCGTCCTCCAGGCGCCCGGTGCTGTAGAGCACCATGGCGCGGCCCAGCAGCAGCGGAGGCAGCAGCACAGTGAAGCTCTGCTCGCAGGCCAGATCGGCGGCGCGGCTGAACTGGGTGTCGGCCGCCGAGAAGTTGCCGAGGTCCAGTTCGGCGCTGCCGGTGAGCGTCAGCAGCACGATCTCGTCGCCCAGTGCCCAGTCGGCGGCCAGACAGCTGTCGTCGGCCACCCGGTCCAGCGCCTCACGGGCGGCTGCCACCTCGGCGACGGCGGCGGCCTGGTGGGCACGCAGGGCCAGGGCGAGGGCGGTGTCCCGCGCGCAGCCGGCCAACTGGGCCGTACGCAGAGCGTGTTCGAGGTTCTTGGTGGAGGGGACCTGGCCGTCGGCGAGAAGGACGAGGCTCTGCCAGATCAGCAGCCGGGACCGTTCGGGTCCGGGCACGGCGGCCGGGTCGGCCAGGGCGTTCTCCAGCGCGACGACCGCCTCGCCGGTCCGCCCGGCGAGGCAGTCGAGGAGAGCGCCCCAGGCCACCGACTGCCAGCGGCGCGGGGCGGGGGCCAGTTCGCCGAGATCGGCCACGGCACGAATCGCCGCACGGGCCTCGTACGGGCGGCCACAGGACCACTGCGCGCGGGCGGTCAGCAGCAGTACCTCGCTGCGCTCGGCCGGGTCCTCGGTGGAACGCAGCGCCGCCTGGAGCCACTCGACGGCGGTCTCGGGGTCCTGTCTGAGGATCTCCTCCGCGCCGCGCGTGAGGATGGTGAGGTCACCGGGGTCGCGGACGATCAGTGAGGCGGCGACGTGCCGGGCGCGTACGGCCATCGGGCCGCCCAGCTTCGGCTGGTGGGCCAGGGCGAGCCGATGAGCGGTCCGGCGCTGGCAGGGATCCACTCCGGCGTAGATGGCGTCACCGACGAGGGGGTGCCGGAAGGCCAGTACGGCGAGGGAGTCGACCCGGCGGAAGAGGTCGCGGCGCAGCAGTCCGCCGGCGGCGGTGCAGGCGCGGGTGAGGCTGAGCCCGCTGACGGCGGCGAGGGCTTCCACGTCGAAACGCAGGCCCACGACGGAGCCGGCTTCGGCGACGGCGAACTCGTCCCGGGTGAGCGGCTGGATCTCGCCGTGCACCAATTCCAGCAGGAACTCCCGCTCCTTGCGGTGGGCGAGCGCGAGGAGGTACTGGGGAATGCCGTGGCTGTCGCGGTGCAGGGCGCGCAGGGCTGGGGAGTTGGCGGGGCGGCCGAGGAGGGCGGCGGACTGTTCGGTGGTGAGCGCGTCCAGTTCGAGGCGTTCGACGGTGCCGCGCTGGACGCCGTGGAAGAGGGTAGCTCGCAGCCCGGTGCCGCGCAGCCATTCGGTGGCCTGGCGGTTGCGGTGCGCCAGGACGATCACGAGGCGGGCGCCTACGGGGTGGCGTATGAGGTGGTCGACCAGCTCCGCCGTGTCGAGGTCGGCCCAGTGGAAGTCGTCCAGCACCAGGAGGGTGGGCCGGTCCTGGGCGAGCCGCTCCAGCAGGGCACGCAGGGCGAGCAGGTTGGCGGCGGGGTCGTGCCGTGCGAGGGCGGCTCGCAGCCCCTCGGTGTCCCCCGCACCGGCAGCCGCCCAGATCCGTTCGACGGTCTCGGTCTGCGCGGGCGGCAGCCGGGGCGCGGTGTCGCGTACGAGCCGGTCGTCGACGGCGCGGGTGAGGGCGCGCAGAGGGGTTCGCTGATCGGCCTCGCTGCCGAAGCCGCGTAAGGTGCGATAGCCGTCCTTGCGGGCGTCCTCCGCGAATCCGTCCAGCAGATGGGTCTTCCCAGCGCCGGGGTCGCCGACGATTTCGAGGATGTGTGTGCCGTCGCCGGGCGCCAGGGCGGCCCGCAGTCTCCGCGCTTCATTCGACCGGACGTTCCGCGCCTCCCTGAGCGGCGCCTCGGATTCGTGGCTCGGATTGCTCATATCGGGCTGCGCCTCTCGGATCGAGTGCTGCCGCACACCGAAGTTCGGCGCTTTCGGATGCTACAAGGCGCATGCTGTCGTCACATTGCGTCCCCATAGATTGGCGCAAAGTGAGCTGCCCGATCCGAACGTAAGGCGAGTGCGCCCGGTTACCCGTCACCCGCCCCGCCACCTGCGCGGCAGTCAGCGACCGGCGCGTGTCCTCAATCCCACCACACCCGACAAAGCAGAGAATTGACAGACATAATTTCATTACGAATTTACTCTGCGGAAAAGAACCGGAGGAGTTGAGCGTGCCAATGCGGCCGTCCGTTGGAGGGAGAACACGGAATCCACAGAAACGGAACTCCTCCTGCCGTTACGGCCGCACCCGGCACCGCCCGTCCGGCGGCCATCCGGCGACTATCCGGCAGCCCTCAACTGGAGCCGCTCGTCGGCCAGCAGAATCGCCCGGTGCAGATCCCTCAGTGACGCACAGGGCTCCAGGGCGAGTTCGGCGTCGAGCATGCTTCGCACTCCCTGGTACACCTGAAGGGCGTCGGCGCGCCGGTCGGAGCGGTAGAGCGCCAGCATCAACTGCCGGTAGAAGGCCTCGTGCAGCGGGTGTTCGCTGATGAGCGTCTGGAGCACGCTGACCAGCTCCCGGTGTCTGCCGAGCGCGAGACTGGATTCGATTCTCATCTCGGCGCACTCCAGGCGCACTTCGGCGAGCCAGCTGGTGAATCCGCCGACGATGGGGCCGCTGCCGACGATCTCCTCGTCGCGCACCAGCTCGGCGGCGGTCTGGAGCGAGGTGACGGCCGCCCCGTAGCGCTGCTCCCTGATCTGGTTCCGGCCCTGATAGAGCAGCCGGCGGAAGGTGTTCAGATCCAGGTCCCCGCACGGGATCTGAAGCATGTAGCCGGGGGGCCGGGTCACGATGACCCCGTCCTCGCCGGGCCGCTTGAGGAACTTGCGCAGTTGCGACACATAGACGTGCAATGCGGCCGTCGCCCGCCGGGGTGGGTCCTGCCCCCAGATCTCGCCGATCAACTGCGAGGTGGACACGACTTGGTTGGCCCGGATGAGCAGGGCCGTCAGCAGGATCCCGACCTTGTGCGCGCTCGGGGTGGAGCTGCCGTCGCCGTCGACCACACGCAACCGTCCCAGGATTTCGAACCTCACGCTCACACCGTCTCCCCACAGGATGCTGGTGGCGCGGTGCGCGCCGTTGCGCCCGCCAGACATCTGGATCGTCACAGAGGCGAACGCTCTTTCGCATCGGAGAAACTACGTAGTTGGCGCCACCTCAGCGGATCGTCGGTGCGGCTTTCGCGCGGCTTCAGGACCCCGCGGGCCGGTCACCCGCCGGCCAGAAGTCCCTTGGTGACCACCGGAAGCAGCCGTTCCGCGGCACCCTCGCGATCCTCCGACCGCTCGGTCACCCAGGCGACGGCGGCGATCATCTGGAAGAGGTCGGCGGCGTCGAACTCGGCGCGGGCACTCCCCTCCCGCTGGGCCCGGGCCATCAGCCGGGCCCCGGCCTCATGCATCCGCGCGCAGGAGGAGTGCAGCGGCGAGCCCTCGTCGTACATGCTGCTCATCATCGACGCCGCGAGACCGCTGTACGCCCCGGCGTGCGCGACGGCGGCGCGCAGCCAGTCGAGCAGCGCGGCATCCGGATGCGCGGCCACGAGCAACTCCTCGGCGCGGGCGTGCAGCGAGTCGATGCTGTCCCGGATGACGGCGGCGAGCAGCGCGTCGCGGTGCGGGAAGTGCCGGTAGAGAGTCCCCGGGCCGACGCCCGCCCGCTTGGCGATGTCGTCGAGCGGTACGTCAGCACCATGCTCCCGGAAGGCCTCCTGAGCGACAGCCAGCAGCCGGTCGTAATTGCGCTGGGCGTCGGCGCGCAGCGGCCGACGCTGGTCAGCGGGGGTGGCTGGGCTCATCGGGGCTCCTCGCATTGAAAGTGGAGAGTGTCTCCACTATCGTAATCGACCCAAGCGGAGATTCTCTCCGTTTCACGTTCGCGCGCCGCGAAACTGTCCCACCACCGGAAGAGAGACAGACGGCACATGTCGCAATCCTCACGGCAGCAGAGCCTGGGCCACGGGGACGAGGGGGACGCCGGAAAGAATCCCGCGCCCACCCGGCTCACCCGGAGCCCCGGCATCACTCTCGCACTCATCGTGTCCTGCGAGTTCATGCTCCAACTCGACACCACGATCATGAACGTGGCACTGCCCACCGTCCAGGACGACCTGGGCTTCAGCCGGACCGGTCTCTCCTGGGTCATCAACGCCTTCCTCCTTGCCTTCGGCGGTCTGCTGCTGCTCGGCGGCCGGGCGGGCGACATCCTCGGTCACCGCAAGGTGTTCATCGCCGGCACGGTGCTCTTCACCCTCGCCTCCGCGCTGGGCGGTCTGGCGCCGACCGCGGAGACCCTGGTGGTGGCCCGTGCGCTCCAGGGCATCGGTGCCGCACTGGCGGCGCCCACCGGAATCGCGCTGCTGGCCACCAACTTCGAGGAGGGCAAGGCCCGTAACCGGGCCTTCGCCATCTACTCGACGGTCGCCGGTTCGGGTCTCGCGCTCGGCCTCGTCCTCGGCGGCGTCCTCACCACCGGGCTCTCCTGGCGCTGGGTGCTCTTCATCAACATCCCCTTCGGTGCGCTCGTCGTGGCGCTGGCTCCGCGCTTCATCAACGAGACCGGGCGCAATCCCGGCCGCTTCGACATCGCGGGCGCGCTGACCTCGACGGCCGGTATGACGGCCCTGGTCTACGGCTTCATCCGGGTCTCCGAGCACTCGTGGGGCGACACGCTCGCCCTCGTCTCGTTCGCCGTCGGCGTGGTGCTGATGGCGGTCTTCATCGCCGTCGAGAAGCGCGCGGACCAGCCGATCATGCCGCTGCGGCTGTTCACCCGCCGTACGAGGGCGGGCGCGTACATCAATCTGCTGCTCATCGCCGCGACGCTGACGAGCATGTGGTTCTTCCTGGTGCAGTTCCTCCAGGGCGTGCTCGACTACGGCCCGCTGGTGACCGGGCTGGCGTTCCTGCCGATGGCGGCGGCGGTCTTCGCGTCCTCGCAGTTCGTACCGAGGATCCTGCCCAGGTTCGGCACGAAACCCGTGGCCATCAGTGGAGTCGTGCTCGTCGGGGTGGCCACCGTGTGGCTGACGCGGCTCTCCGTCGACAGCGAGTATCTGACCGATGTGCTCGGCCCGCTGGTGCTGTTCGGGCTGGGCGCCGGGCTGGCACTGGTCTCCCACAACCTCATCGTGATGTCCGAGGCGGCCCCCGAGGAGTCCGGCGCGGCCTCCGGGGTGCTCCAGGCCATGCTGACGGTCGGCGGCTCGCTCGGCCTCGCGCTGCTCGTCACCGCGCACGGCCGGGCGATGCGGTCGGCGCAGGAGAACCTGCCGACCGGGATGGGCGAGGCCGACGGCGAACGGTTCGCGCTCGCCGAGGGCATCAACGGGGCCTTCCAACTCGGCTCCGTCTTCGCCGTGATCGGGCTGGTCGTCGCGGTGTTCGTGGTACGGGCCCAGCGCCCGGCCCCGGCCGCCGGCTGACCCCGGGCCGGCGGCGGCGCGGGAGATCCGGCCCGCGCCGCCCCGGGGGCCGGTCCGCTACGACGGGCTGGTCATCGAGTTCATCGACGAGGACGCAGCCCGCCTCGGCGCGCTGACCAGCGGCCAGGTGGATGTCATCGGCAGTGTCCCGCCGTCCAGGGCGGCCACCGTGGAGGCGACCGACACCATGCGGCTGTGGAAGGTGCAGGCGCCGGGCGCGGCGTACTCGGTGGTGTTCAACACGGAGAACGGCCCGCTCCGCGACGTACGGCTGCGCAAGGCGCTGATGCTCAGTGTCGATCTGAACCAACTCGTGGACGTGGTCTTCTTCAAGCTCTACGCGCGGGCGTGGGGCATGCTGACGCCCGCCACCCCCCACTACTCCCCCGCCGTCGAGGGCAGTTGGCCGGTCGACCGGGCGCGCGCGGCCGAGTTGCTGGACGAGGCCGGGTGGACCGGGCGGGACGGTGAGGGCTATCGCACCAAGGACGGCGAACGGCTCACCCTCTCCTGGCCGTACGCGAGCGGCCTCCAGTCGAAGGCGGACATTCTCGGGCAGGGCATCCAGGCCGAGGCGAAGAAGTCCGGTATTCACCTGCGCTGGTATCCGCTGGACGTCGGCACCTTCATCGAACGCACATCGGCCGGGCGCGGGCTGGACATGTACGGCACCAGCTTCGTCCGCCCCGAACCGGACATTCTACGCTTCTTCCTCGGCTCCCAGGAGACGCTGGCGAACGGCGGCGGCAATGTCTTCCGCCTGAACGACCCGGGTCTGGACCGGCTGTTGGACGGAGCGGCGGCGGAGCAGACACCGCGACGCCGCGCCGATGCCTACGCGCGCGTCCAGCGGCGCGTCATCGACGAGGCACTGGTGATGCCGGTGTACGTGCCCACCTCGCTCGTCGGCGCCTCGGACCGGGTCCGCGGGCTGGCCTTCGACGCGGCGGGCTACCCCCTGTTCAACGGCGCCGAACGGGAGGCACCGTGAGTGGCGTGCTGCGCTGGCTGCTCCGGCGCCTGCTGTCGGCCGCGCTCGTCGTGGCGGGGGCGGCGACGGTGGCGTTCGCCGGGATGGCGCTGACCCCGGGCGACCCGGTACGTACCCTGCTCGGCACCAGCCCCGCCACCCCCGAGGTGGTCGCCGAGGTCCGCGCCGACCTGGGGTACGACCAGCCCCTCGCGGTGCGTTACGCCCGCTTCATCGGCCGGCTCTGCACCGGCGACCTGGGGGACTCCTACCAGCTTCAGGAGCCCGTCGGGCAGGTGCTGGCAGAGCAGTTGGGGCCCACCCTGGAGCTGGCGCTGGCCGGGTTCACGCTGGGGCTGGCCGGGGCGCTGCTGCTGGCGGTGAGTACGGCGGGCAGGCGGCGGCTGCCCGTAAGGGCGGCCTCGCTCTTCGAGCTGACGACGGTGTCCGCGCCGGGTTTCTGGACGGGTGTGCTGCTGCTGGGGCTCTTCTCGTTCCAGCTGCGGTTCTTCCCGGCGGCCGGTGACACGGGCGCGGCCAGTCTGGTGCTGCCCGCGGTGACGATGGCGCTCAGCATCGTCGGCACCTTCTCGCAGGTCCTGCGCGACGCGATGGAGCGGGCGCTCGATCAGCCGTTCGTGCTCAGTGCGCGGGCGCGCGGTACGGGTGAACTGGCCCTGCGCGTACGGCATGTGCTGCGGCACGGACTGCTGCCGCTGACCACGCTGTCCGGCTGGACGATCGGCGCGCTGCTCAGCGGCACCGTGGTGATCGAGACCGTTTTCTCCCGGCCGGGGCTGGGACGGGTGCTCGCCGCCGCCATCACCAGCCGTGACCTGCCCGTGGTGACCGGGGTCGTCGTGATCGCGGCAGCCGCGTTCAGTCTGCTCAACATCCTGGTCGACGTGGTCTACCGGATCATCGACCCTCGTCTGAGGAGCACCCTGCCATGACCGAAGACCTCAGCGGCGCCCGTGTCTACACCGCCGGGCTGCTGCTGCCCGAGCCCGGCCAGGCGGCGGTGCCCGACGGTGCGGTGTTGGTACGGGACGGTGTGATCGCCGCGGCAGGACCCGCCCGGGAGGTGTGCGCGGCGGCGGGCGACGACGTGCTTGTCACCGCCTTCCCCGACTCCGTCCTGCTGCCCGGCCTGATCGACACCCATGTGCACCTGGTCTTCGACGCGAGTCCGGACCCGGTGTCCGCGCTGCACGCCGCCGACGACCGTACGCTGCTGCTCGCGATGGCCGGGCGGGCCGGGCAGTTGCTCGACTCCGGGGTCACCACGGCCCGGGACCTGGGCGACAGGGGCCAGTTGGGCGCCGTACTTCGGGAGGCGGTGGCGGCCCGGGTGGTGCCCGGCCCCCGGCTCCTGACCTCCGGCGCACCGCTGACCGTGACCGGCGGGCACTGTTGGTATCTGGGCGGGCAGGCGGACAGTGAGCAGGAGATACGCCGGGTGGTACGGGCGAATCTCGCGGCGGGTGCCTCCTGGGTGAAGGTGATGGCGTCCGGCGGCACCTTCACACCGGGCGGGCCGCCGCCTTGGAGCAGCCAGTTCAGCCGGTCCGAGCTGGGGGTCGCGGTGGCGGAGGCCCGGCGCTTCGGGAGGCGGGTCGCCGTGCACGCGCACGGCACGCAGGCCGTCGAGGACGCGCTGTCCGTCGGGGTCGACACCCTGGAGCACTGTTCGTTCGCGACCTCCGAGGGCGCGGCGACCGACCCACGGGCGGCGGAGCTGGCGCCCCTGCTGGCCCGGTCCGGGACCGCCGTCTGTCCGACGCTGAGCGGCGCCCTGTACGACACCCGGCAGGGCTCGGCCATGAAGAAGGTCGTGGACCGGGTGCTCGAACTCGTCCTGCGGCTGCACCGGCAGGGCGTCTCCCTCATCGCGGGCACCGACGCGGGCATGCCCGGCTCCCGTTTCGACCGCTTCGGCGAGGGACTGGAATGGTTCGGGCACGCCGGGCTGAGCACGGCCGCCGTGCTGGAGACGGCGACCGTCAACGCGGCGGCGGCGCTCGGCCTCAGTGACCGGACGGGCCGGATCGCGCCCGGCCTGGACGCCGATCTGCTGGTCGTGGACGGCGATCCGTACACCGACCTCTCCGTGCTGCGCCGCCCGCGCTTCGTCGTGGCCCAGGGCCGGCCGCATCTGCCCGCGGGGCGGGTGATCCGATGACGACCGCCCCCGTTCCCACGACCGTCGCCCGGCGGTTTTCCCCCCGGCGGTTTTCCCCCCGGCGGTTCTCCCCCCGGCGGTTCTCCGCGCGCGGCCGGCTGCGGCCCGGACTGGCCATCGCCTGGGGGGTGCTGGCGCTGCTGGTGCTGGCCGCCGTCTGGCCCGAGGCACTGGAGCGGCGACCGCCGGACCATGTCGATGTCGTGCACGCGCTGCGGTCGCCGGACGCCACGTACTGGTTCGGCACCGACCAGTTGGGCCGCGACATCTACAGCCGGGTGGTGCACGGCACCCGGCTCACCCTGCTGCTGGGGGTCGGCTCGGTCGCCCTGGCGCTGGTGCTGGGCACCTTCGTCAGCTCGCTCGCGATCCTGGGCGGCCGGGCCGTGGACAGCCTGGTCATGCGGGTCACGGATGTGCTGCTCGCCTTCCCCGGCATGCTGCTGGCGCTGCTGGTGGTGGCGATCCTGGGCCCGGGTACCGGCAACGCGCTGATCGCCATCGGACTGTCGACCGCACCGGGGTTCGCCCGGCTCGTGCGCGGCGAGGCGCTCGCGGTGCGGGAATCGGGATTCGTCCAGGCCGCTGTGGTGCTGGGGCGGCCGACGGGCGCCGTCCACCGGGACCATCTGCTGCCCAACTCGCTGCCCCCGGTGCTGGTTCTGGCAACGGTCAACATCGGTACGGCGATCATCGCGGGCTCCTCCTTGAGCTTCCTCGGGCTCGGCCCGGAGGCGCCGGCCGCCGAGTGGGGCGCGATGCTCGCGGAGGGCCGCGACTTCCTCGACTCGGCCTGGGCGCTGACCGTCTTCCCCGGGCTCGCGCTCACCTGCTGCGTGATCACACTCAATGTGGTCGGCGCCGATCTGCGCCGCCGCTTCGACGGCAGGAGCCGCGATGGAGACCGCTGAACCACTGCTCGACGTGGCCGGGCTGCGCGTCGTCTTCCCCGGCGCCGACGGCCCGGTGCACGCGGTGGACGGGGTGGACCTGCGGCTGGCGGCCGGCCAATGCCTCGCAGTGGTGGGCGAGTCGGGCTCGGGCAAGAGCGTCACCGCGCGGGCGCTGCTGGGGCTGGCCGGGCCCACCGCGACCGTCACCGCCGACCGGCTGCGCGTGGCCGGACAGGACCTGGTGAACGGCGGCCGACCGGACTGGAGGGCCTTGCGCGGCCGGAGCCTGGGCATGGTCCTCCAGGACGCGATGACCTCGCTCGACCCGCTCCGTACGGTGGGGGCGGAGATCGCGGAACCGCTGCGCAACCAGTGGCACTCCGGACCCCGGCGGCTGCTGCCGGCCGGCCGGGCGGTACGCGAACGGGTGCTGGAGCAGTTGCGTGCCGTACAGGTACCCGAGCCCGGGATCCGGGCTCGGCAGTATCCGCACCAGCTCTCCGGCGGGCTGCGCCAACGTGCCCTGATCGCCGCAGCGTTGGTGTCGGGCCCGCCGGTGCTGCTCGCCGACGAACCGACCACGGCACTCGACGTGACGGTGCAGGCGCGCATCCTCGACCTGCTCGCCGCACAGCGCGCGGCGGGTACGGCGATCCTGCTGATCAGCCACGACCTGGCGGTCGTCGGCTCGCTGGCGGACCGTATCGCGGTGATGTACCGGGGCCGCTTCGTCGAAGAGGGCCCGGCCGCTCAGCTGCTCACCGACCCGGCCCATCCCTACACCCGTACGCTGCTCGACGCCGTCCCTTCCCGCCGGCCGCGCGGGGCACGGCTGTCGCTCCCCGTGGCACGCACGGAGCCTGAGCGCTCCGGCGGATGCGACTTCGCGCACCGCTGCCCGCTCGTCGAGGACGGCTGCCGCACCTCCGAGCCGGCCCGGCACGAGGTGACGGACGGGCACAGCGCGCTCTGCCGCCGGCTCGGGGTGCCACTGCCGCGCCCGGCGGACACCGCCGCCGCCCCCACCCGGCCGGTCAGCTCCGGAACACCGCTGCTTGAGGCGAAGGGGCTCACCAAGTCCTTTCCGGGGCCGGGGCATTCGCGACGGACCGTGGTGCGGGACGTGTCCTTCTCGCTGTACGCCAGGGAGACACTCGCCGTCGTCGGCGAGTCCGGCTCGGGCAAGACGACCACGGCGCAGCTCGCGCTGGGCCTGCTGGAGCCGGACGCGGGCTGGGTGCGGCTGCGGGGCGAGCCGTGGTCGGGGGTGCCCGAGCGGACAAGGCGGGCGGCGCGGCGGCGGCTCCAGCATGTGCAGCAGGATCCGCTCAGCTCCTTCGATCCGCGCTACACCGTGGAGCGAGTCGTGGCCGAGGCGTTCGGCACCCCCGACCGTGGCACGGTCCGCCGCCAACTGCCTCGGATCGGGGAGCTGTTGGAGTCGGTGGGGCTGGATCCGGCCCTGCGTACCCGGCGGCCGGGCGAGTTGTCCGGCGGACAGCGGCAGCGGGTGGCGATCGCCCGCGCCCTGGCGACCGACCCCGAACTCCTGGTCTGCGACGAGCCGGTGTCGGCGCTGGACGTCTCGGTGCAGGGCCAGATCCTCGACCTCTTCCGCGACGTGCAGCAACGCACGGGCGTGGCCCTGCTGTTCATCTCGCACGACCTCGGTGTGGTGGGACACGTCGCCGACCGAGTGCTGGTCATGCGGGAGGGTGAGCTGGTGGAGTCGGGCCGGGTGGACGACGTGTTCGGCAGCCCGGCCCATCCGTACACGCGCTCCCTGCTCTCCGCGTTGCCCCGGCTGCCCGAGCCGGAGCCGGAGGGCCCGCGGACGGCACCACCGAGAGGTGCGCACGCCCGGTGAGTGCCCGCTGAAGCGAGACATGCTCCCGGGTGACCGGCCGCCGGGGCGGGCCGGTCACCCGCAGCCGGGCGTTGGCCCGGCTTTAGCGGCGGCTGCCACCGTGGTGAGGGCACTGCTTCGCACCGATCCGACGAGCACGCGGGAGCGCTGTTGCACACCACATTCGACCTTCCCCACAACACCGCCCAACTCGCCGAAGTCCTCGGCGACTTCGCCGCCCTGGTGAATCTGGCCGCCGACGATCCGGGCGCCGCCGCCCTCGTCCATGAGGGGCTGGTCGAGCACGTCTCGCTCGACTATCGCGAGGTGGACCCGCCCGGCCGCAGCCTCGGCGACTGGGACACCTACGAGAGCGTCATCGAAACGGCCGAGGGGGAGCACGTCGCGACGCTGCACGGCACCGGCCGCATCCTGTACGAGCGGTCCCGGGACGGGCACATGATGATGTACTACCGCGAGAAGCTGACCTTCCCCGACGGTACGGCGGAAACGGCCGGGTGGCTGGACGGTACGGCGATCATCGGCGGGGCGTGGCAGCGTTTCCCGGTGATCGGCACCGGCGGCGCCCAGTCGGGCAGGCTGGGCATCCGCTCCTTCCGGCCCACACCGCAAGCGCCGCACGCCCGTTACGACTCCAACCTGCTTCTGACGGACACCAAGCGCCTGGACGGCGCGGTCGACTCCCCCGAGGCCCTGGACCGGCTGCTCGCACTGCTGGGCTCGCTCATCTGCCCCGCCGTGAACCCGGAGACCGACTCGGGTCACCTGGAGCCACCCGCGCGGTCGGCCTTCGCCCGCGACTGAGGCGGGCTCCGCGCACCGGCTCACCCGGGGGCGGCACAAGCGTGCTGTCTGTCTTGGACGATCCCCCGCGTCGCCCAAGACAGACAGCCCTCTCCCTCGCCTCACCAGGCCCGACGGGGCCGGTCGCGGGGACGTGCCGAGTATACTGGCTAGGAGCCAGTCAACGCAGGAGTCCAGCATGGTCCCCCGAAGCGCATCGGTCAATGAAGAACTTCGTCGGCGTTCTCGCGAACGGCTTCTGCAGGCGACCGTGGACCTGGTCGACGAGCGCGGTTTCGACGGGACGACCCTGGCCGACATCGCCGACCGGGCGGGCGCGGCACGCGGACTGGTCTCGTACTACTTCCCCGGCAAGCGCCCCATGTTCCAGTCGGCCGTGCACCGGCTGATGCACCGCACGCTTCAGGCGGCCCTGGAGCGTGAGCCGCGTACCGACGACGGGCGGGAGCTGCTCGCGCGCGCGATCGACGCCGTCCTCGGTCTCACGGTCGACCATCCGGTGGTGATGCGCGCGCACATGGCGGGCATTCTCCAGGCCGAGGGCTTCGTGCAGTGCGCCGAGCAGCAGCGGCTCGCCGAGCTGCTGCGCGAGACGATGGTGCGGTACGGGTCGGACGACGTGGACAGCGACTATCCGCTGCTGCGCGCGCTGATGATGGGCGCGGTGTTCGCGATTCTGCTGCCGGGGGCGGGGATGCCGCTGACGAGCCTGCGGGACGAGCTGTTCCAGCGGTTCGGCCTGGACACCTCGTACGCCGTTCCGCCGGGCGGGGAGCCCGCCCGGCGGAACGCGTCATGACGTGATGCCCTCACGCTCCTGCCGGTCCGGCCGGCCACCGAAGTGACCGGCCGCGCACGTCAGTTGCGGAAGTCCTCGAAGTAGTCCGGCTGCGTCTGGACGTTGAGCTCGTCCATCTTCACCCGCTTCGCCTCGTTGGTCCGGGGGTCGTCGAGCTTGATGACGTCCAGGCCCTTGGCGATGTCGTTCGAGTAGATGTAGCCGTTGTAGTAGTACGCCGACCACGGACCGGCCGTGGTGACCTGGTCGAGGGTGACCGGGCCACGCTCGAAGTAGCCGATCTCCTTGGGCTTCGAGGAGTTGGTGAAGTCCCAGACCGAGATGCCGCCCTGGTACCAGGCCTGGACCATGATGTCCTTGCCCTTGACCGGGATCAGCGAGCCGTTGTGCGCCACGCACACCTCGGCGTCCGCCTGCGGACGGTCGATCTTGAAGTAGCTCTTGAACTCCAGCTTCCGCTTGTCGCCCTTGCCGACGATGTCGTAGATGCCGTCGGCGCCGCGCTTGGGGCCGATCTCCTCGTTGCAGGTCGCCGCGCCGCCGCCGCCGAGCTCGTCGGTGAAGACGACCTTGTTGGCCTTCTGGTTGAAGGTCGCGGAGTGCCAGAAGGCGAAGTTGACGTTGTCCTGGACGCGGTCGATGATCCTCGGCGCCTCCGGGTCCTTGATGTCGAACAGGATGCCGTCACCCATGCACGCGCCGGCGGCGACGTCCTTGGAGGGCAGCACCGTGATGTCGTGGCAGCCGCTGGTCGCCGAGACGCCCGGGTTGGTGGGCGCGCCGGGGTTGCCGCCGTCCGGGAACAGCACCGGGAAGTCGACGATCTTCGACTGCTCGGGCGCCTTGCGGGGCACCTTGATGATGCTGATGCCGTCGTGCGGCGGCTGGCAGTCCGGGAACGCGGTGCTGGGCGAGTACGAGGAGACGTACACGTACACGTTCTTACGGTCGGGCACGAGCGTGTGCGTGTGCGAACCGCACGCGGTCTCGACAGCGGCGACGTACTCCGGGTTGCGCTTGTCGCTGATGTCGAAGATCTTCATGCCCTCCCAGGAGGACTTCTCCGTCGCCGGCTGCGAGACGCTGGAGCAGGAGTTGTCGCTGCGCGAGGCGTCCGTCGACAGGAAGAGCAGGTCTCCCGAGACGGATATGTCGTTCTGACCGCCGGGGCACAGGACCTGCGCGACGGTCTTCGGCTTCGACGGCTTGCTGATGTCGAAGATCCGGAAACCGTCATAGTTGCCCGAGAAGGCGTACTTGCCCTGGAAGGCAATGTCCGAGTTGGTCCCCTTCAGGTGCTCCTTGGGGACGTTCGCGACGTGCGACATGTTGTCGCTGTGGATGATCTCGTCGATGCCGGGTATCTCGTTGTTCTCGATGGCCTTCCGGGCCTCGGCCTGCTGGCTCTTGGAGGTCTCCTCCTTGGCCGGCTTGGTACCGGGGTCCGGTGTGGCGACCGCCGGTCCGGCGGCCAGCAGTGTGGCGAAGAGCCCGGCGGCAGCGGCTGCTGCCACGCCCAGACGTCTACGCCGCACGCGGGTGTTGTGCAACGAAGTCACTGCGTCCTCCCTTGTATCCGTTCCCAGTTGAACGGCTTACGGACCTCGGCAGTATCGTCCTTCACATGTACATCTCAACAGATGGCAACCTAGATGTAATGAAAGTTTTTGATCACTCGTGTCCGGAAGCGTGTTAGGAAAGGGCCTAACAACGTGCCCGATACACGTCAAGTACCTCAGGAGGTCACCGTGTTGATCCGGACCAGGAGTCCACGTGCCCTCCGGCCGGCGGTGGCGGCTGCCGCCCTGGCCGCTCTACTCGCCCTGGGAGCCTGCGACTCGGGCGACGACGAGCAGAAGAGCGAGACCAGGAGCGGCGCCACGGGGCAGATCGTCGCCCCCGGCAAACCGGGTGAGAAGTCCAGGACGCTCTCCCCGGAGGAGGCGGCGAAGGAGATACCGGACAACACCCCCAACTCCTCCGACTTCGGCTACGCGACGATGATGATCCAGCACCACAGCCAGGCGCTGGTGATGACCGAACTCGCCCCCGACCGCGCCGGGTCCAGCCAGATCAAGCGGCTCGCCGAGCGCATCGCCGCGTCGCAGAAGCCGGAGATCGGCGCGATGGAGGGCTGGCTGAAGATCAACGGCGGCGAGGAGAAGGCGAAGAAGGAGGGCGGCCACGACCACGGCTCGATGGACATGCCTGGCATGGCCACCGAAGCCCAGCTGGCGAAGCTGCGCGCCGCCAAGGGCAAGGCGTTCGACGACCTCTTCATCAACCTCATGGTCACGCACCACCAGGGCGCCGTCACGATGGCGACCGAGGCGCTGTCGGGCGGCAACAACGTCCAACTCGAAGAGATGGCCAGCGACGTGATCGCGCAGCAGACGTCCGAGATCAACCGGATGCGTTCGCTGTAGCGCGCGTCGGGGCCTCTTGCACGAGGGCAGGCCCCGGAGGCTCAGCGGCGGCGGTGACGGGGCGTCAGATAGCCCCCGTCGCGGGCGCTCGCGATGAGCCCGAGCGACTTGCGGCGCCCGTACCCCGTCGCGCACATCACCGCGAGGACCGGGTCCTGGCCCAGCTGCTGCGCCCTGCGGTACGTCGCCGCCACGCCGCGCCGGTCCGCGTGGTCGGACGACGCGGGGTCGACGGCGCGGTGCCGGCCGGCGGGCGGGGGCTCGTCCGCCAGCAGGTGTGCGGCCGGGTCGGCGGCATCGGCCGACTCGGTGGGCCGGCCCTCGTACTCGTACCCCTCGCCCTCCTCCGTGACGGCCACCGCCACGTCCGCCCCCATACCCTCCATGTCCTGCGCGTCCTGCGTGCTGTGCGGAACGGGCGCCGCCGTGTCGTCCTCGGTGACCGGCCCCAGCTCCACGTGGTGCTGTCCCGCCACCGCCCGGCAGGCGTACGCGAGCGGCGCCTCGATCCAGGCACCCAGCTCGGTCAGGTCATCCAGCGGCAGCGGCGGATCGGCCTGCGCGTCCTCGACAGCGATCACGCCGTCCCGCAGCACGGCGAGTACGTCGACACGCGCCCCGTCGGCGAACGTCAGCCGGATGTCCACCCAGGGCGGCACCAGCTCCCCCGGTGACAGCTCGCACCGGCCGCCCGGCGGCGAATCGCAGGTGACCGTGCCATACCCCTGCACCTCCCACCGGGGCCAGACAGGTGCCGTGGGCTCAGCGGCGGAAGTCATCTCAAGTTCTGACACATTCACCACTTAATCAGGCAATTCTTCCCCGCCGCCGTGGCACACCCGCCATCCCCGCGCATCGCACTCGGTCAGCGCACTGCCGTACCCCCACGCGCGCCGTCTCCCGCGCCGTCTCCCGTGAGCCGACGGTGTCGCGCACTCCACGGCCCCCCGCCCCGGTGCGATGCTGGAAGCCTCCTGCCGGAAGGAGTACGCCGTGCTGCGCATCGCCGTCGTCGGATCGGGTCCCAGCGGGGTCTACACCGCCCAGGCGCTCGTCGGGCAGCCGCTGGTCCCCGGCGTCCTGGTGGATGTCCTGGACCGGCTCCCCTGCCCGTACGGACTGGTGCGCTACGGCGTCGCGCCCGACCACGAGAAGATCAAGTCCCTCCAGAACACGCTGCGTTCGGTGCTGGAGCACGACCGGGTCCGGTTCCTCGGCAACGTGGAGATCGGCGCGCACGGCCTCACGCCCGAGCGGCTGCTGGGGCTCTACCACGCGGTCGTGTACTGCGTCGGCGCCGCCCGGGACCGCCGGCTCGGCATCCCCGGCGAAGACCTGGCGGGCAGCCACTCGGCGACCGACTTCGTCTCCTGGTACAGCGCGCACCCCGACGCCGCGCCCGCCGGCTTCGGGCTCGGCGCGCGCTCGGTGGTGGTGATCGGCGTGGGCAACGTCGCCGTCGACGTGGCGCGCGTCCTGGCGCGTGGCGCGGAGGACCTGCGGCCGACGGACGTACCGCACCCGGCGCTCGGCGCGCTGGCCGGCAGCGCGGTCCGGGACGTGCACATGGTCGGCAGGCGTGGTCCCTCGCAGGCGAAGTTCACCACCAAGGAGCTGCGTGAACTGGGCGCGCTGCCCTCGGCGGAGGTACGGGTGGAGCCCGCCGACCTGGCGCTCGACCCGGCGTACGCCTCTGATCCGGGAACGGTACGGCCCCCGGCGGCCGGTGCGCCGGAGCCGCTCGCCGCTGTTAACAGACGCAACGTCGACGTCGTACGCGGCTGGGCCGCGCTGCCCGACCGGGGCCGGGAGCGCCGTATCCATCTGCGGTTCTTCCTGCGTCCGGTGGAACTGCTCGGGGCCGAGGGACGGGTCACGGCCGTACGGTTCGAACGCACCGCGCCCGACGAGCGCGGCGGCGTGCGGGGCACCGGGACGTACGAGGAGATCGAGGCGGGACTCGTCCTGCGGGCGGTCGGGTACCGGGGAGTGCCGATCGAGGGGCTGCCCTTCGACGGGACGACGGGCACGGTGCCGCATCTGGCGGGGCGGGTGCTGCGGCACGGGGTGGCGTCGCCCGGCGAGTACGTGGCGGGCTGGATCAAGCGCGGCCCGACAGGGGTGATCGGCACCAATCGCGCCTGCGCGAAGGAGACGGTCGTCTCGCTCGTCGCGGACGCGCCGTCACTGTCGGCACGCCGGATCACGGCGGACCCGATCGACGCGCTGCGGGCGGCCGGGCACCGGCCGGTGGAATGGCCGGGCTGGCTGGCGATCGAGGACGCGGAGGCGGCGCTGGGCGCGTCGCTGGGACGGCGGTCGGTGAAGATCCCGGACTGGGAGGGCCTGCTGACGGCGGCGCGCGGTGAGCGCGGGCCGTCGCGTCCGTAGGGCGTGCCCCGGGGGCGCGCGCCGGGCGGATCGGACCCGATCCGAACACCGGATCACCGAGTGCTAGAATTGGTCGTCGTTCAAGCCTTCCCGCCTACGGATTCCGATCCGCCGGGGAGGCTTTTTCGCGTGCCCGGACCCGGTTCGTACCCCCGGCCCGGTCGCCCTCCTGAACGGCTCGCCCGTCCCGTCACGCAGAGGAGATCCATGTCCGACACGAGTACGCGCCCCGCGACGGCCGCCGGCACCTGGCAGCTCGGGGATCTGACCGTCAACCGCGTGGGGTTCGGCGCGATGCGGCTGACCGGCGGCACCCCGTTCGGTCCCGGCGGCGCGTCGAGCGACCGGGAGAGATCCGTCGCCGTGCTCCGGCGCGCCGTCGAACTCGGTGTGAACCACATCGACACGGCCGCGTTCTACTTCTCCCCCACGCGCTCCGCCAACGAGTTGATCAACCGGGCGCTCGCGCCGTACTCGGACGACCTGGTCATCGCCACCAAGGTCTGGCCGGCCAGGGACCCCTCGGGCGCGTGGTGGTGGGCCGAGCCCGAGCAGTTGCGCGGTCAGGTCGAGGAGAACCTGCGTCAGCTCGGCCGTGACCATCTCGACGTGGTGAACCTGCGCCTGCCGCGCAGCTGGACGACCGGCCCGGTCGCGGAGCACTTCGGAGCACTGGCCGAGCTGCGCGAGGCCGGGCTCATCCGGCATCTCGGCGTCTCCAACGTGACGTCCGCGCAGCTGGCGGAGGCCCGGACCATCGCGCCCGTCGTCTGCGTGCAGAACGCGTACAGCGTCGACGCGCCGGGCTCGGAGCAGGAGTTGCTCCGCGAGTGCGGTGAACTCGGCATCGCCTTCGTGCCGTTCTTCGCGATCGCCGGCGGGCAGCGCGAGGAAGGCGCGAGTGCCGCCGTGGACGAGGCGGTGCTCGCCGTGGCCCGGGCGCACGGCGCGTCGCCCGCGCAGATCCGGCTGGCGTGGACGCTGGAGCAGGGCCCGCACGTCCTGGCCATCCCTGGTACGGGCAATCCGGACCACCTCGCCGAGAACGTGGCGGCCGGCGCGATCCGCCTCTCCGGCGAGGAGATCGCGCGCCTGGGATCGGTCCGTCCGGCCGACGGGTAGCGGCACCGGCACCGGGCTCGGGCCGATTCGTTGATCGCGACGTCCCGCGGCGCATTAGAGTGACGCCCCGTGGCACGTGAACTCAAAGAAATCGTCGAGTCCGGATGGGCCGACGCCCTCGCCCCGGTGGCCCAGCGCATCACCGGGATGGGCGACTTCCTCCGCGCGGAGATCGCCGCCGGACGCACCTATCTCCCCGCGGGTCCGAATGTGCTGCGCGCCTTTCAGCAGCCGTTCGAGGACGTGCGGGTCCTGATCGTCGGTCAGGACCCGTACCCCACCCCGGGGCACGCGGTGGGCCTGAGCTTCTCCGTCGCGCCCGAGGTGCGGCCGGTGCCGGGCAGTCTGGACAACATCTTCCGGGAGATGCACGCGGACATCGGCGCGCCCCGGCCGTCCAACGGGGATCTGACGCCCTGGACGCGGCAGGGGGTGCTCCTGCTGAACAGGGCCCTGACCACCGCGCCACGTAAACCGGCCGCGCACCGGGGCAAGGGCTGGGAAGAGGTCACCGAGCAGGCCATCCGGGCACTGGTCGCGCGGAACAAGCCGCTGGTGTCGATCCTGTGGGGGCGTGACGCGCGCAATCTGCGTCCGCTGCTCGGTCAGTTGCCGGCGATCGAGTCGGCGCACCCCTCCCCGATGTCGGCGGACCGGGGCTTCTTCGGCTCGCGTCCGTTCAGCCGTGCCAACGAACTCCTCGTCCAGCAGGGCGCGCAGCCCGTCGACTGGCCGCTGCCGTGAGCCGGGTGCTCGGCGTCGACTCGGGCGGGTCCGGTCTGCGGATCGCGCTCGGGTCGACGGACGGCACGTCGGCGGACGGTGACGGGGCGGTCGTTACGCTCGGCACCGCCGTGTCCACCGAGCCGGTCCGCACCGGCCCTTCGGGCATCGATCCGGACCATTTGCTGGAGCAGTTGCTGCCCGCCGTCCGGACGCTGCTCGCGCGCGCGGACGGCTCCGAGGCGCCGGTGGCCCTCGCGATCGGCGCCGCCGGGATGGCGACGCTCGGCGACGGGCTCCGCGCCGAACTGCCCGCCGCGCTGGAAAGCGCCCTGGGGGTACGGCGGTTGGCGCTGGCCGCCGACGCGGTCACCGCGTACGCGGGGGCGCTCGGCCAGCGTCCGGGCGCCGTCGTGGCCGCCGGTACGGGAATGATCGCGCTCGGTACCGATCTGACGGACTGGCAGCGCGCGGACGGCTGGGGGCATCTGCTCGGCGACTGCGGCGGCGGTGCCTGGATCGGCCGGGCGGGGCTGGAGTCGGCGATGCGCGCGTACGACGGGCGGCGTGGCGGCTCGGCCGCACTTCTGTCCCGGATGGAAGCCGTGTTCGGTCCGGCGTCGGGGATGCCTGGGGCCGTCTATCCGCGTACGGACCGGCCCGCCGTGCTCGCCTCGTTCGCGCCCGAGGTGGCCCGCTGCGCGGCGCACGACCCGGTCGCCGCGGGCATCGTCGAGGAGGCGGCGCGGTACATCGCGGACGCGGCCGTCGCGGTGTGTCCGCAGGCCGAGGGGGCTGAAGTCGCCCTGACGGGTGGGCTGTTCAAGATGGGCGACCCGCTGCTCGTACCACTGCGCGCGGAGTTGGCCGAGCGGCTGCCGCACGCCAGGACGGTGTCGGCGCAGGGCGATCCGCTCGCGGGGGCGCTGCGGATCGCCGGTGCGCTCGCGACCGGTTCGCTGCGACTTCCGTGCGACGGGCGGCTGTTGTCCGTTCCGACAGAGCGGGACGAATAAACAGTAAGCAGCATTTCGAAAAAATATGGACAGATGACGCGCGACCGGCCCCTCCCCGAACAGTCGACCCCACAAAACCAGTAGCATTCGGCGCCATGAGCTCCCCCACTGGGCCGGCACCCGGCCTGCCTGTACGAATGCCCCGACCTCGACAGTCGGGGCGGCACCGCCGACCCGAACCCGTGGCGGCGCCCGAGGGCGCGCCCACGCTTGTGCTGGCCATGCCCGGCGCCCCGAGCGCCGAGGTGCGCAACCTCGGTGAGGAGGTCGTCAGCATCGCGCGTTCCGAGCTGCCGGGCCTCGACGCCCGGATCGGCTATCTGGACGGCGACGACGACGAGTACCCCGCGCTGGGCACGGTCCTGGCCCACACCGCCGAGCAGCGTGTCGAGCGCTACGAGCTCGCCAAGGCCGCGGGCCGTGAGGTCAGCGAGCCCGACGGCATCTCGGCCGTTGTCGTGCCGCTGCTCGCGGGTCCCGACAACTCCCTGGTCAGGCGGATACGTCAGGCCGTTGTCGACAGCAAGGCCGTGGCGGAGATGACCGAGGTCCTCGGTCCGCACCCGCTGCTCGCCGAGGCGCTGCACGTGCGTCTGTCGGAGGCCGGGCTCGCCCGCGCCGACCGCGCGAGGCTCTTCACGGTGGCCACGGCCGCCGACGGCATCATCCTCGCCACGGTGGGCGGCGAGGAGGCCGTGCAGGCCGCGGGAATCACCGGGATGCTGCTGGCCGCGCGCCTCGCCGTACCGGTGATGGCGGCGGCGCTCGACGACGAGGGCGCGGTCGCGGCCATCGCCGAGCAGCTGCGCGAGTCCGGCTCGACGCAACTGGCTCTCGCCCCGTACCTGATCGGGCCCGAGCTGCCCGAGGGGCTGCTCGACATCGCGCTCAAGGAGGCGGAGTGCGCCGCTTCCGAGGCGCTGGGCGCCTACCCGGCGGTGGGCAAGCTGGTGCTGTCGCAGTACACGAGCGCGCTGGGCATCTCGGCGCAGACGCAGGCGCCGGCGCACTGATCCGCCCGGCGCGCTGATCCACGGGGCCGGCGCGGTTGCCGGTACCGGTACGCCTTCGATCGCCGGGCGGTCCGTTCTCCCGGACCGCCCGGCGATCGGCGTTCGACGCGGCGGCGGCGCGCCGTGTCAGCCGAAGATCACGCAGGAGGCGGCGGGCGCCTCGAACGAGCCGGCGCGGGACGGGATTCCGGTCGCCGGATCGATGTCGAACCAGGTCACGTCGCCGGAGTGCTCGTTGGCCGCGTAGAGCCTGCGGCCCGCCGGGTCCAGCGTGAGGTCGCGCGGCCAGCGTCCGCCGCAGTCCACGGTGGTGACCAGTACAGCCTTCTCGCGCGTCTCGTCGAGCGTCAGGACGGCGATGCTGTCGTGTCCGCGCACGGCGGCCCACAGATGCCTGCCGTCGTGCGAGACGACGATCTCCGAGGCGTAACTCGCCACTTCGACGCCGTCCGGGAGGACGGGCGCCTCGCCGACCGGCTCAAGGGCGCCCTTCTCGGCGTCCCAGCGGCAGACCGTGAGGGTCGCCTCCAGCTCGTTGAGTACGTACGCGTGGGTGCCCGCCGGGTGGAAGACGAGATGGCGCGGTCCCGTGCCGGGGCGCAGCGCGGTCTCGGCGTGCGGGGTGATGTCGCCGGTCCCGGGGTCGACGACGCTCGTCCAGACCGAGTCGGTGCCCAGGTCGACGGCGAGCAGCCACTTTCCGCTCGGGTCGGGCAGCACCTGATGGGCGTGCGGGCCTTCCTGCCGTTCGGCGTCGGGTCCGGTGCCCTCGTGCTGCCGGATCCCGGCGGCGGCGCCGAGGGTGCCGTCCGCGTGCACGGGCAGCACGGTCACGCTGCCGGAGCCGTAGTTGGCGGTCACCAAGTGCCCGGCGGCGAGGGCGAGATGGGTCGGCCCCGAGCCGCAGACCGGCACCGGCTCGCCCGCCAGGCGCGGCGCCGACGTGCCGCCCGAGGCGCGGGGTGTGACCTCGAACGCGGCAGCCGCCCCTTCCTCGCCCTCGGAGACGGCGTAGAGCATCGAGCCGTCGGCCGAGAGGGCCAGGTAGGAGGGGTCGGCGAGGGCGTCGGTCGCGCCCAGTTCCGTCAGTGCGCCGGTGTCCGCGTCCACGGTGGTGGCGATGACGCCGCGGCCTCCCGCCGAGGTGAACGACCCGATGTAGGCCCGCCCGTCGCTCCTGGCCTCGCCGCCGCCGTCGCTCCTGTCGCCCACTGTCTGTCCCCTTGTCGCTCGTTCGATCGCTCCGGCCGACGGTAGCAGGGGGTCTAGACCAGCCCACCGCGTCGGGTGCTGCCGCCTGAACTACCCAGTCCCGCGGCCGGTTCACCCTTTCGGTAGAGCCGGAAGCACTTCTCGTCTCAGAGGGCGTGCGCAGGGAGCGCGACACCGGTGAGACGCTCGGACTCCGCCCACAGACGGGAGTTGACCGCGGCGTCCTGCGCCCTGCGGGTCGTACGCGCGGGGGCCGTGGGGCCGACGAGGCCGAAGCGTCCGCCGGGGCCGTAGTAGTCGGCGGGGCCCGCGTCGGGGCTGGTCGCGGCGTACAGCAGTGGTTCGGTGCCCTGCTCGACGCCCTGCGAGGGCAGGATGTCGATCTTCGTGAACAGGCGGGTGAGGGTCATCCTGCCGGTGCCGAGACTCGCTCCGGCCGTCTGGAGGTTGGTACGGGTGTAGCCCGGGTGCGCGCCGGTGCTCAGCAGGGGCCAGCCGCGCTCGGCCGCGATACGCGCGAGTTCCCGGGTGAGGATGAGGTCGGCGAGCTTGGACTGCGCGTAGGAGCGGTTGGCGCTGTAGCGCCGGCGCTGCCACTGGAGGTCGGCGAAGTCGATCCGGCCGTAGTTGGCCACACCGCTGCTCATGGTGGCCACGCGCGGGGACGGGGCGGCGAGCAGCAGCGGCAGGAGCCGTACGGTCAGGGCGAACGGGCCGAGGAAGTTGCTGCCCATCTGGAGCTCGAATCCGTCGTGGGTCTCCAGCCGGGAGGGCGGGGCCATCACTCCGGCGTTGTTGACCAGCAGGTCGAGCGGGGTGCCGTCGGCGACGAGCCCGTCGGCGAACTCTTCGACGGACGCCAGGTCGGCCAGGTCGACACGGCGTACGTCGAGCTGGGCGTGCGGGTGGCGGGCCAGGATCTCGTCGCGGGCCCGCTCGCCCTTGGCGACCGTACGGACGGCCATGACGACGTGCGCGCCGGCGTCGGCGAGACGGCGGGCGGCTTCCTTGCCCGTGCCGCTGTTGGCGCCGGTGACGACGGCGTACTTACCGGTCTGATCAGGGACGTTGTACATGACGGCTCCTTCGGGGGCGGTCGGGGCGGCGGCGCGGCGGCGTTAGAAGACCGCCGGTCTCTTCCCTTTCGAAGTTAGCAGACCGCCGGTCCGATAACAACAGACCGCAGGTCTGTAGAATCGTTCCATGGCACACACCTTCCAGCGCGCCCGCAGCGAGGAGCAGCGCGCCCAGCGCCGACAGGCGATCCTCGACACGACGGCGGCGATGCTGGCCGAGATGCCGGTGTCGCAGGTGAGCCTCAACGAGCTGAGCCGGCGGGTCGGGCTGGCGAAGTCGAACGTCCTTCGCTACTTCGAGTCCCGTGAGGCCGTACTCCTCGAACTGCTCGACGTCGCGAGCCAGGAGTGGCTGGAGCATCTGGAGAGCGCGCTCCCCTCGGGCGTGGACCCCGGCGCCCCGCTCCCGGACCGCGGTGACCAGGTGGTCGCCGTACTCGCGGCGTCGCTGGCGGAGCGCCCCGTGCTGTGCGACCTCACCAGCGCGCAGGCGGCGGTCCTGGAGCGCAACGTCTCACCGGCCGTCGCGGCGCAGTACAAACACAGCGCGATCGTGAACGTCGGCGCGCTGGCCGCTCTGACACGCGTCCGGGTGCCGGAGCTGACGGAGGGGGACGCGACGCGGTTCGCGGCCGTCTGCGTCATGACGACGGGGGCGGTCTGGACGCACGCCCAGCCGTCGGCCGCGATGCTCGCGGTGTACGACTCCGACCCGGCTCTCGCGGCGATGCGGATCGATTTCGCGGCGACGCTGCGGGAGGTGCTGGAGGTCGTGCTCTCGGGGCTGCTGGCGCGGGCGGCACGCTGACGCGCGCGTCGCAGCGGCCCGCGCGACCCGGCTCGGGCGTCACGGCTCGGGCGTCACGGCTCGGGCGTCACGGCTCGGGCGTCACGCCGGGAACGGGCCCGACGATCCGATCTCGTACTGCGTGATCTCCATGCTCAGCATGACCGGGGACGGCTGTGACTCCCGCGCCGTACGGGCCAGATGGGCGGCCAGATGCTCCCGTGACTCCCACCGCTCGTACACGTTGACCCGTCCGGGCTCGACGGGGTCGGCGGCCACCACGTAGTCGAGACAGCCGGGCTCGGCCCGTGCCCGCCGCTGCGCGGCCTCGAAACCCGCGAGGAAGGCCGCGCGGTCCTCGGGATCGACGTAACCCTTGCCCGCGACGATCAGCATGCCGGGCCTCCGTGGTGTTCGGGGGTGCTGGGTGAGCCGTGCCTGGACCCGTTTGATTCTTCCGCGTGGCGGGCCGACGGCGTTCGGCGGGGCCGCCGTCGGGGGTGCGGAGCGGTCGTACGGAACCATCGAGTGGCCCGGCTCGTCATTGCGGGTTGGGAGGCGACACATGACCGACGCAGGACAGTCACCCGAGGTCACGGCCGAGGCGCGGGAGCTTCACGAGCGCGGGGTGGAGGCGCTGCGCGAGGGGAGAGCGCTGGACGCCGAGGACCTGTTCCGGGAGGCGTACGAGGCGGGCCACGCGGGCGCGGCGAACGATCTCGGCAACAGCCTGGCGACCTGGCGGGATCTCGACGGGGCGCGGGAGTGGTGGCGGCGCGCGGCCGACGCCGGAATCACCGAGGCCGCGTTCAACCTCGCTCTCGACGCGGAGGAGGAAGGCGACGACCCGGAGGAGGCCGAGCGCTGGTACCGGCGGGCGGCCGCGGACGAGCACCGGGACGCGCTGCTCAATCTCGGGAAGCTGCTGGAGGGCCAGGACGAGGACGAGTCGATGAGCCTGTATCTGCGGGCCTCGGAGCTGGGGTCGGACAAGGCCGCGTTCAACATCGGCCTGTTGTACGACAACAGAGGCGAACTGACGGCCGCAGAGCCCTGGTACAGCCGGGCGGCGGAGCGCGGCAACCCGTCCGGCGCGTTCAACCTGGGGCATGTACGGCTGGATCTCGGGAATGTGGACGGGGCCCTGGAGGCGTGGCGGCACGCGGCCGATCTCCAGCACCGGAACGCGGCGCACAGTGTGGGAATCATCCTCGCGCGGGGCGGTGACGAGGACGGTGCGGCCGAGTGGTTCCGCCGGGCGGCGCGGGAGTTCGCCGATCCGCGGGGGGCCAAGAGGCTCGCCACGTACTACGAGGCCCGGGGCGACGCCGCCGAGGCGGCCCGGTGGACGTCCCTGGCCGAGCGGCTGTCGGCGCCGCCCGTCGAGGTGGTCGGGATGAGCTGGCGCCCGGAGGCCTGACCCGGGACGGCAGGGCGGGCGCCTCATCGGGGCGGATGGCCGACCGGGGCGCCCGGCGCGACCCCGTGCCCGGTCGGCGGGGCACCCTCGCGCGAGTGACCGGCGCGGTTGGCATGCTGGGGGCATGAGCACCGCGCGTACGCCTTCCGCCGCCTCCGGCCCCTTCGTCGTCTTCGATCTCGACGGCACCCTCGTGGACAGCGAGCCGAACTACTACGAAGCCGGGCGGCGACTGCTCGCCCGGCACGGTGTGCCCGACTTCAGCTGGGAGCATCACACCCGGTACATCGGCATCAGTACCCGCGAGACGCTGGAGGGGCTGAGCGCGGAGTACGGGATCGGGGCGCCGGTCGACGAGCTGCTCGTCCTGAAGGACCGGCTCTATCTGGAGCTGGCGCGGGCCTCGACCGAGGTCTTTCCGGAGATGCGCAAGTTCGTGGAGCTGCTGTACGCGCAGGGGGTGCCGATGGCGGTGGCGTCCGGCTCGTCGCGCGCCGCCATCGAGGCCGTCCTCGGCGCCACGGGGCTGGACCGGTACGTCACCCTCTACGTCTCCGCGGAGGAGGTCCCGCACGGCAAGCCCGAGCCGGATGTCTTCCTGGAGGCCGCGCGGCGGCTCGGCGCCGACCCGGCGGACTGTGTGGTGCTGGAGGACGCGGCGCCGGGCGTGCTGGCGGCGCGGGCGGCCGGGATGCGGTGCGTCGCCGTGCCGTACGTGGCGGGGACGGCCGGCGATCCGGCGTTCCGCGGGGCGGAGCTGCTGTTCGCCCGCGGCCAGGACGAGTTCACGGCGCGGGCGGCCTACGCCTGGCTGACCGGGACGGAGCACGGGCGGGAGTAGCCGCCGGGGTGCGTGGGAGGGCCGGGAACGCCACCGTGATGTCCAGCCCGCCTTCGGGGCCTGGTGCGGCGGTCAGCTCCGCGCCGTGCGCGGTGGCGATCGCCTCCACGATGGACAGGCCGAGACCCAGACCGTCCGGGCCGCCGGCCCGGGACTCGTGGCGCTGGAAGGGCTGGAGAAGCGTCTCGACACGGTCGGCCGGGATGACCGGCCCGCTGTTGACCACGCGCAGCACCGGCCGTCCGCGCTCCGCGCCTGTACGCACGCGCACCCACGCGCCCGCGTCGCCGGCGTTGTTGTGGCGCAGCGCGTTGTCCACGAGGTTGGTGACCATCCGTTCCACCAGCCGGGGATCTCCCGACGTCCAGGCCGGCGCGAGTGAGCGCTCGACGCGCGCTCCGCCGGGCGGCGCGGCGCGCAGCGCGTCGGCGACGACCGGGGCGAGATCGGTCGGGCGCCGTCGCTCCAGTCCGCGCTGGCTGCGGGCCAGCGTGAGCAGTGCCTCGATGAGGCGTTCCTGCTGCTCCCCCGCCGCCAGCACCCGCTCGCACACGGCGCGCAGCGAGCGGGCGTCCGCCGCCGGGTTGGACAACGCGACCTCGATCAGAGCGCGTTGGAGGGTGAGCGGGGTGCGCAGCTCGTGCGAGGCGTTGGCGACGAAGCGCTTCTGCGCGTCGAAGGCGCAGTCGAGCCGGGCGAGCAGACTGTCGAACGTGTCGCCGAGGTCCTTGAGTTCGTCGGCGGGGCCGGTGACGGCGAGCCGTTCGTGCAGGTTGCGTTCGGAGATACGGCGGGCCTTGTCTGTCATGGTCCGCACGGGGCGCAGGACGCGGCCGGCCGTCAGCCAGCCGAGCGCGACCGAGACGGTGGACATCAGCGCGAGTGCCACGCCGGACTGGACGAGCAACTGGTGCAGTGTCGCCTCTCGTTGCCGGTTGGCCTGCTCCCTCATCGAGTGGCGCGCCGCCTCTCCGTCCGGGGCGGGCATACCTTCGACGCCGTGGCCGATGACGAAGACGCGGGGCCTGGACCCGTTCACGACGAGGAAGTACGTGATGGTGAGGAGCGCGGCCCCCGACACGAGGAACAGCGCGCCGTAGAGGAGCGTGAGGCGCAGCCGGGCCGTCCACCGTATGCGGCGGAACAGCCGCGCCGGGCCGGAAAGTTGACGGGGGCTCGGGAACCGGCGCCGGCGTGGCATGCGGCGGGCCCGCTCAGATGCGGTAGCCGGCATGCGGCACCGTCTCGATCACCGGCGGCTCCCCCAGTTTGCGGCGCAGCCTGCTCACCGTGACCTTGACCGTGTTGGTGAACGGGTCGGCCGCCTGGTCCCAGGCGCGTTCCAGGAGCTGTTCGGCGGAGACCACGCCGCCCTGGGCGGCCAACAGCAGTTCCAGTACGGCGAGTTCCTTGGGCGACAGTTCGAGGCGGCGCCCCCCGCGCCGCGCGATGCGCCGGGTCGAGTCCAGCGAGAGATCGCCGTGGGTGAGGACGGGCGGTACGGCCGGCTGGGCACGGCGCGCCAACGCCCGTACCCGCGCTATCAGTTCGGCGAAGGCGAACGGCTTCGGCAGATAGTCGTCGGCGCCGATGCCCAGTCCGTCGACCCGGTCCTCGATGGTGGCCGACGCGGTCAGCATCAGTACGCGGGAGCGGACACCGCCCGCCACCAGGGCGCGGCAGACGTCGTCGCCGTGGAGTCCGGGCAGGTCGCGGTCGAGGACGACGACGTCATACTCGTACACCGCCGTCATGTCGAGGGCCGCCGGTCCGTCGTGGGCGAGATCGACGGCCATGCCGTCCTGCCGCAGGCCGGCGCCCACGGTCTCGGCCAGCTCCCGGTGGTCCTCCACGATCAGTACGCGCATGTCACACAGCATGCAGGAGCAGGGGTTACAGCGACATAACAGCGTGCGTTCCCGCCGTGTAACCAACGGGTCGGTAGATGTTGGGCCATGACCCACTCGTACCGGCGCGGAAGCGCCCGCATCCTTGTCTTCGTCCCGCTCCTGCTCGCGGGAGCACTTCTGTCGGGCTGCTCCGACGACGGCTCGTCGTCCGCCGACGGCTCGGCCGGCTCCGGGGGCGGGCCGGACGCGTCCCCCACCAGCATGGAGGAGAGAGGGCTCGCCTACTCGGAATGCATGCGTGAGAACGGGGTGCCGAAGTTCCCGGACCCCAGTGAGGGCGGTGGCATCAAGGTCGGCCCCGACAGCGGTGTGGACCCGGAGTCGCCGGAGTTCCAGACGGCGCAGGAGGCCTGTGTCGATCTGTCCCCGCAGGGCATGGGCGGGGGCGGGGGCACCCTCGACTCCACCAAGGTCGCCGCGTGGGCCGAGTGCATCAGGAAGAACGGCATGCCCGACTTCCCCGACCCGAAGATCAACGGCGGTTCGATGGAGCTGAATCTCCCCGCCGACGCGAGCCGGGACGATGCCGAGCTCCAGCAGGCCATGGACAGTTGCCGCGACAAGTTCCCCGGGGGCGGCATCATGATGAAGCGGGGCGGCGGCTCGTGACCTCCTCCCCCCAGCCGGCCGACGGCACCTGGTCCGACCCCGTCGCCGAGCCGACCGAAACAACCGCAGGCAGCTCTCAGGACGACGGCTCTCCGGATGACGGCGGCGGCGACGGTCGTCGGCGCCGGCCGCTGCGTGCCTCGCTCATCACCCTGGCCGCGCTGACGGTCGTCGCCGCCGGGGGCGTCGGCGCGACGGGTGTGCTCGGTGGCGACGGCGGCGAGTCCGCCGAGGCCGCCCCCTCGCGCCCCACGAAGTCGGCGACGGTGGAGAAGACCACGCTCACCCGGAGCGAGACCGTGGACGGCGCGCTCGGGTACGGGGAGGCGACGACCGTACAGGCGCCCGCCACCGGCGGATCAGGTGAATCGCGCACGAGTACTGCCGCCCAGGGCGGCGACACCGGCACCGTGACCTGGCTGCCGGACGTGGGCGACGAGATCGAGCGCGGCGAGAGCGTCTACAGCGCCGACGAGCGGAAGGTGGTCCTGCTGTACGGGTCCACCCCGCTGTACCGCTCGCTCGGCGTCGGCTCCGAGGGCAAGGACGTCACGATGCTGGAGCGCAATCTGGCGGCGCTCGGCCACACCGGCTTCACGGTCGACGCGGAGTACACCGAGTCCACCGCCGACGCCGTCCGGGCCTGGCAGGAGGACCTCGGCCGGGAGGAGACCGGCGAAGTCGCGCCCGACGACGCGGTGGTGGCGTCCGGTGCGCGGCGTGTCGCCGAGGTCGAGTCCGCGCGGGGCGCCGCCCTCAGCGGCGACGTCCTCACCTGGACCGGCACGGAACGGGTGGTCACCGTCGATCTGGAGGTGCGGCACGAAGGTCTCGTCAAGGACGGTACGAAGGCCACGGTGGCGCTCCCCGACGGGACCGTCGTCGACGCGAAGGTGACCGACATCGGCGCCGCGGCCACCGCCGCGCCCTCCGAGGGCGGCGAGGAAACGAGCGCCGAGGACGCCACGCTGCCGGTCGAACTGACCGTCAAGGACCAGAAGAGGCTGGGGCGTTACCAGGCCGCGCCGGTCGATGTGATGCTGACCGCCGAGCGTCGCGCCGACGTACTCGCCGTGCCCGTCAACGCGCTGATCGCCCGTCAGGGCGGCGGCTACGCCGTGCAGGTGATCACCGACGACGGCGTCGAGAACCGCCCCGTGGAGCTGGGCCTGTTCGCGGACGGTCTGGTCGAGGTGTCCGGCACGGGCATCGCCGAGGGCCTGCGCGTGGGGGTGCCCCAGTGACCCCGTCCTGGCCTGTCGTCGAGCTGACGGGTGTCTCGAAGACGTACGGCACGGTCGCCGCGCTCGCGGACACCGAACTCACCATCGAACGGGGTGAGTTGCTGGGCATCGTCGGCCCGTCCGGCTCCGGCAAGTCCACCCTGCTGAACATCATGGGCACGCTCGCCCGACCGACGGCGGGCTCGGTGCGGATCGACGGGCACCCGGTGGCCGAGCTGTCCGATCGCGAACTGTCCGCGCTGCGTGCCCAGTCCATCGGCTTCGTCTTCCAGTCCTTCCATCTG
>NZ_MDCR01000400.1 GCF_001723055.1 Streptomyces niveus
CGGTCGCGCGGTCCGCGGGCGGCGCGGAGGGTCGGTTCGACCGATCACGCGCGCCCGGAGGTGCACCCTGTCCGCCGACACGCTCGACTCCGTCGACGCATCCGGCACGGCGAGACCCGCCGACGCCGCCCCGAGCACCATCCCGGCCGTCGTCCCGAACGTCGTCCCGGCCGTCACGTTCATCCCCGCCGCCCCCCGGCGGCGCGCCACCCGTCTCTCCGCCGCCCTGCGCCGCGCCGCCCCCGCGCTCGGGCTGTTCGCCGCCGCCCGGCTCACCGGGCTGCTGGTGCTGTGGCTGTGGGCCGAGCACATCGGGCGCTCACCGCGCCAACTCCTCGCCCACACCTGGGACTCCCCCTGGTACACCCGGATCGCCGAGCAGGGCTACGGCTACACCATCCACTTCACCGACGGCGCCGTCCACAGCGACCTCGCGTTCTTCCCGCTCTACCCCGCGCTCGTACGCGCGCTCACCACCGTGCTGCCGATCGGCGGCGGCACCGCCGCCCTGCTCGTCTCCTGGGCCGCCGCCGCGGCCGCCGCCTTCGCCATCTACCTGCTCGGCGAACGCCTCCACGACCGGCGGACCGGCACCGTCCTCGTGCTGCTGTGGGGCCTGCTGCCCCACGCGGTCGTGTTCTCCATCGCGTACACGGAACCGCTGCTCACCGTCTTCGCCGCCTTCGCCCTGTACGCGGTGCTCACCGGCCGCTGGCTGTGGGCGGGTTCGCTGGCCGCGCTCGCGGGACTGGCCCGGCCCAACGGGGTCGCGATCGCCGCCGCGGTCTGCGCCGCCGTGGCGTACGAGCTGTGGAAGCGCCGCGCGCACGCCCCCTGGCGGCTCTGGGCGGCGGCCGTCGTCGCGCCGCTCGGCTGGGGCGGCTACGTGCTCTGGGTCGGCGTACGCGTGGGGGATCCGCTCGCGGGCTACTTCGCCGTGCAGGACGGCTGGCGGTCCTACTTCGACTTCGGCGCCGACGCCCTGGGCGACGTACGCGACATCGTCCTGCGGCCCGCCGAACTCGCCTCCACCGGGACGGTCCTGATCGTCTGCGCGGCCCTGCTGCTCTTCGCGCTGCTCCTCGTCGACCGGGAGAACCGTCCCCCGCCGGCGCTGCTCGTGTACGCGGGCGTCCTGCTGCTGATCACCGTCGGCGGCGGCGGGAGCTTCTTCGAGTCCAAGCCGCGCTTCCTGCTGCCCGCGTTCCCGCTGCTGCTCCCCCTCGCGTGCGCGCTCACGAAAGCCCGGCCGAGGGCGGCGATCGTGGTGATCGCGGCCCTCGCCGGGCTGTCGTGCTGCTACGGGACGTACCTGCTGACGCTGGCTCCGATGCCTCTTTAGGAGGCGGTGCCTCTTCAGGGGGCGGTGCCTCTTCAGGGAGGCACGGAGCCCGCCGGAACCGTTACTCGCCGTCCCCGGACGGCGCCGGCTTCTCCTCCGCCGGCGTCAGCCCGAACGTCTCCACGATCCACTTGTCGAACTCGATCGACGCCCGCACCCAGCTGACCGTCGACGACACAAAGTGCTCCAGGCTGACCCCGGTGCCGATCAGCATCTGGGCCTCGCCGATGAGCCGGACCGTCGTGGGGCCGTCCTCCTCCTCGTGCACGTGGCTGTAGACCTTGGGCCACAGCGTGCGGCGGTTCCAGTCGTCGATCGCGTCGAGGATCTTCGGCTTGTCCTCAAGGGCGTGCGGCCGGTCGTAGAAGGTCCGCACCGAGAAGACCTGCTGGTCGCCCTCGCCGCGGAACATGAAGTACGTGCGGAATTCCTCCCACGGCGCCGCGAGGTCACCCTCGTCGTCGACGACGTACTTCAGCTCCATCTGGTCGAGGAGCTGCTTGACCAGATCCTGGTCGGGGACGACAGGGCCCGCCGTTCCCGCAGCCTGCGGTTGGGGCTGGGCCCCGAAGTTCGGAATCGAGGACGGGTCGATGGTCATCGCTGGATTCTCCTGAGGATGGCATGCCGTTGTCTGGCAACGACCCTAGCCGCGATCCCCCGCCGGAAACCCTGCACCCCGTCCGCAATCGGGCGCGGGCCCGCGAGGGCTCCCACGGCTACGGCGTCTTCTCCAAAGAAGGCGCCCCCGAACCGGGCTCCCGCCC
>NZ_MDCR01000401.1 GCF_001723055.1 Streptomyces niveus
GGCCCGGAGAAGGATCGCCGTCAGCCACACCATGCCCTCCCGGGCCGACCAACAACTCACGGAGACCTCATGAGTCAAGAGCACGTCAGACACAGCGAGTTCGCGCGCTGGCTGCTGCGCCACTGTCTGCTGGCCGGCTACGCGGATGATGCGCAAACCCACGGCTCGGTCATCATCGTGGCGTCCATCGCCCTGTCCGACGGTCTGAGCCCCGAACTGATCGCCGACCTCGCCCGCACGCTCGCCGTGACGGAGGAAGAGCTGACCGCCGCGTATACCGGTGAGATGCGCGAGCGCATGACGGCCGAGCTCCTGGACCATCCCGACCTCGCTGCCCTCGATGCCCAGCTCGACATGATCGCCCGATCCGACTGACAGGCTGATTGACGACGCCCCGGCTTCTTGGGGAGTGAGTACAAGAACCACGGTCGGCCGGCGCATGCGCAACGCGCTTGCGCCGGTGGTCGATCGGTCAAGCCCGGCCGGAGGCCCGGTGGTCGTCCGCGACGCTCCGTCCGGTGCCACGGCTACCCCCGATCGAGACCGACCAGGCCCTCCCCGCCGGTCCACCTTTCACCGCCGCTCCGGAGAAGAGATATGACGAGCACCGCGCCCGCCGGCACGCCCATACCCAACCCAGCTCAGGCCCAGCCCCGGACCCTGCGCGTCCTGGTCGCCTCACAGATTCTCAGCGGCGCCGGTCTCGCCGCCGGCGTCACCGTCGGTGCCCTCCTGGCCCAGGACATGCTCGGCACCACCAGCCTCGCCGGACTGCCCAGCGCCCTGTTCACCGCCGGCTCCGCCCTCGCCGCCGTCGCCGTCGGCCGCATCTCCCAGACCAGGGGTCGCCGCCCCGGCCTCGCCGCCGGCTACCTCACCGGCGCCATCGGCTCGGCCGGCGTCATCACCGCCGCCGTCCTGGACAACCCCGTCCTGCTGTTCACCGCCCTGTTCGTCTACGGCGCCGGCACCGCCACCAACCTCCAGGCCCGCTACGCTGGAGCCGACCTCGCAGCCCCCGGCCACCGGGCCCGCGCGGTCTCCACCGTGCTGGTCGCCACCACCCTCGGCGGCGTCGCAGGCCCCAACCTCGCCGCCCCCACCGGCACCTTCGCCCAGCACCTCGGCATCCCCAACCTCGCCGGACCCTTCATCCTCTCCGGCGCCGCCTACGCCTTGGCCGCGCTCGTTCTCGCCCTCTGGCTGCGCCCCGACCCGCTGCTCCTGGCCCGCGCCGCCGACAAGGCCAAGACAGCCGGCACCGCGACCAACCCGGCCGCAGCCGACATCGGCGTCGGCACGAGCGAGGGCCGCAGGGACGTGGTCCTCGGCGCCCTGGTCATGGTCCTCACCCAACTCGTCATGGTCGCGATCATGACGATGACGCCAGTCCACATGCACGACCACGGTCACGGAACCGCTGCCTCCGGACTCGTCATCGCCATCCACATCGGCGCCATGTACCTGCCCTCCCCCCTGACCGGCTGGCTCGTCGACCGCTACCGACGGATGAAGATCGCCGCCGCCTCCGGGGTCGTTCTGCTGGCCGCCGGCATTCTCGCCGCGCTGGCCCCGGCCGACTCCGTCGCACTCCTCGCGCTCGCTCTCGCACTGCTGGGACTGGGCTGGAACTTCGGCCTCGTCTCGGGCACCGCGATCATCACCGACTCTGTGCCGCTCGCCACCCGCGCCAAGACCCAAGGGCTGGTCGACGTCTCGATCGCCATCGCCGGCGCCACCGGTGGCATGGCCTCCGGCATCATGGTCACCGCCACCAGCTACCCCGCCCTCGCCCTCACCGGCGGCATCCTCTCCCTCGCCCTCCTCCCCGCCGGCGCCGGCGCCGCCTACCGCCGATGAAGGCCATGCGACAGCTGGCCTCCGGCCCGTACGGGCACGGATCCTGCGCGACCGAGGGGAGGACGGACCGCCGCCAAGCCGTCGCCGCCAGAGCCAAGATCGCCGTGTGCTGCATCAGCCCCGCCCCCGGAATCCTGATGGCCAGCGCCGTCCGCCCAGCGCACTTTGTCCGGTCAGCAGAAACCGGTCCCCGGCCCTGTAAGCCTCATCCGCTGATCCAAGGGCGCCGCCGCGCCGCCCTTTAGCCGGGGTGGAGTACTTTCGGCCTTGACGAATAACAGGGACCGGGGCACCAGTCGTTCCACATATGATCTGAGTCAGGTTCAGGGAGGGGGCTGATCGTGGCATGGGATGAGAGCAGCGCAGACGGTATACCGGTCGGCCCGTTGGCTCCGGGTGGCGGGGATCTATTCGGTTCGTCACCGGCGGAGATGAAGGCGGCGGCGAACGACATCGAGACTGAGTTAGAGCCGGACACCAAGAGGGACTCGGGTAAGGCGAAGGAGAGCACGAACACTGCGGCGAGGACGCTTGACGGCTGGGAGACTGCCTCCGGCCTGAAGAAAGTAGTGGGGACCTGGGACCAGCAGGTGAGAGTGCTGATGGGACGACTCAGCGCGGAGAAGGCCAATCTACGCAGCGCCTCGGGCGAGTTCTCCCGGATCGATGTCGGCACGGGCGACGAACTCCGAGGTGTCAGATCCTATTTTGACGAGCTGTAGGGGGTCGGCCCGTGTTGACCTACCAGGAAATCATGACGACCGATCTCAGCGTTCTGACGACGGCTGCCGAGAAATGGGAAACCATGGCCGCCGACCTCGCGAAGGTCGGACAGCGTTACGGGGAGACTGTCCAGAAGATCACGCTGGGACAGAACTGGCATGGGCTCAGCTTGGAAGCGGCGTATGCGGAGTTCGCGACGACTCGGCGCGAGTACAAGTCCGCGCAAACCGAGGCAAAGGCGATCGCGAAGATTCTGACAAACGCGCACGCCAGTTTCGCGGACCTGAAGAAGAAGGTCGAATCGGCCCGGGACGACGCTGTGGCCGCAGGCATGGCGGTCTCGGCAGCAGGACGCGCAGCCTTCGACTTCACACGGATCCAGGAGTCTGCTCAGGAACATGCCCTGCGACGCGACCCGGGCCTGAAGGGTGCGGAGGAGTTCTGGACCTCGCATATCGCTGCGGCGGTGCGCGCCGTGGACGAGTTCGACAAGGCTGTCAAACAAGCGCTCGAAGCCGTGGTTGTGGACGGAAACCTGACCGACGGCACGATCGGAGGCTTCAACGCCACCGCCACGCCCGTCATCCCCCCGACAGGGCAGGCGCGCAGCGAGCAGAAGTTCACCGACGCGGAGAAGTGGATCTTTGAGGAGATGAAGCGGAACGCGAAGTCGGACACCGTCGGCAACATAAAGACCCTGCTTGATGAGCCTGAATGGTATGAGTTCGGGCGGAGTTATGGATCTGACATCAACACGGCGATGGTGATGTGGGGCGCGAAGGTGGCCCCGGGCCAGGACTGGGACCACAAGCCCCAACTCCAGCAGCGGTACGACCTCCAGACCATCGACGACTACTACTTCAAGCAGCCCGGAACGAACCGCGAAGTCTTCTACGACATCTACTCCAACGTTCACTACGGATACGTGGGCCGGGCCGCCGGCTTCGACACAGACACCCTGATCCAGGGCGCCTCCCTCGGGGAAACTGTACTCACGGGAGACGACGACCAAGGCGATCAGATCACGATGCGGGTTGGGGTCGACCTTTACGAGAAGTACGGAGACGGCCTGACCCAGGAACAGCTCCGGCAAGGAATCAACGACGCGATGGACCAGATGGAACAAGCGCAGCGCAACGGCGAGAACGTCCCGCAGGTCAGGACCCGGAAGTGACGCGCGGGCAGTGGGGCTGCGTGGCCGCCCCCGCAGGCGGCCTGGCCACGGGCGTGCTCGGGTCTGTGCTTCTCGCGGCTGCCTGGCGGGCATGCGACGTCGGAGTGAACGGCGCGGCCAACGGCCTTGCCCTGATCTTCTACGGGGCTCTGCTCGCGATCGTCTCGGCGGCGTGGTGGGGTGTGCTCATCGGCTACGTAGGACGTTGGAACCTCGCGGTTGCCCTCCTTGGCGGCACGGTCGGCGCCGCGGTCATGGTCTGGATCTTCGTCGCCCTTCTCCACGTTCCGAACGGCTACCGCTGCTGACTACCGGGGTGCGCGAGAGCTGATCGGCACGGCAAGCCCGTTCTGGCGCCGATGCAGGACATCACGAAGGTTCACCCAACGAGGTATCCGCCATGGATGCCTACAAGGGGGCCGTCAAGAACCTGCGCGTGCGACGGTGGACGTCTCGCCGCTGCGGCCGGACGCGCAGACCTGCCCGGACCGCTCGTTCTGCCAGATGCCAAGCACCAGATGATCCCGGGCTGGCCGTACTCGTTCGTGGCCGCCCTGGAGACCGGCGGACGTCGTGGACGGCGGTGCTGCTCGCGGTGCGGCTGGCACCCGGCGCCGGCGCCGCCTACCGCCGATGAAGGCCATGCGACAGCTGGCCTCCGGCCCGTACGGGCACGGATCCTGCGCGACCGAGGGGAAGACGGACCGCCGCCAAGCCGTCGCCGCCAGAGCCACGATCGCCGTGTACTGCATCAGCCCCGCCCCCGGAATCCTGATAGTCAGCGGCGTCCGTATCGCCCACTGACTACTTCTGGCCGTCGCCCTTGCTGTTCCGGTCGCCGGCTGACTGCGCCCGCGAACCGAAGCCCGTCGTGGCCGACCTGCTCGACGAATCCTTCGCGGACCGGGACTGAATTCGCGACGCCGCCTGCGGGGTCATCGGGGTACGCCCGCTGCCCCGGCTCTTCCCGCCACCGCTCTTGCCCTTGCTTCACGATGATCTCCTGCGCCTATATCGTCCGAGAGTTCAGTCCTGTCCGCACGCCGGACCGGGGGAGGTGGCCGTCAGCGGATCGCTGACGCCGGGTGCCGTCGGCGTCAGTGGCGCCCGTACCGCACGCCCTGGAGCTCGGTGAGCAGGGTCAGCATCGCGTCGCGGGCTTCGGCGGCGGCCCCTGCCTGGGGGCCGGTCGGCTCGCGCGGCGGCCCGCCGCGCGGGGCGATCTCGACGCGGAGCTCGGCGAGCTGGTCGGCCAGGTGGGCCGGACCGGCGCCGGAGGCCAGGGTCGCGGCCAGTTGATGTACCCGCGCGAGTGGGTTGCTCGTCAGGTGGGGCCAGGCCGGGGTGGTGTCGATGATCTGCGAGCACACGGCGCGGATCCGCTCCTCGTGCTCCACCAGCCACGCGTCAGCGTTCCGCTGACGGGCGCGGTCGGCGCGCTGAGCTGCGACAT
>NZ_MDCR01000402.1 GCF_001723055.1 Streptomyces niveus
GTTTCGGCCCTTTGTTGGCAGTCCGCGGCAGTGCGACGGGCAAACGTGTCCTTCGGCACACCGTACGGCGTTCCGACCTCGCCGGGCGCTCCGTCAACTGCCCGTCCGTACGGGCTTCGCCGTCCGGTCAGCCGGCGGACTCGCCCGCGTGCGGGCTCAGCGTGTCCGTACCGACGAGGGCGAACAGCACGATGCCCAGCAGGATCCGGTAGATCACGAACGGCATGAAGCTCTTTGTCGTGATGAACTTCATGAACCACGCGATGACGGCGTATCCGACGACGAAGGCGACGACCGTCGCGAAGATGGTCGGCCCCCACGAGACATGCCCCTCGCCCGCGTCCTTCAACTCGAAGGCCCCCGAGGCCAGTACGGCCGGGACGGCCAGCAGGAACGAGTAACGCGCCGCCGCCTCACGGGTGTAGCCCATCAGCAGACCACCGCTGATCGTCGCACCCGACCGCGAGACACCCGGAATCAGCGCCAGCGCCTGGCAGAACCCGAAGATCAGACCGTCCTTGACGCCCAGTTCCTTCAGCGACTTGCGCTCCTTGACGGCGCGGTGCTTGCCGCCGGCCTCGTCGCGCGCGGCCAGCCGGTCCGCGATGCCGAGGATGATGCCCATCACGATCAACGTCGTCGCGATCAGGCGCAGATCACGGAACGGCCCCTCGATCTGANNCCATCTTCGCGTCGTGGTCGGAGCGCATCGCCTTGTTCGTCAGCGAGCGGAACCAGGCCGACACGATCCGGGCGATGTCCTTGCGGAAGTAGATGAGGACCGCCGCCTCCGTACCGATCTGGGTGATCGCGGTGAACGCCGCACCGGGGTCGTGCCAGCCCGCGAAGGCCGCCGTCAGCCGCAGATGCGCGCTGGAGGAGATGGGCAGGAACTCGGTCAGCCCCTGGACGAGTCCGAGAATGAGTGATTCGAACCAAGACATTGGGTGCTACGCCATCCAAGAAAAGATCGTGCACCGGCCGGTGTGAACACGGGGCAGTGGCGGGTTTCGGACTGATAAATCGGCGCGCGGAATCGCTCATCCGTGCGGGTGTGTGGAGGGGGCATCACGCGCCGGTCTGGGGCAGCGTAGCCGCTGCGGATTACGCGCCGGTGCCAACCCCCTGCCCAGGCGTGGGAGACCCGGAACCGAGGACGCCCCTAGGGGGTGAG
>NZ_MDCR01000403.1 GCF_001723055.1 Streptomyces niveus
GCGCCCCAGCATCACGCCCACGGACGACGCTTGTGTGACCACTGCGTCCCAGCCGCCGAATACGACGACCAGCAGGGCCGCGAGAGGGAGGACCATGGCTGTCGCCACCAAGGGGTGGCGCGGACCGGAGTTCCGCCCGCCGAACGCGTCGAACACCCTGCGTCCCTGCGTGCGGGTCATCGCTCGCGATGCCGTGTCGGCCATGGTCCTTCTCCTGTCGTGTCTGGCAGCGGCGAGTGTCTGACCTCGGGGGACGAGTGCTGCACCCGCCGCTTGAGAACAACATTAGGTAAGCGCCGCGCCTGGGTCGTCATGCCCGCGTACCGATTGCCGGGCCTCCCGGAGGATGACCGGTACCCCCTCCGCGTACTCCCCTGGGTGGAGAGGGGGTCCTACGCCTGCGGGTCTTCCCGGAGGGGACGCTCGGAGAGGTCCTCCCTGGGTACTGGTTGTTCGACCAGAGCGAGCACTCGCGTGGCCATGAAGCGCGCCGTACGCACCACCGAACCGTTGCGGGTGACTTCACTCACTTCCACCACTCCCCGACGCACCGCCGTCTCCACCCGGCGGCCTGCCCGACTTGCCACGACTTCGTACGTACGCGTCGTGTCACCCGCGTCCACCACTATCTCCACGCGGTCACCCTTCATTGATCCAATCCCCCTTCTGCGACGGACCTTTGAGATCTCGCACGGGTCTGAGGACCTTGGATCCGCGGCCCCCTGACCACCCCTCAAGTTTCTCACCCGGCACTGACAATCGATCCGTACCGGAGGGCGCGGCCTATGAGCGCCCCGGGGCGCGGGTACGTAAGCTGTGCCACGTCACACGGACGACCGGGCAGCGGGGATGGACATGGCGATGATGCGGCTCCGGCGCGAGGACCCGCGTGTCGTCGGTTCGTTCAGGATTCACCGGCGGCTGGGGCAGGGCGGCATGGGGGTCGTCTACCTGGGATCCGACCGGCGCGGCCAGCGGGTCGCGCTGAAGGTGATCAGGCCCGATCTCGCCGAGGACCAGGAGTTCCGTTCCCGGTTCGCCCGCGAGGTCTCGGCGGCCCGCCGGATCCGCGGAGGCTGTACGGCCCGGCTGGTGGCCGCCGATCTCGACGCGGACCGGCCGTGGTTCGCCACCCAGTACGTACCGGGGCCCTCCCTGCACGACAAGGTCGCCGAGGACGGGCCGCTGACGGCCGCCGAGGTCGCCTCCGTGGGAGCCGCGCTCTCCGAGGGGCTGCTGGCGGTTCACGAGGCCGGGGTCGTCCACCGTGATCTGAAGCCGTCGAACATCCTGCTCTCCCCCAAGGGCCCGCGCATCATCGACTTCGGGATCGCCTGGGCGACCGGGGCGAGCACGCTCACGCACGTCGGTACGGCGGTGGGGTCGCCCGGCTTCCTGGCGCCCGAGCAGGTACGTGGCGCGGCGGTGACCCCGTCGACCGACGTCTTCGCGCTCGGCGCGACGCTGGCCTACGCCGCGACCGCCGACTCGCCCTTCGGGCACGGCAGTTCGGAGGTCATGCTCTACCGGGTGGTGCACGAGGAGGCACAGCTGTACGGGGTTCCGGACGCGCTGGCGCCGCTGGTGCGGGCCTGTCTGGCGAAGGACCCCGAGGAGCGGCCGAGCACGCTCCAGCTGTCGATGCGGCTCAAGGAGATCGCGGCGCGCGAGGCGCAGGGGCTGTCGGAGGGACGGCCGCCGGCGCAGCGGGAGCGGGGCGGGCAGGACGTGCCGACAGGCCGGATGGCGGAGCGTACGGCGCGGATGCCGCAGCGGGCCGAGCGATCGGAGCGCACGGAGCGCCTGGAGCGGGGCGAACGGTCCACGCAGGGGCGTACGGCGGGCGGGCCCGACTCCCGGGGGCACGGGTCGCGAGGTTCGGCGCCGCGTACGGGTGGCGGGCGTCCGCCGAGACCCCGTGAAGGTCGTGAGGGCCGTGAGGGCTCGTCACGCGGCGGCTCGCGTACCGGTGGCCGCCAGGGCACCAGGCCCGGGGCGCGTACGACGTCGGGGGGACGTGGCGGACGCAGGCCCGCCAATCCCCGGCTGCTGCGCCAGCGGCTGATCGTCTTCGTCGTGGTGACGCTGATCGTCGCGCTGGGGATCGCGGCGGCGCAGCAGCTCTAGGGCGTGTCCGCAAAGTAGCGTCGTCCGCCCGTAGGGCGGGGCTCACGGCGTCTGGTGCGTGCGCTCGCAAGGCGGAGGATCGGCGTTGTGGATGGCCCGGCCGTACTC
>NZ_MDCR01000404.1 GCF_001723055.1 Streptomyces niveus
GTGTACGTGTCGCGGTCCGCCGACGGTGGCGAGAGCTGGAGCGAACCGGAGCCGGGCGAGCTGCCCAACAACAACTCCTCCGTGCAGTACGTCCCGCTCGCCGACGGGCGGCTCGCCCTCGTCCTCAACAACAGCAGCGCCGCCGACTCCACCGCGCGGCGCGTCTCGCTGTACGACGAGATCGACGACGAAGGTCTGGCGAGCGGCGGACCGGCTGACCAAGTCCCGGCGTCACAGGCCCACTTCGCGGCGGGCGGCGGCACCGGAACGGCGTTCTGGGGAGCGCCCCGCGCGCCCCTCACCCTCGCGCTCTCCGCCGACGGCGGCCGGACCTGGCCGGTCATGCGCGATCTGGAGACCGGTGACGGCCACTGCCTGACCAACAACTCCCGCGACAAGCTCAACCGGGAGTTCTCCTATCCGACGATCCTGCAGGGCGCGGACGGGACTCTGCACATCGCGTACACCTACTGGCGGCAGGCCATCAAGTACGTGCGCGTCGCGCCTGACTGGGCGGCCGGTGTCTGAGCCGCGCCACGCCGTCGTCACCGGCGCCAGCTCGGGAATCGGCGCCGCCGTCACCGCGCGGCTCCTCGACGAGGGGTGGCGGGTCACCGCGCTCTGCCGTACCCGGCCGCCCGCCGTGGACCCCGCCCCGTACTGGATCCCGGCCGATCTCTCCGACACCACGGGGCTGCCCGCGCTCCTCGAAGGGACCGGCCCGGTCGACGCGGTGGTGCACGCCGCCGGACTTCAGCGCTCCGCACGGCTCGGCGCGCTGTCGGCGGACGATGGGGCTCTGATGTGGAACGTGCATGTGCAGGCCGCCGCCGTGCTGCTCGACACCCTCGTCGGACGGATCACCGACGGCGGGCGGGTGGTGCTGATCGGCAGCCGCACGATGACTGGGGTGCCGGGCAAGAGCCAGTACGCGGCGACCAAGGCGGCGCTCGCCGCGCTGGCCCGGTCGTGGGCGGCGGAGCTGGCCCCGCGCCGGATCACGGTCAACGTCGTCGCCCCGGGGCCGACCGACACCCCCATGCTCAGGGACCCGGGGCGCGCCGCCACCCCGCCGGTACCGCCCCCGCTCGGCGCCCTCGTCGCCCCCTCGGACGTCGCGGGCCTGACGGCGTTCCTGCTGGGCGGGGAGGGCGGCTCGGTCACCGGCCAGACACTGGTCATGTGCGGAGGCGCCTCGCTGTGATCCGGCGGAACCGGCCGGGAGGGGTCACCTCTTGGGCTCGACCAGCCCCGACTCGTAGGCGAACACCACCAGTTGGGCCCGGTCCCGCGCGCCGAGCTTCGTCATCGCCCGGCTGATGTGGGTCTTCGCCGTGAACGGGCTGATCACCATGTGCGCGGCGATCTCCTCGTTCGTCAGTCCGCGCGCCGCCAGCCCCGTCACCTCGCGCTCCCGCCGTGTCAGCGTCTCCAGGTCTCTCGGGGTCGAGCGGTCCGGCGGCCGGGACACGAACTCGCCGATCAGGCGGCGTGTGATGGACGGCGACAGCAGCGCGTCGCCGCGCGCGGCGACCCGCACCGCCTGGAGCAGTTCGACCGGTTCGGTGTCCTTGAGCAGGAATCCGGCCGCCCCGGCGCGCAGCGCGTCGAAGACGTACTCGTCCAGGCCGTAGTTGGTGAGGATGACGACATGGACACCGGCCAGGGCGGGGTCCGCCGCGATGTGCCGGGTGGTCTCGATGCCGGTCATCACCGGCATCTGTACGTCGACCAGCGCGACGTCCGGGGCACATCGCCGCACCAGGTCCAGCCCCTGCCGCCCGTCGGCCGCCTCGCCGACCACCTCGATGCCCTCCTCGGCGTCGAGCAGCGCGCGGAACCCGGCCCGCATCAGGGCCTGGTCGTCCACGACCACCACTCGGACCGGGTCCGCGATCACGCGCCCTCCAGGGGGAGTTCTGCCCGTACGGTGAATCCGCCGCCCGCGCCGGGCGCGGCGTGCAGCCGGCCGCCCAGCGCCGCGACACGCTCGCGCATGCCGGTCAGTCCGGTGCCTTCGGCGACCGGGTCGCCGGGCGCGGCCGGGCCGTCGTCCGCTACCTCGACCAGCAGGTGGCGCGCCCGGTGGGTGAGGCGTATCTCGGTCTTCGCCCGGTCCGCGTGCCGGGCCACGTTGGTGAGCGCCTCCTGGACGATGCGGTACGCGGTACGGTCCACGGCCTCCGGCAGCGGACCGGGGGCCTTGTCGGTGTGCGTGACGGAGACGGCGACGGCGATGCCCGCCGTCCTGGCGCGCTCCACGAGTTCGTCCAGCCGGTCCAGGCCCGTGCCCTCCGGGACGACATCCGTACGCAGCACCTCCAGCGTCGAGCGCAGCTCACGCATGGCTTCGCCGCTCGCCTCCTGGATGGCCAGCAGCGCGGCGGGCACCTCGTCACCGCGCTTGCGCGCGAGATGCACGGCGACGCCCGCCTGGAGCTTGACGATCGAGATGGAGTGGGTGAGCGAGTCGTGCAACTCGCGGGCGATCCGCAGCCGTTCCTCGCCCGCCCTGCGCAACGCGGCCTCCTCACGCGTGCGTTCGGCCTCGCGTGCCCGCTCCTCCGTCTGCCGCAGATACGCCTGCCAGTTCTTGTCGACGAGCCCGGTGACACCCGCCGAGAGGAACCAGCCGACCAGCAGCGCGGTCCGTTCCACGATGTCGTCGGCGCCCGGGTCGACGGCGAAGAACACGACGAGGAAGACCGCGCTCGCCACGATGCCCAGCGACCTGCGCCCGCTGCGCGCCGAGGCGTGGACGGCGGCGAGTACCGGGAAGGCCGCCCAGGAGCCCGGCTGCCCGTGCAGGACGTACGCGAGCATGCAGAGCGTCGTCACGACCAGCACGGCGACCGGCGCGCGCCGGTGCGCGGCCAGTGCCAGGGTGCCGGCCGCGATCAGCGCGACGTCGAGCGCGTCGGGGCCGGGGTTCCTCGCGGCCATGGCCGCGAGCAGCACCACGCCGCAGGTCAGGGCCGCGAGCGCCGTGTCCAGCAGCCACGCGCGCCGGCCGGCCGCCGAGCCCTTCGATTCGCCCCCCATGGCGGCACTGTAACGAGCGTGCGGCGGGCCGCGCGTCGTCCCCTGCGACTGCTTTCGCGGTACTCCCCGCGCAGTAGTCGCCGACGGGTACGGCCCGGCGGGCGCAGGCCCGAATGTCATCGACGGTACGACGCCCCGAGGCCCGGACCGCGGAGACGATCGGCCCCATGAACGAGACGCGAACGTACCGATACACCACACCGGAGCCCCCGGAATCCGCGACCGGCGTCACCGCCGACGTCTACGCGCAGCTCGCCGCCGATCTCGGCTTCGGGGCGGCGCCGACCTTCGTCGTCCTGTCGGCCGCTCCCCCGCTCCTGACGGCCACGTGGGCCGTTCTCCGTGAGTCCCTGCTGGCGGGCGTGGGGTCCCGCGTGGACAAGGAGGTGGTGGCCGCCGGGGTGTCACTGACCAACCGCTGCCCGTTCTGCGTGGACGCGCACACCGTGCTGCTGCACGCGACGGGGGAGCACGGACTCGCCGACACCGTCGCGCGCGGCGGCGAGCCGGCCGATCCGCGCCACGGGCGGCTGCTGGCCTGGGGGAAGCGGATGGACACGGGGCGCCCGTTCCCGGCGAAACACACGCCCGGATATGTCGGGACGGGCCTCGCCTTCCACTTCATCAACCGGATCGTGTCGGCGCTGCTGACCGAGAACATGCTGCCCGGCGGGGACGAGAAGGACCAGATCCTGCGTGGCATGGCCGACGCCGCCCTGTCCCGCACGGTGCGCCGCGAGGTGCCTCCGGGCGACAGTCTGCCGCTGCTCCAGAGCACGGGTCCGGCTCCGGAGTGGGCGGGTGACAGCCCGGTCGGCGCGGCTTTCGGCGCGCTGCGCGCGGCGGCGCACCTGGGCGCGGGGCTGCTGAGCGAGGAGGACGCGGCGTACGTACGGCGGAGCGTGGCCGCCTGGGACGGTGTCACCCCGCTCCCGCTCACCGGCGACGGCCTGCCGGACCGGGGCGAACGGCCGGGCGCCCGGCTGGCGTTGCTGGCGGCCCGCGCCCCGTACCGCGTCACGGACGAGGACGTGGCGGCGTGGCTCGTCCCGCCGCACACCGATCACTGTCTGGTGCATCTGGTCGCCTTCGGCGCGATCTGCGCGGTCGAGCGCGTCGAGGCGGCCCTCACGGGCGCCGCACCGGCCGCCGCGCCCGCCCGGGTCGGGGAGTCCGCGTGACGGGCTCCGGGTCCACGGCGGTCGCCGACGCCTGGAACGGTCCCGTCGGCGCCCACTGGGCCGAGCATCACACGCGTTACGACGCCATGCTGGCCGAGTTCGACGACGTCCTGTTCGCCGCCGCCTCGATCGGGGAGCGGGACCGTGTCCTGGACGTCGGCTGCGGCAGCGGCCTCACCACCCGGCTGGCCGCTCGGCGCGCCGCGCGGGGGCAGGTGACGGGCGTCGACATCTCGGCGCCGCTGCTGGACCGCGCCCGGTCGCTGACCGACGGCCGTGAACTGCCGCACGTCGGCTACGTGTTGGCGGACGCGCAGTCGCACCCCTTCCCGGCGGGGGCGTACGACGTGGTGATCAGCCGGGGCGGCGTGATGTTCTTCGCCGACCACGTCGCGGCGTTCACCAACATCGCGCGCGGTGTACGTGCTGGTGGCCGGCTCGCCCTGCTCTGTCCGCAGCCCGGTCTGCCGGACGGCGAGGAGCGGGCCGCGCTCGGCCGGCTGGCCACGCTGGCGGGCCAGGACCGGCCGGTCCAGGGCGAGTTGGCCGCCGCGATGGCGTCGCTTTCGGAACCGTCCCGGATCCGGGAGGTGCTGGCCGGGGCGGGGTTCGCGGACGTGGACGTGAACGGCGAGACGCGGCGGTCCTGTTGGGGGCGGGACGCTCCGGACGCCGTCGACTTCTATCTGTCGCGGACGCCGGGCCTGACCGTGCCCGACGCCACGCGCCAGGAGATGGCGGCGGTACTGCGGCCGTACGAGTCGGGCCGGGGGGTCCTGCTGGGCGCCGGGGTGTGGATCGTCACCGCCCGGCGCCCCTGAGGGGGAGCCGGCTCAGTCGGCCAGCGCGGGGATGATCTCGGAGCCGTACGTGTCGATGGTCCGTTCCTTCGCGTCGTGCATGTTGTAGAGGGCGAACTGGTCGACGCCCAGGGCCCGGAGCGTCTTCAGCTTCTCGATGTGCGCCTCGGCCGGGCCGAGCAGGCAGAAGCGGTCCACGATGTCGTCGGGCACGAAGTCGGTGGACGGGTTCCCGGCGCGGCCGTGGTGGCTGTAGTCGTAGCCCTCGCGCTGCTTGATGTACGTGGTGAGGGCGTCGGGCACCAGGTCGGAGTGCTCGCCGTAGCGGCTGACCAGATCGGCGACATGGTTGCCGACCATCCCGCCGAACCACCGGCACTGGTCGCGCGCGTGGCCGAGGTCGTCGCCGACGTAGGCGGGGGCGGCGACGCAGATGGTGACGGAGTCCGGGTCGCGTCCGGCGTCGGACGCGGCCGTGCGGACGGCGTTGACCATCGTCTCGGTCAGATACGGGTCGGCGAGCTGGAGGATGAATCCGTCGGCCCGCTCGCCGGCCATCGCCAGGGCCTTGGGCCCGTACGCGGCCATCCACACCGGCAGCTTCCCGTCCTTCACCCAGGGCAGCCTGAGGGGCTTGCCGTCCACCAACGCCTCGCGTCCCTCGGCGAGTTCACGGATGACGTCGATGGCCTCGCCGAGCCGCGCGAGGGTGTTGGGCGCGCGGCCGGCGACACGCATCGCGGAGTCGCCGCGGCCGATGCCGCAGACGGTGCGGTTGCCGTACATCTCGTTGAGCGTGGCGAAGGTGGACGCGGTCACCTCCCAGGTCCGGGTGCCCGGGTTGGTGACCATCGGGCCGACGATCAGCTCGGTGGTGTGTTCGAGAATGCGGCTGTAGATCACGAACGGCTCCTGCCACAGCACGGCGGAGTCGAAGGTCCAGCCGTAGCGGAAGCCGTTGCGCTCGGCGCGCCGCATGAGACCGACGACAGCCGAGGCCGGCGGGTCGGTCTGGAGGACGAGTCCGAAGTCCATGGCGGGCCACTCCCAACTTTCAGGTGAGGTACTGACAGGTGGCGCGGGGGGTGTAACTGCCGTGTCCCGGGCGGCCGGTGTACTTCCGGCCGTCGATGACGAGTTCACCGCGCGACAGGACGGTCTCGACCTGTCCGGTGACGCGCTTCCCCTCGTACACCGAGTAGTCGACGTCCATGTGGTGGGTCTCCGCGGACAGGGTCTGCTCGGCGTGCGGGTCGTAGATGACGATGTCGGCGTCGGCGCCGGGCGCGATGGTGCCCTTCTTGGGGTAGAGGCCGAACATCCTGGCCGGGGTCGCGCAGGCGATCTCGATCCAGCGGCGGCGGCTGATGTGCCCTTCCACGACGGCCTGGTGGAGCAGGTCCATCCGGTGTTCCACGCCCGGCAGCCCGTTGGGGATCTTGGAGAAGTCGCCGCGGCCCATCTCCTTCTGTCCGGTGAAGCAGAACGGGCAGTGGTCGGTGGAGACGACCTGGAGGTCGTTGGTGCGCAGTCCGCGCCAGAGCGCGGCCTGGTGTTCGCGGGGCCGCAGCGGGGTCGAGCAGACGTACTTGGCGCCCTCGAAGTCCGGCTCGGCGAGGTTGTCGGTGGACAGGAAGAGGTACTGCGGGCAGGTCTCGCCGAAGACGGGAAGTCCCTTGTCGCGGGCGGCGGCCAGCTCGGCGACGGCCTCCTCGGCGGAGACGTGCACGACGTACAGCGGCGCGTCGGCGACGCGGGCGAGCTGGATCGCGCGATGCGTCGCCTCGGCCTCAAGCAGTACCTTGCGCACCTCTCCGTGGTAGCGCGGATCGGTGCGTCCGGCGGCCAGGGCCTGCTCCACGAGGACGTCGATGGCGATGCCGTTCTCGGCGTGCATCATGATCAGCCCCCCGTTGTGGGAGGCCCGTTGCATGGCGCGCAGGATCTTGCCGTCGTCGCTGTAGAACACGCCGGGGTAGGCCATGAACAGCTTGAACGAGGTGATGCCCTCCTGGACGAGGAGGTCCATCTCGTTGAGGGAGTGCTCGTTGACGTCGGCGAGGATCATGTGGAAGCCGTAGTCGATGGCGCAGTTGCCGTCCGCCTTGGCGTACCAGGCGTCGAGTCCTTCGCGCAGCGCCTGGCCGGGCGACTGGATCGCGAAGTCCACGATGGTGGTGGTGCCGCCCCAGGCGGCGGCGCGGGTGCCGGTCTCGAAGGTGTCGGCGGCGAACGTCCCGCCGAACGGCATCTCCATGTGCGTATGGCCGTCGACGCCGCCGGGGATGACGTACTTGTTCGTGGCGTCGATGACCCGGTCGGCGGTCCAACTCGCGGCGACGTCGGAGCCGCCCGCGGCGAGGGCGACGATCCGGCCGTCCTCGGTCAGTACGTCGGCGTGGACTTCGTCGGCGGCGGTGATGACCAGACCGCCCCGGACGAGCGTGCGTTTACTCATGACGTGGGCTCCGTGACATGACTCGACGTGACGGTGGGAGCTGACGAGGCGCCGGCGGTGGAGCGACCAGGGCGTGTCCGCAAAGTAGCGCCGTCCGCCCGAAGGGGCGGGGCTCACGCCCGCCGCGGAGCGGCTGATGTCGCGTTGGTGCGTGCGATCGCAAGGCGGAGGATCGGCGTTGTGGATGGCCCGGCCGTACTCGGCCGACTCCGACAACGC
>NZ_MDCR01000405.1 GCF_001723055.1 Streptomyces niveus
GGAGTGGGGGATGGGGGATGGGGAGATGGCGGATACGGAGAACTCGGAGCGCTCCGTGTCGGAGGCCGTCTGGCTGGCCTATTCCCCGAACTCGGCGCTGTGGACCATCGATTCGCACGCTGTACGAGCCGATCCGATCACTTTCGGCCGTGAGTCCGCACGCGGATGACAGAAGTCGTGAATGTGCCCCGACCGCCGTGATCCAGTCCCACTCATTTGTGTGATGGCGCGCCAACTGGCCGTGATGCAAGGCTTGTTCGCGCAGGTCAGCCCATCATCGAGAGGGAGACACATGTCGGTTGGTGACGAGGTCCGTACGGTGGAACCGCCCGCTCAGCAGAGCCTGGGAACGGCCGCCGCGCGGAACCTGGCGACCACCACGAAGACGCCGCCGCAGATGCAGGAGATCACCTCCCGCTGGCTGCTGAGGATGCTGCCCTGGGTCCAGGTGCAGGGCGGTACGTACCGGGTGAACCGTCGGCTCAGCTACGCCGTCGGCGACGGGCGTGTGACGTTCGTGCAGACCGGCGACCGGGTGGCGGTCATCCCGGCGGAGCTGGGCGAGCTGCCGGCGCTCCGGGGCTTCGACGACGAGCAGGTCCTGACCGAGCTGGCGGGCCGCTGCGAGCAGCAGGAGTTCGACGCGGGCCAGACCGTGGCCGCCTCCGGCGCCGCGGCGGACCGGGTGTACCTGCTGGCCCACGGCAAGGTGGAGAAGGTGGGGGAGGGGCCCTACGGGGCGGAGACGGTGCTCGAAGTCCTCGCCGACGGGGCGTATTTCGGGGACCAGGCGCTGGTGGACGGGGACGCCACCTGGTCGTACACGGCACGCGCGGCGACGGCCTGCACGGTGCTGGTGCTGACCCGGCAGGACGTGCTGAACCTCGCGGAGCGGGCCGGGTCGCTGCGCGGGCATCTGGACGCGCTCGCGTCCGTCCCGGAGCAGCGGACCAACAAGTACGGCGAGGCCGCGATCGAGCTGTCCGCCGGCCATGTCGGCGAGGCCGTGGTGCCCCACACGTTCGTGGACTACGAGCTGTCGCCGCGGGAGTACGAGCTGAGCGTCGCGCAGACCGTGCTGAAGGTCCACAGCAGGGTCGCCGACCTCTACAACCAGCCGATGAACCAGACCGAGCAGCAGTTGCGGCTCACGGTCGAGGCGCTGCGCGAGCGCCAGGAGCACGAGCTGGTGAACAACCGCGAGTTCGGTCTGCTCAACAACTGCGACTACGGGCAGCGGATCCAGCCGTTCGACGGGGCGCCCACCCCGGACGACATGGACGAGCTGCTGTCGCGCCGCCGTGGCTCGAAGATGTTCCTCGCGCACCCGAGGGCCATCGCCGCCTTCGGCCGTGAGTGCAACAAGCGCGGGCTCAATCCGACCACGGTGGACGTCGCGGGCACCCGGGTGTCGGCCTGGCGCGGTGTGCCGATCTTCCCCTGCGACAAGATCCCGATCTCGGACGCCCGGACGACCTCGATCATCTGTATGCGTACGGGCGAGGCCGAGCAGGGCGTCGTGGGGCTCCAGCAGAGCGGCATCCCGGACGAGATCGAGCCCAGCATGTCGGTCCGGTTCATGGGGATCGACGAGCAGGCGATCATCTCGTACCTGGTCACCGCCTACTACTCGGCGGCGATCCTGGTGCCGGACGCCCTCGGTGTCCTGGAGAACGTGGAAGTGAGCAGCCGGATCTGAGGTGATGCGCGCGGGTGGGGTCCGGCGGGCGTGCGTCCGTACGGCCGGGCCCCACCCGCGCGCGCCCGGTAGTCGCCCAGTCCGCCGCAGAGGAAGTGAACCTGACCATGACCAGCACGGATGCCGCCACCGACGGCCACGAGGCCGTGGCGCTCCTGGAGCGATCGCGTAGCGTCGTCCAACCGGAACTCCGCGCGGCCGTCGAGTCGCTGCCCCCGGCCATGCGCCGCGTCGCGAGATATCACTTCGGCTGGCAGGAGGCCGACGGCTCACCGGCCAAGGGCGGTGGGGGGAAGGCGATCAGGCCCGCTCTCGTACTCGCGGCGGCGCGGGCCGTCGGCGGGGAGCCGCACCGCGCCGTCCGGGCCGCCGTCGCGGTGGAGCTGGCCCACAACTTCACCCTGCTGCACGACGACGTCATCGACGAGGACCCGACCCGAAGACACCGGCCCACGGCCTGGACGGTGTTCGGCACCACCGACGCGATCATCGTCGGCGACGCCATGCAGTCCCTGGCGCTGAAACTGCTGGCCGAGGACCGCCATCCGGCCTCGTCCCGGGCGGCCGTACGGCTCACGGACTGCGTCATCGAGCTGTGCGCCGGACAGCAGACGGACTGCGCGCTGGAGCGGCGCGGGCCGAAGGACGTGTCGCTGGACGAGTGCCTGACGATGGCGATGGCCAAGACCGGTGCGCTGCTGGGCACTTCATGCGCGCTTGGCGGGCTCTACGCCGACGCGGACGACGCAGCGGTGGAAGCGCTGGACGCCTTCGGGCGGGAGGCGGGGCTGGCCTTCCAGCTGATCGACGATCTGATCGGGATCTGGGGCGATCCGGCCCGTACGGGCAAGCCGGCCGGCGCGGATCTGGTCGCCCACAAGAAGTCGCTTCCGGTCGTCGCCGCGCTGGTGTCGGGGCACCCGGCCGCCGAGGAACTGGCCGATCTCTACCGGCGGCCGATGGACGAGACCGCGGTCGCGCGGGCGGCGTCGGCGGTCGAGCGGGCCGGCGGGCGCGACTGGGCGCAGGCCCAGGCGGCCGACCGGATGGCCCGCGCGGTCCATCAACTCTCCCTGGCGGTACCGGATCTGGCGACGGCGGGTGATCTGCTGGCCCTGGCCGAATACGTCACGCGCCGTACGCGCTGAGCCGGCCGGGCCGGGCGCGGCGGGGGCGATCGGGGGCGGGGAAAGGCACTTGCGTAACCACTACGGGTGAAGCACTATGGATGAAGTGGTTACGGCCGCGCACCCCGGATTCGCTCCGGGTGCCCGCCGTGCCATTCCTGTCGCCCAGCTCGGAAGAGGACCGGTTTGCGCAAGCTCAGCTACTTCATCGCCGTATCGATCGACGGTTACATCGGCGACCCGACCGGCGAGGCGGAGTTCTTCACCCGCTTCGCCGACGAGGAGTTCCTCGACTTCCTCAAGGACGAGTACCCGGAAACGCTGCCGACGCCCGGCCGTCAGCCGCTGGGTATCGACCATCTGGAGAACAAGCAGTTCGACACGATCATCCAGGGCAGGCGCAGCTATGAGTTGGCCCTGGACATCGGCGTCACCAGTCCGTACGCGCACATGCGCCAGCTCGTCGCCTCACGGACCCTCACCAGTCCCGACCCGGCCGTGGAGATCGTCTCCGGGGACATCGCCGCCCTGGTGCGGGAGTTGAAGCGGGAGGAGGGTCTCGGGATCTACCTCTGCGGCGGAGCCAACCTCGCCGCCGAGCTGTTCGACGAGGTGGACGAGCTGGTCGTCAAGACGTATCCGCTCATCCTCGGCTCCGGAATGCCCATGTTCGGTACCAAGTACGCCCAGACCGAGTTCGCCCTGGAGTCCAATCGCACCTTCGGCAACGGAGCGGTCGTCAGGACGTACAGCCGCAAGCGGTGACCCACGCGCGCGGCGGAGTGTCCCGTACCGCTACAGTCCGCGAAATGACAGCGGAGTCGACGGAGTCATGGGCGGGTTGGTACCGGGACCGCCGCGGTGCGGAACCCATCGCGATCATCGCGGACGGACGCCAAGTCCGTACCCACATCAGGGGAGTTGCTTACGAGGGGGCCGATTTCTCCGTGCTGGAGCCCACGGAGGCGGGCGGGGTGTTGTCGTCCTGCGTGTTGGAGTGGGACATACCCATGCCCGTCAACGCGGGCGGCACGGTCCAACAGGCCACGCTCAGCTGCCTGCTGACGCTCCATGAGCGGGCGTCGGACGCGCCGTCCGGGCGTGCGGAGCTGAGCCTGACGCTGCGCTGCGGCGGGGCGGCCTACGAGTCGGGCATCGTCGGGGCCGGTTTCCGGGACGCGCTCGACCGGATCAGGCGACAGCTGCCGGACGACACGGAGTTCGAGGGCAGGATCCTGGTGAACGCCTGAGCCGCCGGGAGTCACTGGGTCGCCGGAACCGCCCCGGCAGGTGCACGACACCTGCCGGGGCGGTTGCTTTATGCCTCATTCATTGTTCTAGTAGTATGCGAACAAGGGAGGTTTTATGAACCAGGCTCGTATCCGCCTCGCGACCGTCACCGTCGCGCCGTTCGCGCTGGCGCTCGGTGTCCAACTGGCCGTTCTTCTGGTCGTCGGGGACCGGCTGCCCGACTCACTCGCCACCCACTTCGACCTCTCCGGCGACTCCGATCGCGACCCGATGTCCCGCACCGCCGCTCTCGTCGCGAGCGTGCTGCTCTTCGCCGGAGTCGGTGCGCTGTGGGTCGTGTCGGCGCTCGGCAGCCCGCTCACCGCACGCGCGCTGAAGTGGCTGACGGCGGGCGGCTGGGCACTGGGCGGCCTGCTGGGCTACACGCTCACCGCGACACTCCTCGCCAACCTCGACGCGACCGACAGCTCCGCCGTCCGCCTCCCGCCGTGGCAGCTCGCCGTCGGCGCGGCCGTCGCCCTCGCGGCGGCCGGCGTGGGCCTGCTGCTCACCCGCTTCGTGCCGAACCCCGGCCACGAACCCACCGGCGACGACGGCACGACCCGGATCGACCTGGCGGAGGGCGAACTGGCCGGCTGGTCCCGGCGTACGGGCTCCGGCCCGCTCCTCGCGGTGGGGCTCGCGACACTGACGGCCGGGGTGTTCGTCGCGGTCGCCGTCAGCTGGCGGTACGGTCCCATGGTGTTCGTCATCGGCCTGCTGGCCCTGGTCTTCGCCTCCGCGCACGTGTCGGTCGACCGGCACGGACTCACCGTCCGCATGGGCGCCCTGTCCTGGCCGCGGGTACGGGTGCCGCTGAAGGACATCGAGGCGGCGAGCAGCCGCCGGATCAACGCGGTCGCCGAATACGGAGGCTGGGGCTACCGGATCAGGCACAAGCGCACCGGCGTCGTCATGCGCTCCGGGGAGGCGATCGTCGTACGGCGCGCCAACGGCCGCGAGTTCGCGGTCACGGTGGCGGATTCCGCGACGGCCGCCGCGCTGCTCAACACCCTCGTCGACCGGCGGAAGAGGGGCTGACGTGCTCTTCCGGGTCGACCCGGCGTCCTCGGTGCCGCTCGGGGACCAGATCGCCGGATCTGTACGCGGGGCCATCGCCGACGGCACGGTGAACCCCGGCGACCGCCTCCCGGCGGCGCGGGCCCTCGCCGACTCGCTCGGCGTCAACGTCCATACGGTGCTGCGCGGTTACCAGCGGCTGCGCGAGGAGGGCCTGATCGAACTGCGCAGGGGCCGGGGCGCCGTCGTCGTACCGGGACCTGTCTCGCCAGGCCGGGCCAAGATCCTGGAGCGCGTACGGGAACTGGTCGACGAAGCACGTGAGTTGGGGATGTCGGAGGAGGAGCTGATGTCCATGGTGCGGCTGGGCATGACGACGACCTGACAGGCCATTACGACTGGGCGAACGCACTCCGGGCGTGCCGGCACTCGACAGCGAGTACCGGCACGCCCGGTCGGTGCCTGATCCGGTGGGGGGTCCGATCTGCCGGCCTGCGGCGGATCAGCTACGGATCAGGAGGCCTTGGCCAGCGCGGCGGCGAAGCCGTTCGCCCAGAGGGTCTCCACCTGGCTGCGCTCGGCGGCGTCCGGCTGCGAGTTGGTGCAGGACGGGCCGGGGCCGCCGCCCGACATCAGCTTGCTGCACGGAGCCGTGTAGTTGTCCGGGAGGCCGAGTACGTGCCCGGTCTCGTGGGCGGTCACGCGCAGGGAGTCGTACTGCTGGTTCTGCGCGTAGTCCAGGAAGATGTAGCCACGGCCGTGCCCGTCGGTGCTCGCGTACGAGCCACGCGGGTCGTTGCCCTCTTCGTAGGTGAAGTCCGCGTTGCCGCCCTGCTGAAGCTGCACGTTGGCGACGGAGCTGTTCCAGATCCGGGTGCTGCTGGCTATCTCGCCGGCGAACGACGGGGCGCCGGACGCGTCGTAGACGACGGTGACGGCCAGGGCGCCGGGGTTGGCGGCACGCTTCTCGGCCACCGACTTCAGGACCGCCTCGTAGAAGGCCTTGGTCGCGGCGGAGTCCTGCGGCGAACCCTCGTACTGGGCGTACGAGGTGGTGGCGGGCGCGGCGCTGGTGGGGTCAGCGGCGGCGGCCGGAGTGGCGGTGAGGGCGGTCGCGAAGGCGAGCGAGATGCCGGCGATCGCGGAGACGGCCGTCTTGGGGTATCTCATGTGGGGGGCTCCTACTACTCGTCCGAGAACGGATTCGGTAGGGAGAGTGTCGTGCCTCACAGCGCCGCGGCGGATGATGCCGAAGGGTGATAGCACCAGAGCATCCCCCCGGTGTCCGCTCGCCTAATTTCCTTCGAATGACGGCCAATTACCGCCCTTTGGGTCCCTGGCGTGACGCAAAAGGCGGGCCTACTCTTCGGTACATGGAGCTGGAGGTCAGGCATCTGCGCGCGCTGTGCGCCATAGCCGACGCCGGGAGCCTGCACAAAGCGGCCCGGCAGCTCGGGATGAGCCAGCCGTCCCTGACGACGCAGCTGCGGCGGATCGAGAACTCGCTCGGCGCCGAGCTGTTCTCCCGTGAACGTACCGGCTGCCGGCCCACGTTGCTCGGTCACTCCGTGCTCAGCCGCGCGCGTCCGCTGGTGGCCGAGATGGCCGTACTCGTCAGCGAGGCGAGAGCGGCGGCCGACCGGTCCGCGGGGCCCCGGCTGAGGATCGGCTCCACGGCGAGCCGCGCGCTGGCGGGCTGGCTGCGCAGACTGCGCGAACGGCTGCCGGGCACGGACATCTCGCTCCAGATGGACGTCTCGGCGAACGCGCTGCTGCGCCAGGTCGCGGGCGGCGGGCTCGACGTGGCGTTCGTGCACGAGGTCGAGGGCTGTCCGCTGCGGGTGCCGGCCGGGCTGGACCGGCGCGTACTGGTGGAGCGGGAACCGCAGTTCATCTCGCTGGCCCGGGACCATCCGGCGGCCGGCAGCCAGATCGTGGAGCTGGCCGACCTGGCGGCCGACCGGTGGATGATCGACCCGACCGTGGACGGTGAATGGGACGGTCTGCGGCGGGTGTTGGGTGCCGCCGGGCTCAACCCACCCGTACTGCACGGGGATTACCTGACCGCGTCTTCGCTGATCGCGGTCGGCGAGGCGATAGCGCCGTGCCAGCCGACGTCCGTCCCGCGCGAGGACATGGTCGTACGGCCGCTGCGGGACGACCCGTTGGGCGTGCGGCTGCTGCTGTTCTCACGGCCGGGGGCGTACGAGGGCGCGGGCATCGCGGGCGTTGGTACGAGCGCGGGCGCCGGTGCCGGTGCGGACGCGGGTGCCGGTGCGGACGGCGACGGGCCCGGGGGCGCCGAGGTGTACGCGGATCTGGAGGCGGCCTACCGCGAGGCGGCGTTGCAGGCCGTCGTGTACCGACAGTGGCTGATGCGCAACAAGAGCCCGCTGCTGCACGCGCCCGCCGCCTGAGCCCGCGGCCCTGCGGCCCCGCGTCTCTCTCAACCCGTCTCGGTCCGTCTCAACTCGCTTCGCACATGGGGTTATTAATTCGCGTAGGCACCTGCTAACTTTTCTTTGCATGTGCAGGAGGCCGCTATGAACTCACCCGTGCCCACGGGCGACGACCTGGTGCGCGTACTGGCGACGCTGTCCAACCCCCACCGGCTGCGCGTCGTCGCGGCACTCGCCGGGAGACGCAACTACGTCAGCCGGCTGGCCAGGGAGCTGGACATCAGCAGGGCGCTGCTCCAGGTCCATCTCAAGAAGCTCGAAGCGGCGGGTCTGGTCACGTCGCGGCTGGAGCTGTCGGAGGACGGGAAAGCCATGAAGTTCTACGAGGTGAACGCGTTCGCCGTCCGTCTGACGCCGCAGGACATCGTCACCGCCGTACAGACGCTGACGCCGGCCGGTCAGGCGCCGGCCGACCACACGAACGAGACAGACGAGAAGGGGGCCACCTGATGGACGACGAGCAGGCATGGCAGGAAGTCATCGGAGCGACAGGGCTGTTCGCGCTCCTCATCATCGTGGTGACGCTGACCCTGTGGCACTTCACCGCGGGCCGCCGGGCCAGGGAGGCCAGGGCCGGCGAGAACGAGTACCGCCAGCTCGCCGCCCAGGCCGTGGAGGGCCAGCGGCGTACGGAGAAGCAGCTCGCCGACCTCGGCCGGCAGCTCACCGATCTCCAGAGCCGGACCGGATCGCTGGAACGGATCCTCAAGGACGTCGAATAGGGCGTCGACCCAGCCGCACACAACCCCGGGCCGTCGAGCGGCAACTCGACGACCCGGGCACAGAAGGCGCTCCACCTCGCCTCACGGCGAGCTCCACGGACGCGACCTCCGAGAGAAGGAGAGCAGCTCATGCTGCGCCGAATCAAGTCAGAACGCCCACGCGCCGGACTCGTCGAGTCCGTCGCCGGCTGGTCCGCCAGGAACCGTACGGCGGCCATCGCCGCGTGGCTGCTCCTGGTCGTGGTCGCCGTGCTGTCCACCTCCCTGCTCCCCGGCGGGCAGGTCAGATCCACCGAGCCCGGCGAGGCGGGCAGGGGCCAGCGGATGGTCTCCGCGCAGGACGCCGGTGACTCGATACGAGAGAACGTGATGATCCGCGCCGGGGCGGGCCGGGCCCCCGAGACCCGGCGCGCCGTCACGAACGACCTGGTCGCGGCCCTGCGCGCGATCCCCGACGCCGTACGGGACGTCGGCTCGCCGCTCGGCGCGCACGGCGGGCGCTGGGTCTCCGGCGACGGCACGGCCGACCTCGTGACCTTCGAGATCGCCGGTCCCGGCGCCGAGTTCGACACCCACAGACAGACGGCCTTCGACGCCGTCGAGAAGGTGGCACGACAGCACCCCGAGGCACGCCTCGACCAGGCCGGGGACTCCAGCCTGGCGTCGGCGGTGGACCAGGGCATCAAGGACGACATGAAGCGGGCGGAGACGACGTCGCTGCCCCTCACCGTCGTCATCCTGCTCGTCGTCTTCGGCTCGCTCGTCGCAGCCGGGATCCCGCTTCTGCTGTCGGCGACCGCCGTCGCCGCCGCGTTCGGGCTGCTGGACACGCTCGGCAGGTGGGTGCCGTTCAACAGCGCCGCCTCCGCGATCGTGCTGCTCATCGGCATGGCCGTGGGTATCGACTACTCGCTGTTCCATCTGCGCCGTGTCCGCGAGGAACGCGCGGCCGGGCGAGGGGTCCAGGAGGCGCTGCGGATCGCGTCGCGCACCTCGGGCCACGCGGTGGTGGTGTCCGGTCTGACGGTGATGGTGTGCATGACGGGCCTGCTGTTCACGGGAGTTGACGTGTTCAAGGGGCTCACGCTCGGGACCGTCCTGGTGGTCGGTCTGGCGGTGCTCGGGTCGGTGACGGTGCTGCCCGCGCTGGTGGCCGCGCTCGGGGACCGGATCGATCTGGGCCGTATCCCCTGGCTGGGACGGCGGCGTACGGCGGCGGGCCGGTCGCGGATCTGGACGGCCGTGGCGCGCCGGGTCGTACGCCGTCCGGTGCTCACCGGCGGCACGGCGGCGCTGCTCCTCGCCGTCATGGCCCTGCCGGCGTTCGGGATGCATCTCCAGGACGCCACGCAGATCCAGAGCCTGCCGCGCGGTGTCTCGGCGGCGGCGGACGCGGGCGCCCGGATGCAGCAGGTGTTCCCGGGGGTGGCCACGCCGGCGCGGGTCGTGGTGTCGGACAACGGTCCGAAGGCGCGGGCGGCGGCCGACGCGCTGCACGAGCAGGCCGCGCGGAGCAAGGGGGCGCTGCGTGAGCCGATCACGATGGTGCCGGTCGGCGACCTGCTGGTGGTGCGGGTGCCGCTGGCGGGGGCCGGTACGGATCCGGAGTCGGCACGGGCCCTGGAATTCCTGCGGGAGCGCGCGGTGCCCGCGACGGTGGGGGCGGTGGAGGGTGCCGAGGTCGCCGTCGCGGGCCGGACCGCGACGCCGTACGACTTCACGCGGCAGGTGAACGCGCGGACGCCGGTCGTCTTCGCCTTCGTCCTCGTCCTGGCCTTCGTCCTGCTGGTCGTCGCCTTCCGCTCACTCGCCCTGCCGCTCGTGTCGATCGCGCTGAACCTGCTGTCGATCGGGGCGGCGTACGGGGTGCTCGTCGCGGTCTTCCAGGGCGGCCGGCTGGAGTCGCTGCTGGACTTCAACGCCTATGGGGGTGTGGTGAGTTGGCTGCCGCTGTTCATGTTCGTCATCCTGTTCGGGCTGAGCATGGACTACCACATCTTCATCCTCAGCCGGATCCGTGAGCGGTGGGCCGGATCGCGGGGCGGTCCCGACGGCGGCCACGAGGCGATCGTCGGCGGCATCGCGGTCAGCGCGGGTGTCGTGACCAGCGCGGCCGCCATCATGGTGGGGGTGTTCTCGGTCTTCACGACGCTGTCCGCGATCGAGTACAAGATGCTCGGGACGGGGATGGCGGTGGCGATCCTCATCGACGCGACGGTCGTGCGGGGCGTACTGCTGCCGGCGGCGCTCGCGCTGCTGGGGGAGCGGGCGTGGACGCTGCCGGGTCGGGGCGGCTCGGCAGCGCTCCGTACGCGTGACAAGGACACTCACGCGTACGAATCGAGCACCGCCCGCGCCTGATCGCGGGCGAGCCCGAAGGCGTCGGGGAAGACGCCCAGCCCGTGGGCGACGAGCGCGCCCTCGTGGAGCAGCATGAGCGTACGGGCGAGGCGGTCGGCCGTCTCGGACGCGGTCGCCTCGCCCGGCGCCAGGACCTCCCGCGCGAGGCTGGTGAACAGCTCCAGCATCCACGCCTTCTGGCCGGTGATCACCGCGTAAGCCGGGTGCCGCGGATCGTCGATCTCGGCATGGGCGTTGATCATGCTGCACCCCCGGGCGCCGTTCGCCTCCGCCCAGGCGCGGGACGCGTCGAAGACCGCGAGGACATGCTCGGCGGGTGCCGGGGGCGCCGCCGCCAGCCGTTCGTCCAGGAGCGCGCGCCAGCGCTCGTCGCGGCCGGTCAGATACTCGACGACGATCTGCTCCTTCGAGCCGAACCGGTCGTAGAGCGTCTTCTTCGTGACCCCGGCCTCGGCGGCGATGCGGTCGACGCCGACTGCGTGGATGCCGTGCTCGTAGAAGAGCCGCGACGCGGCGTCGAGGGCGCGCCCCGCGCCGGGAGTCATGGCGATCCGCCTGGGGACGCTGTTCCTGCTCGCGCTGGTGCTCATGCGAGAAGTATACCGATCTGTATAGTGAAGAAGATGAGTAAACAGATCGGTATACCTGTCTCCTCGCTCACCGGTGGTGTCCTGCCGTGAACGTCCTCCTCTCCGTCGCGTTCGTCATCTGCTGGAGCTCGGGCTTCATCGGCGCCAAGCTCGGCGCCGGCAGCGCCGACGCCGTCACGATCCTGATGTGGCGCTTCCTGCCCCTGGCACTCGTCCTCGGGGCGTTCGCCGTCGTCCGCGCCCGCGCCGCCTGGCGCGGGCTGACGGCGCGCGACCTGCTGCGGCAGTGCGTGATCGGCGCGCTGTCGCAGAGCGGCTATCTCCTCACCGTCTACTACGCCATCCAACTCGGCGTCTCCAGCGGCACGACCGCCCTCATCGACGGGACCCAGCCACTCGTCGCTGGCGCGCTTGCCGGACCGCTGCTGCGGCAGTACGTCTCCGGACGGCAGTGGCTGGGACTGTGCCTCGGGGTGGCCGGAGTGCTCGTCGTGACATCGGCGGACGCGGCGGCGGCGCGGGGCGTGCCGCTGTGGGCGTACGCGGTGCCGTTCCTCGGCATGCTGTCGCTGGTCGCCGCCACCTTCCTGGAGAGCCGCGCCCGCAGGACGGTCGCGCCGTCCGTGGCGATGACGATCCACTGCGGCACGAGCGCCGCCG
>NZ_MDCR01000406.1 GCF_001723055.1 Streptomyces niveus
AGGCGCTGGGATCGGACCGGGGCGGAACTACCGTGCCGTGAACGCCGCCAGGATGGTCAGTGAGACCGTGCGTGCCGCGTCCTCGGGCTTCAGGCGGCCGGCGTTGATCTCGTCGCCCGCGCCGTGCAGCACGTTGTGCAGCGTGGCCACCAGCCAGGAGGTCGGCAGGTCCGACCGGAACACGCCCTCGGACTGGCCGCGGGCCAGCAGCCGTTCGGCGCGGGCCGCGGGTCCGGCGTGCAGGTCCCGGATGCGGGCGCTCGACAACTCCTTCTGTGCGGCGACCAGAAGAGAGCGCGACTGGTAGATCAGCCGCCAACTCGTCGCGATCAGCCGCTCTAGCGCCTCGGCGGGATCTCCGTCGAGTTCGAGCGGTTCGAGTGCCGCGTCACCGTGTTCCAGCACCCGGGCCATCGCCGCGTCCACGAGGTCGGCACGTGAGGCGAAGTGCCCGTACAGCGTCACGCGCCCCACGCCGGCCGCCTTCGCGATCTCCGCCAGCGTCGTGTCGGGGCGCCGCGCGAAGCTCTCGACCGCGGCGTCCAGGATCGCGTCGATGTTGCGCTGGGCGTCGGCCCGGCGGGCGGGCGCGGGGGGCGACGAGGCCATGCATCCTCCTTTAAATCAAACACCGTTGTTTGAGTTACGCTACCAGCCCGACTAACTCGAACATCGATGTCTGACTTAGGAGAAGCAGTGACCGATCAACGGATCACGACGGAGACGGGCTCCGGTGCCCACGGGCGCCGGTGGCAGGCGTTGGCGCTGCTCGGTGTCGCACAGTTCATGCTGATCCTGGACGTCACCGTGGTGGCGATCGCGCTCCCGCACATAGGCGCCGACCTCGATCTGTCCCGCTCGGCGCTGACCTGGGTGGTCAGCGCCTACACGCTGACCTTCGGCGGTCTGATGCTGCTCGGCGGTCGCGGTGCCGACCTCTTCGGGGCCAGGGGCCTCGTCCTCACCGGGCTGGCCACCTTCACGGCGGCCTCGCTGGTCGTCGGCCTGGCCGGCGGCGCCGAAGTGCTGATCGCCGGCCGCGTGGCGCAGGGGCTCGGCGCGGCCATGCTCTCCCCGGCGGCGCTCTCGGTCGTGGTGCGGCTGTTCGAGGGGGAGGAGCGGAACAAGGCGCTCGGCATCTGGTCGGCGCTCGGCGGCAGCGGCGCCGCCGTCGGGGTCCTGCTCGGCGGCGTGCTGACCGCGGGGCCGGGCTGGCCCTGGGCGTTCCTCGTGAACGTGCCGGTCGGCGTCGCCATCATGGTGCTGCTGCCCCGGATGCTGCCGCCGCTGCCGCGCCCCGAGGGCGCGCGTCCGCGCCTCGACGTACCCGGCGCTCTCCTGGTGACCGGGGCGACCGGCGTGGGGATCTACGCGCTCATCAACGCCGGTGACCACGGCTGGGGCGCCGGGAGCACGCTCGGCCTCGCCACGGTCGCGGTGGTGCTGTACCTGGTCTTCGGGGCATGGCAACGAGCCGCGAAATCACCGCTGATGGACCTCGGTCTGCTGTTCCGGCGCCCGGTGACGGCGGGTACGTTCGTCATCCTCACCGGTACGGCGCTGATGGTGGCCGTCTTCTTCCTCGGGTCCTTCTACCTCCAGGAGTACAGCGGCCACGGCCCGCTGGTGACGGGGCTGCTCTTCCTGCCCGTGGCGCTCGCCACGATGGCCGGTGCCCACACGGCCGGCCGGGTCATCGGCGGGCTCGGTGCCCGCCGGGTGGGCGTGACCGGCATGGTGATCGCCGCCGCGGGGCTCGTCGTCCCGGTGCTCCGGGCCGGAACTCCGGCCGTCGTCACGGGAGTCGCTCTGGCCGCGGCGGGGATCGGCTCGCTCTTCGTGGTGGCCTCGGCGACGGCCCTCGGACAGGTCGAGCCGCACCAGGCCGGGCTCGCCTCGGGCATCGTCAGCACCTTCCACGAATTCGGCGCCTCGATCGGGGCGGCCGTCGTCTCCAGCCTCGCCGCGGTGAGCCTGGCGGGCGCCACGGACACCGGGTTCGAGCGCGCCTTCACCGTCTCCGCCGTCGTGGCTGCCGTCGCCGCCGCCGTGATCGCCACGCTGATCCCGGCCGACTCGGCACGCCACTGACGGCAGGCGGCGGACCGCGGCGATCCGCGAGATCCCTCGCTCAGTCGGCGAACGTCAGCACCTCACGCACGGGCCTGCGTTGTGTCCTCGGCCCGCGGGGGCCGTATCCCAGCCGGAGGATCATCTGGACATGGCCCGAGCCCGAGACCGGATCGCGCAGCAGCCACCGCAGGTCGGACCATTCGAGCGCCTGGGTGGCGAACGAACTCGTCAGCCCGTGCCCCGTGGCGACGAGGAGCAGCCGCTCCAGTGCCTGTCCCGCCCGCAGCCAGTCGGCGGGACCGTCCGACACCGTGCTGAGAAGGGCCAGTTGGGGCCGGTCCTCGAAGTCGGCCGTGGGCCGGCCCCGCACCGCGTCGAGCCCGGCGAAGTCGCGGGCCGGGGCGGTTCCACCGCGCCTGCGCGGGCCGAAGGCGTAGTCCGGCACCCCGTCGGTGATCACGTCGGTCCTGGAGTTCCTGGTCCACCGCGCTCGTTCGGCTTCCCGGTCGTGGTCCATGAGGTTGTAGCCCTCGGCGTCCGTGATCAGGTCCAGCACGGCATTGAGGTGCGGAGACGAGAGGAACGTCAGCTCGGCGCCTTCGAGGCTCGCGGCTTCCCCGAGCGTGTTCCGGAGCGCCGTGGGAATCCGGCGCTCGGAGAACGGGAACCGGCTCGTACGCCGTTCGCGAATCTCCGGATACAGGTCGCCGAGAGCGTCCACCCCGGTGCGTACTCCGACACGTACGGTCGCCAGCACCCGTGGGGCCGCCGGATCGGGCAGCAGCGTCGTCTCGGAGCGCCGCCCGAGGTGTGCGAGTGCCACCCGCAGGTTCAGGAGGGCGGCTCCGCACCCGACGTGCAGGCCGCGTCCGTCCCGGTCCTCGTGCGGCATGGCGCGGGAGAGGTCCGCGGACAGCGTGAAGGTGCCCGTGCCCGTGGCGTACCGGAACAGCCACGGCTGTGCGTTGTGCATCGACGGTGCGGCCGTGGCGTCGGAGACCAGCTCCGCCGCCGTCCGTTCGTCGATCGTCTGTACGGACACGGTGCCTCCCGGACCTTGTCGTCCTTCCAGCGTGGAGTCACGGCCGGGTCCGGGGGGAGGGGCCGACAGTCCCCTGCCGGAGCCCTGTCGGCCCCCTGTGGACGCCCCTTCCGGGACCTGTTGCCGCCCGATAGGGCTGAGTGGCACCTGGGGTGCCGTGCCGAGGGGAGTCACGCTTGAAGGTGTGACCGCGGTCGGCGGCCACAGCCCTGGAAGGAGTGCAGGACATGGACCACCGAAGCATCGGTGAACTCATGACCCGCGACGTCGTGAGCGTGCGACTCGACACCCCGTTCAAGGAGATCGCCAGAGCCCTGGCGGATCACGGCGTCAGCGCCGTGCCTGT
>NZ_MDCR01000407.1 GCF_001723055.1 Streptomyces niveus
AGCTGAACGCCGGGACGGCCGCCTGAGCCGACGCACCGCCGGCCGTCCGGGACGACGACGGCCGTCGAGAAAAAAGCGGACCGGCGCGACGGTCGCCCGTCACGCCGGTCGTGAACTCACCCGCGATGCCGCTTTACACCGATGCCGCTTCACACCGATGGCACGTCACACTCAGGACGGCGCTCAGCCGAACTGCTGCTCCATACGCTTGAGTTTGCGCTCCAGCGAGTCGAGCCTGGGCAGCGCCTGGGTGTCGTCCTCGGCGGTCAGATCGACGGTGCGCCCCTCGTACCCTTTCACCGGCAGCAGGGAATGCTGCGACCGTACGAGTGAGGGGTCGGTACCCGGGTCGTAGACGCCGCCTATAACAGGCTCCGGAGAGGCGGCCCCGACGGCGGGCGGTGAGCTGGTGCCGGCGCTGACGGCCGGTACGTTCGCCGCCGCCGGCAACTCGACCTGGCGGCCACGGCCGCGCCCCCAGGCGCGGTGCTGCCGGTTGAGCGCCTTGATCCTCGCCCGGCCCAGCTTCTCCTGCTCGCGCCGCTGGTGCCTCTTCTGTTCCTTCTGCCTGCGGTCGTCACGCACCTCGTCGACCGCCTCGTCCAGCGTGCGTACGCCTTCGAGCAGCATCAGCGACCAGGCGGCGAACGTCTCACGGGGCGCCCGCAGCCAGCGGACGATCCGGATCTGCGGCAACGGACGGGGCACCAGGCCCTGTTCACGCAGCGCCGCCCGGCGGGTCTGCTTCAGCGCGCGGTCGAACAGCACGGCGGCCGACAGCGACATACCGGCGAAGAACTGCGGCGCTCCCGCGTGGTCCATGCCACGCGGCGCGTGGACCCAGTTGAACCAGGCGGCGGCCCCGGCGAACGTCCACACCAGCAGCCGGGAGCCCAGCGCGGCGTCGCCGTGGCTGGCCTCGCGCACGGCCAGTACGGAGCAGAACATCGCCGCACCGTCGAGACCGAACGGGACGAGGTACTCCCAGCCGCCCGTGAGGTTGAGGTTTTGCCGGCCGAAGCCGACGAGCCCGTGGAAGGAGAGCGCGGCGGCCACCGCAGCGCAGCAGAACAGCAGCAGATAGGAGGCGCTTCCGTAGATCGCTTCCTTTCTTCTGCGGCGCTCCTCGCTGCGTTCCCAGGAGTCCTCGGCCGCGGGCTTGGCGGCGGCGTTCTTGCCGCGCACGATCAATGCCACCGCCACCAGGACGCCGATGAGCATCACGCCGCCCGGAAGCAGCCAGTTGAGCGGAGATTCGGTCAGTCGCATGCGGTGTCCCTTGCATCGCAGTGGGGCGTCTCGGGGGCAATATTGGCCGAACCACGGCTGCGCGCAGGAGGGTTTCGGGACAAGAGAACGCCAACGAGGCGCAAGGATACGCGAATTGGAGAGTTCCGCTCGAACGATCCAGCGAAGGGGCCAAGTTGCGTTCGAATATGACCCCGCCTCATGCCACTCGGACGGGTGGCATGGTTCGGCGAAGCCCGCAGGAGCGTCAGTTGCTGTTTGCGCTCAGCCGGCGGACGCGGTCGGAGTCGCACGTACGCGGACAGGTCACGCACGTGTCCTCGGGCCGCAGCGTGTAGAAGAGACAGCAGCTCGCCCGGTCCCTCGTGGGCAGCGATTCGCCGCCGGGGCCGCGCAGTTCACGGAAGCCCGCCGTACCGACGTACGGCTTCGTCGTGCCCGGCAGCAGCAGCTCCAGCTCCGCCATCGCGCGCCGCTCCTCGCCCAGCAGATGCGCGACGTACCAGAGCCCCTCGACGATCTCGTCCGTCGCCATGCCCCACAGGGCGTGGTTGCGCCGCCGCATGCGCGGCCCGAACCCGGCCAGCACCGGGCCGAGATGCTCGGCCACCGCCGACCGCACCTCCGCTCGCAATGCCTCCTCGTCCGGTACGACCCGGGCGCCCGGCAGGGCGGCGGCGGGGTCGTCGGGCAGACACGCGAACTCCCGTACGCGCACGGCCATCCGGCCACGCGTCCGCTGGAAGGAGACATGCTCCACCGGCACCCTGGGCACCCGGCGGCTCACGAACCACGGCACCGTGATCAACAAGCAGGCGGGCCAGGCGTAACGGTGCAGTCCGAACGTCGCGACGACGTCCGGGCGGGCCCGTTGTCCGTAGTCACGGGTCACCTGCTCGTCGTCCCACGCGAGGTAGGTGTCGACGGCGGCGCCGCCCGCCGCGAGATCGGTGGCGCCGACCCAGCCGTCGTCCGCCGCCGGTTGTTCACTGTCCGTCAGCTCGTCGATCCGCAGCGAGGGGAACGCCTCGGTCAGTCGCCGGTAGGCATCGGCGACCGGTGAGGTGAACCGGCCGGGCAGCGATGCGTGCGCAGACATTCGTGGGGACCACCGAATCGCGATCGTTTGAAGGTGAGGCTTACCTTACCCGACACGACAGATGTGTGAACTGTCTCCCTGTCCGCCTATGGTGCTCCGAAGGCCCGGTTCTCGCGAACCGGACCGCGATGAGCTGGACGAACACCACCGGACGCAGGAGGAGGCGCCATGGAGCAGGGCAGAGCACGCGACGACGCCTCGGCGCTCTCCGGCACCGGCCGGCCGCAGGTCGGCGGCCCCCCGAGGGTCCCCGAACAGGCACGCGGCGAGCACACCCACGACACGTCCCACCCCACGTCCGCGGCCCCGTCCGACCCCTCCGAGCCGGGCGTACGCCGTACGGTGCGTCGTCACTCGGTGCGCGGGCAGATCCTCGCAGCGCTCCGCACCGCGCTCGTCAGCGGCGAGCTGGTGCCCGGCGAGGTCTACTCCGGCCCCGCGCTCGGCGAGCGCTTCGGGGTGTCCGCGACCCCCGTGCGCGAGGCCATGCAGCAGCTCGTACTCGAAGGCGCCGTCGAGGTCGTGCCCAACCGCGGGTTCCGGGTCGCCGAGCGCACCGCCCGCGATCTCGCCGAGCTGGCCGAGGTGCGGGCGCTGATCGAGGTCCCGGTGGTGCTGGGGCTGGCCCGTACCGTCGCCCCCGAGCACTGGGCGCGACTGCGCCCGCTGGCCGAGGCGACCGTCACGGCGGCGGCGGCCGGCGATCTCGCCGCGTACGCCGACCACGACCGCGCCTTCCACGGCGCGCTCCTCGGCCTCTCCGGCAACCGGCAGCTGGTCATGGTCGCCGACGACCTGCACCGCCGCGCGCAGTGGCCGCGCGCCGGCGCCCCGAGGACCATCAGGGCCGCGCTCGTCGCGGACGCCGCCGAGCACGCCGCCCTGCTGGACGCGCTGATCGCGGTGGATCTGCCGGTGGTGCGTTCGCTCGTACGGGGACACTTCACGGGCGGCGCGGGCTGACAGCCGCGTCCCGCCGACCTGTCCGCCCCCGCCCGTCCCGGTCCGCCGTCCGCCGGCCGGGCCACGGACGGATCCCCCGCTTTGGCACCGCGCACGTGTACGGGTAGCGTCATCCACTCTTCATCTTCCGGCCACCCACACCACGGGACGTCATGCGCGACAGCAGTGTTCGTCAGCCCACCGCCACTGCCGACCGGTCGTCCCTCGCGGGCCGGGACAGGCTGCCGTCCCTGACCGGACTGCGCTTCTGGGCCGCGCTGATCGTCGTGCTCTACCACCTGTCGCGGCAGGTCGGCGAGATCCCCGGACTCAGCGAGGCGACCTGGTACGGGCGCAGCGGCGTCACCTTCTTCTTCGTCCTGTCCGGCTTCGTGCTCGCCTGGACCTACGACGGGCAGCGGGTGCCCGCGAAGGTGTTCCTGTGGCGGCGCTTCGCCCGTATCTGGCCCCTGCTCGTGGTGACCTCGGCGGCCTCGGTCGCCGTCTGGATCGCCATCGGTAAGGAGGTCACCACCAAGGCCGTCGTCGCGACGCTGCTGATGGTGCACGCCTGGTTCCCCGACGCGGAGATCCAGAAGGGCGCGAACCCGGCGGCCTGGTCGCTCAGCGACGAGGCCTGGTTCTATCTGATCTTCCCGCTCCTGATGCTGCTGCCGCTGCTGAGGTCCGGCCGGGGCCGCTTCTGGGTCGCGGTGACGATGACGGTCGCGCTCGTCGGCGTGTGGTTCGCCAGCGCGCTGATCGAGACCGGCGCGACCCGTGTGTGGCTGCTCGACTACTTCCCGCCCACGCGCATGCTCCAGTTCGTCCTCGGTGTGGCCGCCGGGCTCGCCATCAAGCGCGGGTGGCGCTCACCGGTGGGGCTGCCGGCGGCGATCGGCCTCGTCGTGCTCTGGCATCTGGCGCTCGTCCCCTGGCGCGACGCCGTCCCCGACAGCCTCTGGTACAGCCCGTACAGCGCCTCCCAACTGCTCTCCGCGCCGATCTTCGCCCTGCTGGTGTGCGCGGCGGCGCAGGCGGATCTGCGGGGGAGCCGTACGGGGCTCGGCGGGGCGTGGGCGGTACGGCTCGGGCACTGGTCGTTCGCCTGGTACCTGGTGCACGAGATCGTCATCCGCGCGCTGCTCGCCCACTACGGCCGCCCGGAGTCCCTGGCCGGGACCGCCGGGTTCTGGCTGGCGGCGATCGTGCTCAGCCTGGCCCTCGCGGGGATGGCGTACCAGTGGGTGGAGCACCCGCTGGAGCGGCTGCTGCGGAAGGCGGGGCCGCAGGCGCGCAAGCCGGCGGAGCCGGGGGTGGGCGGCCCCACCCCCGCGACCTCCGGGTCGCTCACCCAGGGGTGAGCGCACCGGCTCAGGCGGCGGTGCTCGGCGCGAGCTGCGCCGCCAGCCACGTCGGTACGCCGTCGAGCAGCCGGAACAGCCGCCCGGCCTCCGCGCGCAGCCGCGACGCCTCGGGCTCCGGTTCGGCGTCGGCCAGCGCGGCGAGCGCCGGAGCCGTACCGACCAGATAGCCCAGCTCCTCGCGGATCCGCAGCGACTCGCCGAAGCCGTGCCGCGCCTCCGCCAACTCGCCCTCACGCAGGGCGAGTCCGGCGAGATGGCGCCAGGTGAAGGAGAGCAGCAGCGTCTGTCCGTGCGCGGTGGCGCCCGCGTGGGCGCGGCGGTAGGCGGCGACGGCCGACTGCGGGGAGTCCGAGAGGTGTTCGGCGATCAGCCCCCGGCGGAAGTCGAGCAGCGGCCGGCCGGGCGCCGTGGGCGCGAGCAGCGCGGCGGCCCTGCCGAGCGCGGCACGCGCCTCGTCGGCCCGGTCGCGCACACCGAGGATCGTGGCGGCGTACGCGAGATGACCGCGCTCGCTGGCGGCCCCGCCCCGCTCGTCGTCCTCCCGCGCGGTGGCCTCGGCGACCCGCAGCGCGTCCTCGGCGTCGGGCCAGCCCGTCCCGGTGAACAGGCAGCGCTCCACCAGCAACGACGCCCGCTGGAGGGACGGTCCGGCTCCCGGATGGGGCGCGAGCAGAGCGGCGGCGTCGGTCCAACAGCCGCGCGAGCGCAACCGCCATACCGCGGTCTGGAGTGGGTCGTCCCCGGCAGTTGAACCGGAACCAGACATGGCGGTATCCGCCACATTGCCCTCCCCGAGCGCGCCATTGTGCTGTTGAGTTCTCCCGCATCTCAGCACGGATCGGCACGCCGGGCCAATAGGTCAGGTGAAAAAATTCACAATGCCTTGGTCAACAAGGGGTCGACAACGGGCCGTTCGACACCCCACGGAGCCCCCCGAAATCCCCCCGCGAAGCCCCCGCCGGGACCGCCGTCACCCGGTCTGACCAGCGAAAGCCATCTGCCGCCTGACGGCGGGGAGTTGACGCCGAGGACGGCCGCACCCCGGCCGACGTCGAACAGTTGGATCTCGCGCCGACCGCCACGGGTGACGGCGGTCAACATGGCACGGGGTGACGGTCACCGGATCCGGTCGTGGGTCCCGGGCCTCTCAACTCATCCGGAGCGCCAGGAAGAAGTCCAGCTTGTCCTCCAGGCGGGACAGGTCGCGGCCCGTCAGCTGTTCGATGCGGCCCACCCGGTAGCGCAGCGTGTTCACATGCAGGTGGAGCCGGGCCGCGCAGCGGGTCCAGGAGCCGTCGCAGTCGAGGAAGGCCTCAAGCGTCGGCACCAACTCGGCGCGGTGGCGGCGGTCGTAGTCCCGCAGCGGGTCGAGCAGGCGCGCGGTGAAAGCGCGTCGTACGTCGTCCGGGACGAACGGCAGCAGCAGGACGTGCGAGGCCAGCTCGTGGTGCCCGGCCGCGCACACCCGGCCGGGGCGGGCCGCGGCCACCCGGCGGGCGTGCCGGGCCTCCTCCAGCGCGCCGCGCAGACCCTCCGCCGACCGCACGGGCGCGCTGACGCCCAGGGTCAGCCGGCCGTCGTCGGCCAGACCGGCGGTCAGCGGGTCGCGTACGGCCGCCAGCAGCACGTCGGCCTGAAGGCCCCCGGGCCCGGTCGCTTCCGTGCCCTCCCCGTCCTCGTCCTCGGTCGGATCCGGCGCCGGCATCGGTACCAGCGCGATCGCCTCGCCGCCCGTGTGCGCCACCGCGATCCGGTCGCCCGACTCCAGGCCCGCCGCCACCGGATCGACCAGGATCTCCTCCAGCAGCGACTGGGCGACCGAACCCGGCTCGCCCTCGCCGTCCCAGTCGACCCGCGCCACCACGATCTGCCAGTGCGGCGCCGCCCCCCGGCCGGGCAGCAGCACCGGCGCGGCGACCCGCAGCCGGGCCGCGATCTCGGCCGGCGGGGCGCCCGACTGGACGAGTTCCAGGATCTCCTGGGCGAGCCGGCGCCGTACCGTACGCGCCGCGTCCCGCCGGTCCCGCTCGACCGCGATCAGCTGGGTGACGCCCTGGAGCAGATCCAGCCGGGGCGCGCCCCACTCACCGGCGTCCGCCTCCACGGCCAGCAGCCAGTCGGACAGCGCCCGCTCCCGCAGCTCCCCGGCCTGGCCGCCCGGCGACGCGGCGTGGCCGGGGACACGTACCGGGAACAGCGAGTACGTCGTCCCGCCCAGCGCCACCCGGTGCGGCGCCCGCCGCCCGCCGCGCGTCGCCGCCAGATGCTCCGCCGCCAGCGCCGCGCCCGCCCCGGTGGACAGCGGCTCACCCGCCCCGGCGATCCGCCGGCCGGTGGGCGACAGCACCCACGCCCGCATGTCGAGGTCCGTGCCCAGCAGGTCCAGTACGACCTCCGGCCCGCCGCCCGCCGGACCCGACGTCATCAGCCTGCGGTGCCGGTCGACGACGGCCGCCAGATCCCCGGCCCGCTCGCCGGACACCTGCCGCACCACGTACTCGGTGATCGACGCGAACGCGACGGTCTCGTGGACCGCGAAGAGCGGCAGCCGGTGCCGCGCGCACGCCCCGACCAGGTCGTCCGGGATCGCGCCCAGCTCGGCCTCACCGGCCGCGAGCCCGGCGACCCCGGCCCCGGCGAGGAGCCGTACGAAAGGCTCGGAGTCCTCGGGCGTACGCCGCCACGCCAGCCCCGTCAGGACCAGCTCACCGCCCGACAGATAGCGGCTCGGGTCCCGCAGATCGGTGGTCATCACACCGCGTACGGTCCGGTCCAGCTCGTCCTGGCCGCCGAGCAGCCGCAGGCCCAGCGCATCGGTCTCCAGCAGTGCGCGCAGCCGCATCTCGTCGCCGCCGATCTCTTCTCTCGTCCTGGATGGGCCGTGTACCGCGAGCGTCCGCCGCATCGCCTTTTGTTCGAATCTACAAGACCCGGAAGGTGCCCAGCCAACTCCTTCATGGTTTCGGTGACTGCACCGGACGGAGCACGGCCGGTGTACTTGGGCCACGCAGCGTTAACAGCTAGTGAATATCCGCAAGAGACAGTAAGAGACCGCGAGAGACACAGATCAGCAGTCGAGACTCCGGCCGTCCCCGGGCTCCCGTGAACGACCGATCGCGTGAACGACCGATCACGAATGAAGAGAGCCACTCATGGACTTCCTTCGCCCCGCCGGCTGGGAGGAGGCGCTCGCCGCCAAGGCCGAGCACCCCACCGCCGTCCCCATCGCGGGAGGCACCGACGTCATGGTCGAGATCAACTTCGACCACCGGCGGCCCGAGTACCTCATGGACCTGAACCGCATCGGCGAACTGCGCGAATGGGCTGTCGGGGACGAGCACGTCCGGCTGGGCGCCTCCGTCCCGTACACCCAGATCATGGAACACCTGCGGACCGAGCTGCCCGGACTCGCGCTCGCCTCGCACACCGTCGGCTCGCCCCAGATCCGCAACCGCGGCTCCGTCGGCGGCAATCTCGGCGCGGCCTCGCCCGCCGGGGACGCGCACCCCGCGCTGCTGTCGGCGGGCGCCGAGGTGGAGGTGGAGTCCGTACGGGGCGTGCGCCGCATCCCTGTCGAGGAGTTCTACACGGGCGTGAAGCGCAACGCGCTGGCCCCGGACGAGCTGATCAAGGCCGTCCACATCAAGAAGGCTTCCGGGCCGCAGCAGTTCTCCAAGGTCGGCACGCGCAACGCGATGGTCATCGCGGTCTGCGCGTTCGGCATCGCCCTGCACCCCGACTCGCGCACCGTGAAGACCGGTATCGGCTCCGCCGCGCCCACCCCGCTGCGGGCCCGCGTCGCCGAGGACTTCCTCAACGCGGCGCTGGAGGAGGGCGGCTTCTGGGACAACGGCAAGGTCATCACCCCCTCGATCGCCAAGCAGTTCGCCGACCTCGTGTCCGGTGCCTGCAACCCGATCGACGACGTGCGCGGCACCGCGAAGTACCGCCGCCACGCGGTGGGCATCATGGCCCGCCGCACCCTCGGCTGGACCTGGGAGCAGTACCGGTCCGCCGGCACCACGCTGGAAGGAGCTGCATAGCGATGCGCGTGAACTTCACCGTCAACGGTCGTCCGCAGGAGGCCGACGACGTCTGGGAGGGCGAGTCCCTCCTCTACGTCCTGCGTGAGCGCATGGGCCTGCCCGGCTCCAAGAACGCCTGTGAACAGGGCGAATGCGGCTCCTGTACGGTCCGGCTCGACGGCGTGCCGGTCTGCGCCTGCCTCGTCGCGGCCGGCCAGGTCGAAGGCCGCGACGTGGTCACCGTCGAGGGTCTGGCCGACTACGCGAAGCACCGCGCCGACGCGCATCCAGGCGACGGCTGCGCCTCGGGTACGTGCGGGACGACCATCCAGCAGGCTCAGCGGTGGCAGGCCAAGAGCGTCAAGGGCACCGACTCCCAGACCGGCGAAGGCGACCAACTCTCCGCCATCCAGGAGGCGTTCATCGACGCGGGCGCCGTCCAGTGCGGCTTCTGCACCCCCGGCCTGCTGGTCACCGCCGACGAGATGCTGGAGCGCAACCCCTCCCCGTCCGACGCGGACATCCGCGAGGCCCTGTCCGGCAACCTCTGCCGCTGCACCGGCTACGAGAAGATCCTCGACGCGGTCCGCCTCGCCGCGGCCCGCCAGGGACGCCAGGAAGAGGCGGTCTGACCATGGCGAAACGAACCCCCGCCGGCACCCCGACCGACGTCACCCAGGGCTCCCGCACCAAGGGCGGCATCGGCGAGTCCACCCTGCGCCCCGACGGCACCCTCAAGGTCACCGGCGAGTTCGCGTATTCCTCGGACATGTGGCACGAGGACATGCTCTGGGGCCACACCCTGCGCAGCACCGTCGCGCACGCCGAGATCCGGTCCATCGACACCGCCGAGGCGCTGGCCACCCCCGGCGTCCACGCGATCCTCACCTACGACGACCTGCCGACCGAGGTGAAGCGCTACGGCCTGGAGTTCCAGGACACCCCCGTCCTCGCCCACGGCAAGGTCCGCCACCACGGCGAGCCCGTCGCGATCGTCGCCGCCGACCACCCCGAGACCGCGCGCCGCGCCGCAGCCAAGATCCGCGTCGACTACGCGGACCTGCCGGTCGTCACGGACGAGGCGTCCGCCACCGCCGAGGGCGCGCCGCTGGTCCACGAGAACCGCGACGACCACCACGCGGGGCACGTGCCGCACCCGAACATCGTGCACCGCCAGCCCATCGTGCGCGGTGACGCCGCGGAGGCCGCGAAGCGCGCGGATGTGATCGTCTCCGGCGAGTACGTCTTCGGCATGCAGGATCAGGCGTTCCTCGGCCCGGAGTCAGGCCTCGCCGTGCCGGGCGAGGACGGCGGCGTCGACCTGTACGTCGCCACCCAGTGGCTGCACTCGGACCTGCGCCAGATCGCGCCCGTACTCGGCCTGCCCGAGGACAAGGTCCGGATGACGCTGTCCGGCGTCGGCGGCGCCTTCGGCGGCCGTGAGGACCTGTCGATGCAGATCCACGCGTGCCTCCTCGCGCTGCGCACCGGCAAGCCCGTCAAGATCGTCTACAACCGCTTCGAGTCCTTCTTCGGCCATGTCCACCGCCACCCCGCCAAGCTCTGGTACGAGCACGGGGCCACCAAGGACGGCAAGCTCACGCATCTGAAGTGCCGGATCGTGCTGGACGGCGGCGCGTACGCCTCCGCGTCCCCGGCGGTCGTCGGCAACGCCTCGTCGCTCTCCGTCGGCCCCTATGTCGTCGAGGACGTCGACATCGAGGCCCTGGCGCTCTACACCAACAACCCTCCGTGCGGCGCGATGCGCGGCTTCGGAGCCGTACAGGCGTGCTTCGCCTACGAGGCACAGATGGACAAGCTCGCCGCGAAGCTCGGCCTGGACCCGGTGGAGTTCCGCCGGCTCAACGCCATGGAACAGGGCACCCTCCTGCCCACCGGCCAGCGCGTCGACTCACCCGCGCCCGTCGCCGAGTTGCTGCGCCGCGTCAAGGCGCGCCCGCTGCCGCCGGAGCAGCAGTGGCTCACGGCGGGCGAGGCGGCCGACGTACGGGCGCTGCCCGGCGGGCTCTCCAACACCACGCACGGCGAGGGCGTCGTACGGGGCGTGGGGTACGCGGTCGGCATCAAGAACGTCGGCTTCTCCGAGGGCTTCGACGACTACTCCACCGCCCGGGTGAGGATGGAGGTCGTGGGCGGCGAGCCGGTCGCCACCGTGCACACCGCGATGGCGGAGGTCGGCCAGGGCGGCGTCACCGTCCACGCGCAGATCGCCCGCACCGAACTGGGCGTCGCGCAGGTGACGATCCAGCCGGCCGACACCCGGGTGGGGTCCGCCGGTTCGACCTCCGCGTCCCGCCAGACGTACGTCACCGGCGGCGCGGTCAAGAACACCTGCGAGCACGTACGCGAACGGGTGCTGGAGATCGGCCGCGCCAAGTTCGGTACGTACCACCCGGCTTGGGCCACGGCCGAGCTGCTGCTCGAAAGCGGCAAGGTCGTCACCGACGGCGGCGAGGTGCTCGCCGATCTGGCGGACGTCCTGGAAGGCGAGTCCGTCGACCTCGAACTGGAGTGGCGCCACCGCCCCACGCAGGCGTTCGACCTGCGTACGGGGCAGGGAAACGGCCATGTCCAGTACTCGTTCGCCGCGCACCGCGCGGTGGTCGAGGTGGACACCGAGCTGGGCCTGGTCAAGGTGATCGAGCTGGCCGTCGCGCAGGACGTCGGCAAGGCGCTCAACCCGCTGTCCGTCCTCGGCCAGATCCAGGGTGGCACCACCCAGGGCCTGGGCGTCGCCGTCATGGAGGAGATCATCGTCGACCCGAAGACCGCGAAGGTGCGCAACCCGTCCTTCACGGACTATCTGATCCCCACCATCCTCGACACGCCGACCATCCCCGTCGACGTGCTCGAACTCGCCGACGAGAACGCGCCGTACGGGCTGCGTGGCATCGGCGAGGCACCCACCCTGTCGTCGACTCCCGCCGTACTCGCGGCGATCCGGGACGCGACGGGGCTGGAGCTGAACAGGACACCGGTACGGCCGGAGCATCTCACCGGCACGTGACCGGCACCTGACCGGCACGCGCCGGGCGGCGCGCACCTGTTCGGGTGCGCCGCCCGGTGCCCGCCGTACCGCTCGCGGCGGTCAGGCACCGCCACACCGCACCACCGTCACACCACCACTCCGCAACACCGTTGCGGGAGAACCCAGTTCGCCTCGGGCCGTCCCCCGGGTCGTGCAGCCCACGCACCATCCCAAATCCCGCATCTGAAGTCACCACGCGGGTGCCCCTGTGAACCTTGGGAGTAGGCACCATGACCCAGCAGTCCGTGGAGCCGGGGACAACCGCCGAGGACGCCGGCTCAGGCTCGCGTCCCCCGGCCGGAAGGTCCTGGCTCGACCGGTATTTCCACATATCCCAGCGGGGATCCACCGTCGCGCGTGAGATACGCGGCGGCGTCACGACCTTCATGGCCATGGCGTACATCCTGCTGCTCAACCCGCTCATCCTCGGCGGCAAGGACGTCGCGGGCAACGTGCTCGGCCAGCCCGCGCTGATCACCGCCACCGCCGTCGCCGCGGCCGTCACCACCCTGCTGATGGGCTTCGTCGGCAAGGTCCCGCTGGCGCTCGCCGCCGGGCTCTCCGTCTCCGGCGTGATCTCCACCCAGGTCGCGCCACACATGACCTGGCCGCAGGCCATGGGCATGTGTGTGATGTACGGCGTCGTGATCATGCTCCTGGTCGTCACCGGCCTGCGCGAGATGATCATGAACGCGATCCCGCTCGCCCTCAAGCACGCGATCACCATGGGCATCGGTACCTTCATCGCGCTGATCGGCCTGGTCAAGGCGGGCTTCGTGCACGCCTCGCAGGGCGGCGGACCCGTCACCCTGGGCCCCGCCGGCGAGCTGGCCGGCTGGCCCGTCCTGATCTTCGCCGTCACGCTCCTGCTGATCTTCATGCTCCAGGCGCGCGAGGTGCCCGGCGCGATCCTGATCGGCATCGCCGTCGGCACGGTCGTCGCCGCCGTACTGAACGCCACCGGCGTCATCGGCGCCAAGGCCTGGGCGAGCGGACCGCCCGAACTGACCGGCGGCGCCGTCTCCATGCCGGACTTCTCGCTCTTCGGGGACGTCGAGTTCGGCGGCTGGGGCGAGGTCGGCGCGATGACCGTCGGCATGATCGTCTTCACGCTCGTGCTCGCCGGCTTCTTCGACGCGATGGCCACCATCATCGGCGTCGGTACGGAGGCCAAACTCGCCGACGACAAGGGCCGGATGCCGGGTCTGTCGAAGGCGCTGTTCATCGACGGGGCGGGCGGCGTCATCGGCGGTGTCGCGGGCGGCTCGGGCCAGACGGTGTTCGTGGAGTCCGCGACCGGCGTCGGCGAGGGAGCCCGTACGGGCTTCGCCTCCGTCGTCACCGGCCTCTTCTTCGCGGCGTGCCTGTTCTTCAGCCCGATCACCCAGATCGTCCCCGGCGAGGTCGCGGCGGCGGCCCTGGTGGTCATCGGCGCGATGATGATGCAGAACGCCAAGCACGTGGACTGGAGTGACCGCGCCGTCGCCGTGCCGGTCTTCCTGACCGTCGTGATCATGCCGTTCACCTACCAGATCACGGCCGGGGTCGCCGCCGGCGTCATCTCCTACGTCGCCATCAGGATCGCCCAGGGCAGGGCCAGGGAGATCGGCGCGTTCATGTGGGCCCTGACCGTGATCTTCCTCGTCTTCTTCGCGCTCCACCCGATCGAGGGCTGGCTCGGCGTGAGCTGACGCGCCCGTCCAGAACGGGCAGCGACCCTCCGCACATCCGATACTGAGAGACCAGAGGAGGCCGACATGCTGGACATCGCCGAAGAACTGGACCGGTGGGTCGAGCAGGGACGTGACTTCGCCGTGGCCACGGTCGTGGCCGTCGGCGGCAGCGCGCCCCGGCAGCCGGGAGCCGCGCTCGCCGTCGACAGCGAGGGCACGGCGATCGGCTCGGTCTCCGGCGGATGTGTGGAGGGCGCGGTCTACGACCTGTGCCAGGAGTCCCTGGCCGACGGCCGGACCGTCCTGGAGACGTTCGGCTACAGCGACCAGGACGCCTTCGCCGTGGGCCTGACCTGCGGCGGCACCATCGACATCCTCGTCACCCCCGTCCGCGCCGACTCGCCCGCCAGGGAGGTGTTCCGCGGTGCGCTGTCCGCCGCCGCCCGGGGCGAGGCGGCGGCGGTCGCCCGGCTCACCGACGGGCCCCCGGAGCTACGGGGCCGGGCGCTCCTCGTACGCCCGCAGGGCGCGTACGAGGGAACGCTGGGC
>NZ_MDCR01000408.1 GCF_001723055.1 Streptomyces niveus
CACGGGGATGACCCTGCAGAGCGTCGTCCGGTTCGTCGACCATCCCGGAGCCCAGGAGCGGCTGCTGCGGGCCGTGGACGACCTCGACGAGACCATCAAGATCATTCGATCGACGATCTTCGGGCTGCGCGTCCAGGAAGCGGGGCGGTCAAAACGCCGACTCAGGTCCCGCGCCACCGACACGGTCCAGCAGGCGGTGCGCTCCCTCGGTTTCACCCCGTCCCTGCGCATGGAGGGCCTGCTCGACACGGATGTGCCACCGGAGACCACCGAGCACGTCGTCGCCGTCCTCGCGGAGGCGCTCAGCAACGTCGCACGGCACGCGCACGCCACCTCGGCGTCCGTGGCCCTGGTGGTCCGCGGCGGGACACTGACGCTGTCGGTCTCGGACAACGGAGTGGGTGTCGGGACGAGCCGCCGGCGCAGCGGGCTGGGAAATCTCGCCAGGCGGGCCCGGGGACTGGGCGGCACCATGACGGTCGAGGCACCCGATGACGGAGGTACGCGGCTCGTATGGACGGTGCCGGTCGTCCCTCGGTGATCCCGCCGCTCCGGTATCGGGAGCCAGGGGGCCGGTCGGGCCACCCGTGATGCCGGACGGCCCCTGCTCGCCGGTCGCTCGCAGCAGGCATCCTTGGATGGCAAGACCCGTCCGACGGGGGTGGTAGGACCGCCGCCGGAGCGGACCCGGGAGGTACGGCCATGGCCATGACTCTGCTGAACGCCCTGCCCCACCAGGCAAGGGAGCGTCTGATGGATTTCTCCCGCCCGGTGTCCTTCCCGGCGGGTACCCGGATCTTCGAGGACCAGGGGCCGGCGGACCGGTTCTGGGTCATCCGGACCGGGGCGGTCAACCTCGATCTGCGCGACCCCGGACGGGACGTGGGCACGCTGGACATGCTGGGCCACGGCGACCTCCTGGGGTGGTCGTGGCTGGTACCGCCGTACACCTGGCATCTGGGTGCCGAAGCCTTCAGCCTGGTCAGGGCGTACGAGTTCGACGCGCGAGCCGTACGAATCCTGTGCGACGAGGATCCCGTCCTCGGAATCACCGTGACCCGGCGTGTGCTGGAAGTGGTGGCGGACCGCCTCCAGGCGACCCGTGTCCGTCTCCTGGGCATGGACGCCGTGCACAGGAGCGAGCGCGCGCTGTCGGTCGAATGACGGGCGGGCACCCGGCAAGCTGCCCGTAGCCGGCACCCGGCCGGGTGCCCGTGCGGCGGCTCATCGCGGGGAGCCGGACCCCCGCTGGTCCCGGACGCCCGCTGGTCAGCGGCAGCCGCCTCCGCGGCCGTCGGACGAGCCGGTGTCGC
>NZ_MDCR01000409.1 GCF_001723055.1 Streptomyces niveus
TACCGGGCCGTACCCCTGTCCGCCCGCTGCCGGGAGTCCTACCGAGGGGTCGAGCGTCTCCTGTTGTGCCGCAGCGAGGACCAGACCATGTCGCCCACCCCCACGACGATGACGGCGCCGATCACCTGGAGCAGGTGCCGGGTCCAGTCGAAGCCCTTGGTGTCCTGGACCCCCAGCCAGCCGGACGCGGCGTTGCCGAGCATGCCGCCCAGGATGCCGAAGATGATCGTCAGCCACAGAGGGATCTGCTGCTTGCCGGGGATGATCGCCTTGGCGATCAGGCCGAGCACCAGCCCCACGATGATTGCCCACAGCCAGTTCATGGTCGCCTCCTCGCGCGGCGCGCACCGCGCAGTGCGGTCAGTCTCGGTGTGTCCCGCGTACGCCGCATGTCGAACGGGGCCGTACGTGGTAAGGCGGGGGCGTGATGCGCAGCCGTCGAGCGGTACCCCCTCTCGTAGCAGGCGCAGGGCGGGCGTACCGTTGAGCGGGTCCGGCACAGGGAGCGTCCGGCGAGGGAATCAGGTGGTGGATCGTGATGCGGAAGCAGCGCAGCGCCGAGGTTTTCCGTATCACAGGTGCGCGGCGGGGGCTCGACGAGGACGTGCGCGGCAGACAGCGGCGCTATGTCATCTCCATGCTGGTGCGCACGCTCGGGATCATCCTGGCGGTGGTGCTGTGGAATGTGGAGCGTTATGTGGCGATTGCCGGGCTTGTGCTGGGCATCCTGCTGCCTTATGTGGCCGTCGTATTCGCCAACGGGGGCCGGGAGAACGCCGGTTCGCTGCCGTCGACCCACCTTCCCCCGCCGGCTCGGCCTATGATCGCTCCGGCCCCGGTGTCCGGTGGAGCGGAATCCGGCGCGCGGTCCGCGAACTTCGAACACCCCGCTCCCCCGCACGGGCGGAGTTGAGCCGGGCGCCCCCCTAAGCTCAAGAAAAGCTCAGATCAATCATGAAGTTCCGGTGCACCTGAGCCCATGAGCCGTGACATACTTTGTAGGCGCTCCGCATCCCCCGTCGGAGCGACGGACCGACGCCGGGCAGCTCCCCCCGTGGCTGCTCGGCGTCGCCTTTTCCCACGGGGTGTCATCCGCCGGACCCGCGCTCCCCTCGCTCCGGCCACGCCCTAGGCCCTGTCTTCAAACTGGCGTCTGGCTCACGACGCCAATTTGAAGACAGGGCCTAGGCTTGAGGCCGTGGACCTCTTCGATCTCCCCGGCGCCTCCTCGGGACCCGACAACCCCGACAGTCCCGTCTGCTCGGCCAAGGGCTGCCGCGCGCCCGCCGTGTGGGTGCTGGCGTGGAACAATCCCAAGCTGCACACACCGGAGCGCCGGAAGACCTGGCTGGCCTGCGACGAGCACCGGGAGCACCTGTCCTCGTTCCTCGGTGTCCGCGGCTTCCTCAAGGATGTCGTCACCCTGGCCGCGTGGGAGCGGGACAGCTCAGCCGCCGATGGCTGACATGGGACGGTCGGGCTGGAGGAACGCCGGGTCGTCGAGCCCGGAGCCCGCCTTCTTGCCCCACATCGCCAGCTTCCAGAGCGTCGCGACGGCCTCGTCGGTGGCGTCCGAGCGCAGAGCGGCGCGCAGGTCGGTCTCCTCGCGGGCGAACAGGCAGTTGCGCACCTGACCGTCGGCGGTGAGCCTGGTGCGGTCGCAGGCCGAGCAGAACGGGCGGGTGACGGAGGCGATGACGCCGACCCGGTGCGGTCCGCCGTCCACGATCCAGCGCTCGGCCGGGGCGGACCCGCGCTCCTGGCCGCCCTCCTCGGTGAGCGTGAAGCGGGTGCTCAGCGACTGGAGGATGTCACCGGCGGTGATCATCCCGTCGCGCTTCCAGCCGTGCTGGGCGTCGAGGGGCATCTGCTCGATGAAGCGCAGCTCGTATCCGTTCTCGACGGCCCACGCGAGCAGGTCCGGAGCCTCGTCGCCGTTGAGCCCCGGCATCAGCACGGTGTTGACCTTGACGGGGGTGAGTCCGGCCGCCCGCGCGGCGGCCAGTCCGTCGAGCACGTCCTGGTGCCGGTCGCGCCTGGTGAGGGTCTTGAAGACATCGCGGCGCAGGGTGTCGAGCGAGACGTTGACCCTGTTCAGCCCGGCGGCCTTGAGCGCGGCTGCCGTACGCCGCAGCCCTATGCCGTTGGTCGTCAGCGACATCTTGGGGCGGGGGGTGAGGGCCGCGCACCGCTCGACGATCCCGACGAGACCGGGCCGCAGCAGCGGCTCGCCGCCGGTGAAGCGGACGTCGCGGACTCCGAGGTGGGTCACGGCGATACGGACGAGTCTGACGATCTCGTCGTCGGTGAGGAGGTCGGGCTTCGCGAGCCACTGGAGGCCCTCTTCCGGCATGCAGTACGTACACCGGAGATTGCACTTGTCGGTGAGCGAGACGCGCAGGTCGGTGGCTACTCGGCCATAGGTGTCGATGAGCACGCTGAGCCCCCTTCCCTCGTGGTGTTCTTCGAGCGTACGGCAGACCTCTGACAACGGCCGGGGCCGTTTGCCACAAGGAGCGGCGTGACCGCGTCGTAGGACTCTACGACGCGGTCACGCCGCACGTGCCCGCTTCGGTGGAAGACGATCAGTGCGCACCGGTGCCGGTGAGCGACTTGACCTCCAGCTCGGCGTACTTCTTGACGTCGGGCTCCTCCTTGGAGAGGAGGGAGCCGAGCCAGCCGAGCAGGAAGCCCAGCGGGATCGAGATCAGACCCGGGTTCTCCAGCGGGAAGAACGCGAAGTCCACGCCCGGGAACATCGAGCTGGGCTTGCTGGAGACGACCGGCGAGAACAGCACCAGCAGGACGGACGAGGCGAGACCGCCGTAGATGGACCAGAGGGCGCCCGCCGTCGTGAACCTCTTCCAGAAGAGGCTGTAGAGGAGCGTCGGCAGGTTGGCGGAGGCGGCGACCGCGAAGGCGAGGGCCACCAGACCGGCGACGTTCAGGTCGCGGGCGAGGGCGCCGAGCGCGATGGAGACGACGCCGATGGCGACGGTCGCGTAGCGCGCCGCGCGGACCTCCTCCTTCTCGGTGGCCTTGCCCCGGCGGATGACGTTGGCGTAGATGTCGTGCGCGAACGACGACGACGACGCCAGTGTCAGACCGGCCACGACGGCGAGGATCGTGGCGAAGGCGACCGCGGAGATGACGGCGAGCAGGATGGCGCCGCCGGTGGAGTCACCGCCGCCGCCGATCTCCATGGCGAGCAGTGGCGCCGCCGTGTTGCCTGCCGGGTTGGAGTCGGTGATCTCCTTCGGGGTGAGCAGCGCCGCCGCGCCGAAGCCCAGGGCGATGGTCATCAGGTAGAAGCCGCCGATGATGCCGATGGCCCAGTTGACGGACTTACGGGCCGCCTTGGCCGTGGGCACCGTGTAGAAGCGGATCAGGATGTGCGGCAGACCGGCGGTGCCGAGGACGAGCGCGATGCCCAGGGAGATGAAGTCGAGCTTCGAGGTCTCCGTGAGGCCGTACTTGAGTCCGGGCTCCAGGAACGCCGAGCCCTTGCCGCTGTTGGAGGCGGCGCTGCCGAGCAGGTCGGAGACGTTGAAGTTGAACTTGAGCAGCACCAGGAAGGTGATGAGCAGGGTGCCCGTGATGAGCAGGACGGCCTTGACCATCTGGACCCAGGTGGTGCCCTTCATGCCGCCGATGGTGACGTACACGATCATCAGGATGCCGACCAGGGCGACGATCAGGATCTTGCCCGCGTCGCTGGTGATGCCGAGCAGCAGCGAGACGAGCACGCCCGCGCCGGCCATCTGGGCGAGCAGGTAGAAGATCGAGACGACGATGGTGGAGGCGCCCGCCGCCGTACGGACGGGGCGCTGGCGCATCCGGTAGGCGAGGACGTCGCCCATCGTGTAGCGGCCGGAGTTGCGCAGCGGTTCGGCGACCAGCAGCAGCGCGACGAGCCAGGCGACCAGGAAGCCGATGGAGTAGAGGAACCCGTCGTATCCGAACAGGGCGATGGCGCCGGCGATACCGAGGAAGGACGCGGCGGACATGTAGTCGCCGGAGACCGCGAGGCCGTTCTGGAAGGCGGTGAACTGCCGTCCGCCCGCGTAGAAGTCGGCGGCGCTCTTGGTCTGCCGGCCGGCCCACACGGTGATGACGAGGGTCGCGATGACGAACAGCGCGAAGAGCGTGATGATCAGCGGGCGGTGTTCGCTGGCGTCGGAGTTGGCGAGATGGATTCCCGCGGCCTCGCTCAGCTGGATGGTCGGGCTCACAGGTCGGCCTCCATACGGGACTTGATCGCCGCGCCCTTGGGGTCGAGCTTCTGCGATGCGAACTTCGCGTAGAACCAGGCGATGAGGAAGGTGGTGAGGAACTGACCGAGGCCGAAGACGAAGGCGACGTTGATGTTGCCGAAGAGCTTGGTGCCCATGAAGCCGCCGGCGTAGTTGGACAGCAGGACGTACAGCAGGTACCAGGCGATGAAGGCGATGGTCAGGGGGAAGGCGAAGGAGCGGTACGTGCGGCGCAGTTCACCGAACTCGGCGCTCTCCTGGACCTCTACGAACTGTGCTGTCGTGGGCTGGGCTGGGCTGTTGTCCGAATCGCCCTTGGGCGGCGGCGGTCCATCGGAAGCCACGGAATCTCCTCGTGACGCGGGTGCGGTAGGGGTGGTCATAGGTGTCCTCACTCGGGGGGCGATGGTGCTCCACCCCCTGACAACGGCACGGAGTGCGCGGCGAAGTGGTTCAACACCCGCGTTTTTCTGACCGAAATCGTTGCTGAGCAGCGACGATCAGAGATAGCTTCGCTCGTCATGTACCCGCCCATGCGCAACGTGCGCAGGGGCGGCCTCACGGATGATGTGGAGAACCCATGGCTCATCTGAGATCCAGACGGCGGCGCGCACTGGTCATGCCCGTCGGCCTGGCGCTCATCGCCTCGCTCGGCTTCCTGCCGGCCGGGTCCGCCTCGGCGGCCCCTGCCGACGTGCCGGCCGCGGTCTCGGCGGACGGCCCGAAGCTGTCGTACGTCGTGAACACCAAAGGCGGGCACTCCACCGCCAAGTCGGTGAAGAAGGCCATCGCCGAGGCCGGCGGGACCGTCGTGATCGCCTACGACCAGATAGGTGTCATCGTCGTCCACTCGCAGAACCCGGACTTCGGCAAGACGATCCGCAAGGTCCGGGGCGTGGCGTCGGCGGGTGCCACCCGTACGAAGCCGATGGCGGCCCAGACCACCACGGACATCGAGGCCGAGCAGCCGCTGTCCGCCGCGGAGGCGAAGGCCGCCACGGCGAAGGCGTCCGACGACCAGGACGCGCTGGAGCCCCTTCAGTGGGACCTGCCGGCCATAAAGGCCGACCAGGCGCACAAGAAGTCGCTCGGCAGCAGCAAGGTGACGGTCGGTGTGATCGACACGGGTGTCGACGACACCCACCCCGACCTCGCGCCGAACTTCGACCGCCGCGCCTCGGTCAGCTGTGTGGGCGGTACGCCCGACACGGCGGACGGCGCCTGGCGTCCGGGCCCCGGGGAGAGTGACCACGGCACGCACGTCGCGGGCACGATCGCCGCGGCCAAGAACGGCACCGGCGTGACCGGTGTCGCTCCGGGCGTGAAGGTCTCCGGCATCAAGGTGTCGCAGCCCGACGGCTTCTTCTACACGGAGGCTGTCGTCTGCGGCTTCGTCTGGGCCGCCGAGCACGGTGTCGATGTGACGAACAACAGCTATTACACCGACCCGTGGCTGTTCAACTGCGAGGACGACCCGGACCAGAAGGCTCTGGCCGACGCCGTCACCCGGGCCACCCGGTACGCCGAGGGCAAGGGCGTCGTGAATGTCGCCGCCGCCGGCAACTCGGACCTGGATCTGGCCGCCGACGAACTGACGGACGACTCCAGCCCGAACGACACCACCCCGGGTGAGCGTGTGATCGACCCGGACGAGTGCCTGGACATCCCGTCCCAGGTGTCGGGTGTCGTCACGGTCTCCGCGACCGGTGCGAAGAACCTGAAGGCGTCGTACTCCAACTACGGCCTCGGTGTCGTCGACGTCGCCGCTCCCGGTGGCGACCTGACGGCCTACCAGACGCCGGAGGCGCCCGCCGTCAACGGTCTGATCCTCAGCACGCTGCCCGGTGGCCGCTTCGGCTACAAGGGTGGTACGTCGATGGCCTCCCCGCACGCGGCCGGTGTCGCCGCGCTGATCAAGTCGACCCACCCGTACGCCTCGCCGTGGCTGGTCAAGACGTTGCTGAACGTCCAGGCCGACGCGACGTCGTGCACCAACCCGTACGACATCGACGGTGACGGCACCGTCGACGCGGTGTGCGAGGGCTCCAAGCACAAGAACGGCTTCTACGGTGTCGGCACGGTCGACGCCCTGGACGCCGTCCGCCGGTAACGGCGAACGCGTGAGTGGGTGAGCGGGCCGTCCCGACGGGCGGCCCGCTCAGTCATGTGTACGGGGCCGGCTCCGCAGGATCCCGGCCGTCAGCAGGGCCTGCGCCGCGAGGTACGTGAGCATGATCCACAGATTGGCCGCCGGAGGCTGCGGCGCCTCGGCGACGCCGGTGGCGATGAGTGTGTCGGAGAGCAGGAAGAGCGCGCCGCCCGCCCCGGCGAGGGGGCCGAGAGCGCTCGCCCGGCAGGCCGTGGCGGCCAGCAGCAGGCTGTACACGGCGACAGGGACGCGGAGTTCGGCCGGGAGGCCGGACCACAGCAGGGCGAGCGCCACGACGAGCGCCAGGCCGTATCCGAGCGCCAGTCCCGCGCGGGTACGGCGGCGGCCGAACAGCACGAGGTAGCACAGGTGTCCGGCGGCGAAGCAGCCCATGCCCGCGAGGAACGCCCCGTCGGCCGACGAGAGCAGGAACACGTCGCCGCCCCAGCCCAGGAGCAGCGCGGCGACGAGCAGCCGGGGACCGCCCCGGGCGGCCACGTACGCGGCGAGCAGGGGCATCAGCAGGGGCTTGGCGAGGAGTTGGCCGGTCCGCGCGTCCACGGCGACGCTCACCAGCTCGGCCAGGGCGGCGAGGGCGAAGGCGGCCAGGAGGGCGCCGGGGAGCCGGTGCGTGGCCCGGCCGCTCACTCGGGCTGCCAGCCGGGTCCCCGGAAGACGCGTCCGGCCCGCTCGCGCCAGTCGCGGGCCGCCCGCACGTCGCGTGCGATGGCCGCGTACTCGTGGGTGGCGACCCGCAGCGGGTTGTAGGTCTCTATGTTCTTGGTGAGCCCGAAGACGGGCCGCTCGGTCTCGGCCGTGAAGGAGCCGAAGAGGCGGTCCCAGAGGATCAGGATCCCGCCGAAGTTGCGGTCCAGGTAGCCGCCTTGGGAGGCGTGGTGCACCCGGTGGTGGGAGGGCGTGTTGAACACGTACTCGACGGGCCGGGGCAGCTTGCCTATCCGCTCGGTGTGCACCCAGAACTGGTAGACGAGGTTCGCCGAGGAGCAGAAGGCGAGCGCCGCCGGGTGGGCGCCGAGCAGGATGAACGGGAGGTAGAACGGCCAGACGGTGAGCGAGGTCCAGGGCTGGCGCAGCGCGGTGCTGAGGTTGAACTTCCTGCTGGAGTGGTGCACCACGTGGCAGGCCCAGAGGATCCGTACGACGTGGTGGCCCCGGTGCGACCAGTAGTAGAGGAAGTCCTGCGCGAGCAGCATCAGCGGGATGGTCCACCACAGGACCGGGACCCGAAGGGGCGTCAGCTCGTAGGCCGCCGTGTAGACGGCGACGACGGGGATCTTCCACAGGAGGTCGAAGCCGAGGCTGCCGAGTCCCATGGAGAGGCTGGTGGCCGCGTCCTTGCCCGAGTACCCGGCGGCGTCCTCGTCGGGATGGAGGCGGTAACTCACCACTTCCACAAGGGTGAGCAGGACGAACGCGGGGATCGACCACAGCACGACATCGGGCAGGTTCGGCGGCATGCGAGCACCGTAGGGCGGGGTGCGCGGCCCCGGCTAGATGTTGTTACCGACAAGTATGTAAGACGTTCTGTCAGCGGAATCTGTTGGCTTCCACCAACGGGTGACCGGACGGTCCGTCAGCACCCCTGGCGTGCGGGCGGGCCGACGACCGGTCAGAGGCGCGTCACGGACTGTCAGTCGCGGCCCGTATTCTCTGTGACCATGCTCGACGACCCCGCGACTTCAGCGATGTGGCCGGCCGCGTACCCCCGGGGATACGCGGTCGTCGACGTGGAGACCACCGGACTCGCCCGTGACGACCGGATAGTGTCCGCGGCGGTGTACCGGCTGGACGCGCGGGGCGACGTCGAGGACCACTGGTACACGCTGGTCAACCCGGAGCGGGATCCCGGCCCGGTCTGGATCCACGGTCTGACGACCGATGTGCTCGCGGGCGCCCCGCTGTTCAGGGATGTCGCCGGGGAGTTCGCGGAGCGGCTCGCGGACCGGGTGCTGGTCGCGCACAACGCGGCCTTCGACTGGTCGATGATCGCCCGGGAGTACGCCCGCGCGGGGGCGACCGCGCCGACGCGTCAGCGGCTGTGCACCATCGCGCTCGCCAGGGAGCTGCGACTGCCGCTGCCCAACCACAAGTTGGCGACGCTCGCCGAGCACTTCGGTGTCGCGCAGCGGCGCGCGCACCACGCGCTGGACGACGCGCGAGTGCTCGCGGAGGCGTTCCGGCCGAGCCTGCACGCGGCGGCGCGGGACGGGGTGCGGCTGCCGCTGCTGGAGTGCCGGCCGCTCACGGAATGGTCGGACGGTCCGGCGAAGCCGCTGATCGGCCATCAGCCGACGCACCGTCCGGGGACCTGGCGGCCCTCGCGCCGGCTGCCGCCCAGTCCGTATCCGAACCCGGGGCGGTACGAGAGCGACAAGCCGCTCGCGCAGGGGATGCGGGTGGCGTTCTCGGGTGACACGTCGGTCGACCGCGAACTGCTGGAGGACCGGGCGGTCGAGGCAGGGCTGCATGTCGCCACCAGCGTCTCGCGCAAGACGAGCCTGCTGGTGACGAACGATCCGGAGTCGGCGACGTCGAAGACGGTGAAGGCGGCGGAGTACGGCACACCGGTCGTCGACGAGACGGCGTTCACCCATCTGCTGCGCGACGTGGCGCCCGCGCCCACGGCGCCGTCCACGCCACCGCCCGCCCGGCCGGTGCCGGTGCCCCGGTCAGACGGGTGATTGCGCGGCGACTCGCCCGCCGTCCGCTCGCGCACCGCACCACCGCGTCCCACCCTGTGGCGCATGGCACGTTGCGAAGTCTGCGGAAACGAGTACGGCATGTCCTTCGAGGTGCACGCGCAGGGCGCGGTGCACGTCTTCGACTGCTTCTCCTGCGCCATCCACCGCATGGCGCCCGTCTGTGAACACTGCCGGGTCCAGATCATCGGCCAGGGCGTAGAGGTCGAAGGCCAGTGGTTCTGCGGCGCCCACTGCGCCCGCGCGGAGGGGAAGGTGGGCATCGTCGACCGGGTGTGACGGCGGCCGGCCCGGCGGGCCCGCGCACCGGCCGGCGGGCGGACCCGCTGCCGGGGGCGCCCGGCCCGCCGGGTACCGTCAAAGGCGTGTACCGCTTCCTCCTGTCGCGGCAGTGGGTGATCCTCACCCTGCTCGCCCTCGTCCTCATCCCCGTGATGATCGAGCTGGGCTTCTGGCAGCTGCACCGGCACCAGCACCGGGTGGCACAGAACACCCTGATCGCGAACAACCTCAAGGCGAAGCCGGTCCCGGTCACCGAGCTGACCTCCCCCGGCCACACCGTGCCGCGCGCCGACTACTGGCGCCAGGTCGAGGCCACCGGCCGGTACGACACGGAGCACGAGGTCGTCGTACGCCGCCGGACCAACACCGACGAGACCGTCGGCTTCCACGTCCTGACCCCGTTCGTCCTGGCCGACGGCCGTGCTGTCCTCGTCAACCGGGGCTGGGTCCCCTTCGGCGCGGACCAGCGGACCTTCCCCGACATCCCGGCGGCGCCGAAGGGCGAGGTCACGGTCACCGGCCGGCTCAAGGCCGACGAGACGACCGGCACCAGCGGCATCAAGGAACTGAGCGACCTCCCCGACCGCCAGGTCATGCTGATCAACAGCGAGCAGCAGGCCAAGTCCCTGGGCCGTACCGTCCTCGGCGGCTACATCGAGCAGACCGCCCCCGCGGCGCCCGGCGGCAGCCCGCAGCAGATCCCGACACCCGACTCCGGCTCCATCGGCGCGCACATGGCGTACGCGGTGCAGTGGTGGCTGTTCACGGCCGCCGTGCCCGTCGGGTGGGTCATCCTCGTACGGCGCGAGGTGCGCGACCGTGCTTCGGCCGCCACCCGGAGCACCCCCGAGCGTGAGACGGCCCCCGCATAACGCGCCTGTCCTGCGGGAATGTGGCTGGGGTGACCCAACGCATCGAGGACTACGCCCTCATCGGCGATCTACAGACCGCGGCCCTCGTCGGAATGAACGGCTCCATCGACTGGTTGTGCCTCCCCCGCTTCGACTCGGCCGCCTGCTTCGCGTCCCTGCTCGGCAACAGGGAGAACGGCCACTGGCTGCTCGCCCCCCGGGGCGCGGGCCGCGCCACCGGCCGCCGGTACGTGGGCGATTCACTGGTGCTGGAGACCCTCTGGGAGACCAGGGGCGGCACGGTGAAGGTCACCGACTTCATGCCGCAGCGCGATGTCGCGCCGGACGTCGTGCGGATCGTGGAGGGCGTCAGCGGCTCGGTGGAGATGAGCGCCACCCTGCGGCTGCGCTTCGACTACGGCTCGATCGTGCCGTGGGTGCGCAGGACCGACGGACAGCGTGTCGCGGTCGCCGGGCCCGACTCGGTCTGGCTGCGGAGCGTCTCGCGGGCGCGGCCCGCCGGCGGTGAACCGCCCCCGGACGAGGGGGCGTCGGACGGGGGGCCGTCGGTCAAGACGTGGGGGCAGGAGTTCAGCACCTGCTCGTCGTTCACCGTCGCCGCCGGGGAGAAGGTCGCGTTCGTTCTCACCTGGCACCCCTCGCACCTGCCGCGCCCCGACCTGATCGACCCGTTCGAGGCGCTGGAGCACAGCGTGGAGGACTGGGCGCGGTGGGCGGCGCTGTGTACGTACAAGGGGCCGTACCGCGACGCGGTCATGCGCTCGCTGCTCACCCTGAAGGCGCTCACCTACGCCCCGACCGGCGGCATCGTCGCGGCCCCCACGACCTCGCTTCCCGAGGAGCTGGGCGGCGTACGGAACTGGGACTACCGCTACTGCTGGCTGCGCGACTCGGCGCTCGTCCTGGGCGCCCTGATGTCGGCGGGCTATGTCGACGAGGCGCACTCGTGGCGCGACTGGCTGCTGCGCGCGGTCGCCGGCGACCCCTCCGACCTCCAGATCATGTACGGCGTCGGCGGTGAACGGCGGCTGCCCGAGGCGGAGTTGCCCTGGCTGAGCGGTTACGCGGGCGCGAGCCCGGTCCGGATCGGGAACGAGGCGGTCGAACAGCTCCAGCTCGACGTGTACGGCGAGGTGATCGACTCCCTGCATGTGGCACGGGGCGTCGGCCTCACCGGCCGGCCGCACGCCTGGGATCTCCAGCTCGCCCTGCTGGGCTTCCTGGAGTCGAAGTGGCGCGAGCCGGACGAGGGTCTGTGGGAGGTACGCGGCCCGAGGCAGCACTTCACGCACTCCAAGGTGATGGCGTGGGTCGCCGCCGACCGCGCGGTCAAGACGCTGGAGGCCGACCCGTCGCTGCGCGGCGATGTGAACCGGTGGCGCGCGATGCGCGACGAGGTGCACAAGGAGGTCTGCGAGAAGGCGTTCGACCCGGTCCGTAACACCTTCACGCAGGCGTACGGCTCCGCGGCCCTGGACGCGGCGACGCTCCTGATCCCGCGCCTGGGCTTTCTGCCGCCGGACGATCCACGGGTCGTGGGCACGGTCGACGCGGTACGGGCGGAGCTGGGCCGGGAGGGACTGGTCCGCCGCTACAGCACGGAGGGGACGTCGGTCGACGGACTGCCGGGTCAGGAAGGAACGTTTCTCGTCTGCTCGTTCTGGCTGGCCGACGCCCTGCTGATGACAGGCCGCAGGAAGGAGGCCACGGCGCTGTTCGAGCGGCTTCTCGCCCTGCGCAGCGACGTCGGTCTGCTCGCCGAGGAGTACGACCCGGCGATCGGCCGGCAACTGGGCAACTTCCCGCAGGCGTTCAGTCACATCGGTCTCGTGGGTACCGCCCTCGCCCTGGCGGCGGACGAGGAGGCAGGATAGGGGCCATGGATCTTGGACTGAAGGACCGTGTCTACGTCGTCACCGGCGCGTCCCGGGGACTGGGGCGCGCGTCCGCCGAGGCGCTGGCGGCGGACGGCGCGAAAGTGGTCGTCACCGGGCGCGACGAGAAGTCCGTCACCGAGGCGGCGGCCTCGATCGGTCCGAACGCGTTCGGCGTCGCGGCGGACAACGCCGACCCGGCGGTCGCGAAGCGCCTGACAGCAGTGGCGCGGGAGCGGTTCGGCCGCTTCGACGGGATCCTGATCAGCGTCGGCGGCCCGCCGCCGGGTCTCGCGCTGGACACGACGGACGAACAGTGGCGCTCGGCGTTCGACTCGGTCTTCCTCGGCGCGGTGCGGCTGGCGCGTACGGCGGCGGCGGAGCTGGGCGACGGCGGGGTCATCGGCCTCGTCCTGTCCGGGTCGGTCTACGAACCGATACGCGGCCTGACGATCTCCAACGGCCTGCGGCCGGGCCTGGCGGGTTTCGCGAAGTCGCTCGCCGACGAGGTGGGTCCGCGCGGCATCCGTGTGATCGGCCTGCTGCCGGCCCGTATCGACACCGACCGCGTCCGCGAACTGGACGCGCTGTCCCCCGACCCGGCGGCGGCGCGCGCGTCCCACGAGTCCCGCATTCCGCTGCGCCGGTACGGCACGCCGGAGGAGTTCGGCCGCACGGCGGCGTTCATGCTCTCCCCGGCGGCGTCCTACCTGACGGGCCTGATGCTCCCGATCGACGGCGGCACACGCCACGGTTACTGAGGACCAGTCCGGCCCCGCCGCCGCTTGAGGCGCACTCTCAGCCCCGCCGGCGCTTGAGGCGCGGGGTCCGGGGCAGCGCCCCGGCGGCGG
>NZ_MDCR01000041.1 GCF_001723055.1 Streptomyces niveus
GTCCGGCTCCCCGGCCCTCCCACCGTCGCCGACGCACGCGCCGGCCCCGGGCATCGGCGCGTCCGTGGCCGACTGGCTGCGGATTCCCCGCCCCCAGGCCGAACCGGGTGTCTGGCGCCTCGGGCACCGCCCGCGCCCGCCGGAGGCGCCCCAGCAGGTGCCGGCCCGCCAGCTGTTCAGCGGTGCTCTCGTCGCCTACCTGTGCGGCTGGCTCGTGTGGTCGTTGCTCTGGAACGGCTATCTGGGTGGCTGGTGGTTCTTCGCGGACAGGTGGTGGCTCCTGCCGATCCAGTGGCTGACCCCCGAGAGCTGGCGGTCGAAAGACAGCCCGAACGTCGAGCTGTACGTCGTGGCGAGCTATCTCTACTACGCCCTCGTCGTCGGCCTGCTCGCCGTCGGCTTCGGCCGGATCGGCAACTGGAACGAGGTCTGGCGGCGCTACGGGGTACCGCTGTGGCCGCTCTTCGTACTGCTGCCGGGTTTCTGGCGCGAGATGCCTCGCACCGTCGACTGGCTGACCTGGGTGTCGAACATCTACTACGTGCTCCTCGTCGCCGCCGTGCTCGCGGTGGTCGGGCGCGCCGGCACCTGGCCCCCCGTACGGCGTCGCCTCGGGATGGCCACCGAGGACGAGCCGCCCCCGCCGCCGCCCGCCGAGGCCGACCCGGCGGACTGGCCCGAACTCCGCGCCGCGGGACTGACCGAAGCCGCGGCCAAGCTCGCCGAAGCCGTACGGCGCGGCACCCTCGGCGACGTCGACTACGCGCGGATCCGCCGCGCCTGGCAGGGCGTCCGTACCCGGCCCGAACGGCTGCCGGCCTTCACCGACACCGTCCGCGCCCACGGGGCGGGCGCCTGCGCCCACCCTTCGGGTGAGCGGGACCTGCCGCTGCGTACGGCGAACCACGACCTCGCCACCGGGCAGGTCAGGATCGGCACCGTGGCGGACCACCCGCGCAACCCGTACGCGCGGCGCACCACCGGCCTCGCGCTGGAGCCGGGGCTGCTCGGCACCTCGCTCCTGGCGGTCGGTCCCGCAGGCTCCGGCAAGACGGTCAGACTGGTCCGCCCCGTCGTCGAGTCGCTCTGCCTCCAGGCGCTCGCGAACCGCGCCGCCGTCGTCGCCGTCACCGCCTACGGGGCGGCGCTCGCCCCCGACGACTCCTTCGACCTCGTGATCGCTGTCGGCCGCCCGGGCGCCACCCACGACCTCGACCTCTACGGAAGCGCCGACGACCCGGACGAGGCCGCCAGGACGCTGTCGGAGGCCCTCGTGGGGGACCTGGCGGCCGGTCTCCCGGGTGGCGACAGGCGCAGGGCCGCGACCGCGCTCGCCCAGCTCATCGGCCCGTACCGCAGCGTGCACGGGCATTTCCCCGCCGTCCCGGAACTGCGGGAGCTGATCGGCGGATCCCCCGTGGCCGTGCAGGGGCTGCGGACCGCGCTGGAGTCGTCCGGCGACCCCGGCGCGGCGGCCCAACTGCGCGAGCTCGACGCACGTGAGCGGCAGTCGACGCGTGGCGACGACATCGGCGTGCTCCTGGCCGAACGCCTCGCCTTCCTCGACCGGCCCGCATTCGCCGAGTTCTTCCGTACGGACGGCAGCGGTCGCTCGTTCTCGCTGCGCGCCATCGAGCATCCCCTGAGGGTCAGGATCGACCTGCCCGAGCGGGGCCACGCGGAGGCGTCCCGGATCATCGCCAGGCTCCTCCTCGCCCAGTTCACGGATGCCGCTCTTGCCCGCACGGACCGTTCGCTGTTCGCCTGCCTCGTCCTGGACGACGCGACGTACACCGTGACGGGCGACTCCGTCCGCGCCATCCAGCGACTGCGCTCGGCGAACGCCGGGGTGGTCCTGGCGCTACGCACCCTGGAAGACGTCCCCGATCCGCTGCGCGGCCCGCTCCTCGGCGCCGTGGGCTGCCGCATGGCGTTCTCCGGGCTGGGCCCGTGGGACGGCGGGCGGTTCGCGGAGAGCTGGGGCACCGAGTGGGTCCAGACCCGTGACGTCACCAACCGGCAGATCATCTCCGACGAGCCGCTCACCAAGGCACTGCATTTCATGCGACGGCTGGTGACCGGCAAGGCGGCCACCGCCGAGGCGGTCACGGTCCGGGAGGTCGAGCGCGAACGCTGGTCGGCCTCCGAACTGGCCCACTCCGTTCCGGCGGGCCACGCCGTGCTCTCGCTGACCACGGTCGGCGGGGAGCACGCGCCACCCATGCTGGTGGACCTCCGTACCTAGGCGACCCGAGCGACCCTGGGTGCAGGACGGTCTCTGTACGAAGGCGATGTCGCCCGGGTCGCCCCAGGGGATTCCCGGGCCGAGGGCGCGTGCGGCCGGCGTCATCTGGACGCCTCCCGCTGTTCTCGTACACCCTGGCAGAATTGGAGTAGGCCGTTTCTACGAGACGGCGAAAACAATCCGCCCGTCCTCTTCACGAAGGTCCCACGGTCCGCCATGCCGCCCACCCTCGCCTCGCTCATCCAGCATTCGGCGCTCAAGCTCACCGTGCGCGCGGGGGAGGACCGGCTCGATACGCCGGTGCGCTGGGCGCATGTGAGTGAACTCGAAGACCCGGTGCCGTACATGGACGGCGGCGAACTGCTGCTTGTCACCGCCGTCACCCTGCATGCCGAGGATCCCGAGGCCATGCGGCGCTACGTACGGCGCCTCGTGGGCGCCGGCGTCGTCGGGCTCGGCTTCGCCGTCGGCGTCAACTACGAGGACATCCCGGATGCCCTGGTCGACGCCGCACGGGCGGAGGGGCTGCCCTTGCTGGCAGTGCCCCGTCGTACGCCCTTCCTCGCCATCAGCAAGGCCGTCTCGGCGGCGATAGCCGCCGATCAGTACCGGGCGGTCACGGCGGGCTTCGAGGCGCAGCGGGAGCTGACCCGCGCGGCTCTCTCCGAGGGCCCCGCCGTGCTGCTGGCCCGCCTTGCCGCGCACATCGACGGCTGGGCGGCGCTGTACGACGCGACGGGCGCGGTGATCGCCGCAGCCCCCGAATGGGCGGCACGCCGCGCCGCCCGCCTCTCGCCCGAGGTGGAGCGGCTGCGGGAGCGCCCCGCGCCCGCCAGCGCCGTGGTCGGCGACCCCGACGACCGGGTCGAGCTCCAGTCGCTGGGCAGCGGCCGTCGTGTACGGGGCGCCCTGGCCGTCGGTACGGGGGCGGCGCTGGGCACGGCGGCGCGATACGCGGTGCACTCCGCCGTCGCGCTCCTGACACTGACCACCGAGCGTTCACGCGCGCTCCAGGAGGCCGAGCAGCGACTCGGTTCCGCGGTGCTGCGGATGCTGCTCTCCGGCCAGCCCGACCACGCGCGGGCGGTGGCGGGGGATCTGTACGGAGGGCTGCTGGACGCCCCGTTCCGGCTGCTGATCGCCGAACCGGCAGAGGCCGGGAGCGAGCCTCGTGACCCCGCCGCCGGCCACCCGCTCCAGTCGCTGACCGATTCGCTGGAGGCGTCGGCGGCGCACGGCGGCGAAGCCGTGCTCGCCGTGCCCGACGGCGAGGAACGGCTCGTCGTGCTCGCGGCGGACGCCGGTGCGGTCGCCCTGGCCTGCGAGACGTACAAGCAGCAGGAGGCGGACGACGCCGGCGTCGTCATCGGCCTCTCCGCCCCGACGGGGCCGATCGCGGCTGCGGGCGCGTACAAACAGGCCGAACAGTCACTGTCCGTCGCGCGACGACGGGGCCGCGCGCTGGTGGAGCACGAGGAACTGGCGGCCGGTTCGCTCCTGCCGCTCCTCGCCGACGACGCCGTGCGTGCCTTCGCGGACGGCATGCTGCGCGCGCTGTACGAGCACGACGCCAAAGGGCGCGGCGACCTGGTGGACTCCCTCAGGGCCTGGCTCTCCCGCCATGGCCAGTGGGACGCCGCGGCGGCCGATCTGGGCGTCCACCGGCATACGCTCCGTTACCGCATGCGCCGTGTGGAGGAGATCCTGGGCCGCACACTGGACGACCCGGACGTCCGGATGGAGCTCTGGCTGGCCCTGAAGACCACCTCGGCGACGCCGCCGGGAACCTGACGAACGCCCGCCCGCACAGCGCCGTCCGCCTCAACTCCCGCGACGTGTTCCGGATTTGCCGCACGAGCTCCGCTTCGGCCGGTGCCCGGATGATCGACGCCAGCCCATGAGCCCCGCCGCGAGCTTCCGCCCCGTATGCCAAAGCGTCGCAGCCCGCACCTGCCACCACTCCATCCCGGACAAATCCCGTGCGCGCCCCGGGCCCCTACGGTGGAGGGGACATCTCCACCACTTCGGAAGGGCCGGGACTCGCAAATGCCGAACGAAACTGTGGCAGCCACCCATGCCTTCTGGCTCGCCGGACGCCAGGCCACCGGGGAGGAGACTCTCGACGTCACCTCCCCGTGGGACGGCCGGCTCGTCGGCAAGGTCGCCGTCCCGACAGAGGCACAGGTCGAGGAGGCCGTGGCCGCCGCGTACGCCGTGCGCGACGAGTTCGCCGCGACGCCCGCGCATGTCAGGGCCGCGGCGCTCGACCATGTGTCGCGGCGTCTCGTCGAGCGCACCGAGGAGATCGCCCGTCTGATCTCCGCGGAGAACGGCAAGCCCATGAAGTGGGCACGCGGCGAGGTGGGCCGCGCCGTCTCCGTCTTCCGGTTCGCGGCCGAGGAGTCCCGTCGGTTCAACGGCGGCGAGGCCCAGCGACTCGACACCGACGCCGGCGGCGTCGGTCGCCTCGCGCTGACCCGTCGCTTCCCGCGCGGCGTCGTCCTCGGCATCGCGCCGTTCAACTTCCCGCTGAATCTCTGTGCCCACAAGATCGCCCCGGCCATCGCCGTCGGCGCCCCGATCATCCTCAAGCCCGCCCCGGCGACGCCGCTCTCCGGCCTGCTCATCGGTGAACTGCTCGCCGAGACCGAGCTGCCCGTCGGCTCCTGGTCGGTGCTGCCCGTCGCCAACGACCGGATGCCCACCCTCGTACAGGACGAGCGCCTGCCGGTGATCTCCTTCACCGGCTCCGACAAGGTCGGCTTCGCCATCATGGACTCGGTGCCGCGCAAGCACTGCACCCTCGAACTCGGCGGCAACGGTGCGGCAGTTGTCCTCGCCGACTACGCCAGCGAGAAGGACCTCGACTGGGCGGCGACCCGGATCGGTACGTTCTCCAACTACCAGGGCGGCCAGTCCTGCATCTCGGTGCAGCGTGTCGTCGCGGACGCCTCCCTGTACGAGCGCCTGGTACCGAAGATCGTCGCCGCCGTCGAGGCGCAGGTCACCGGAGACCCGTCCGACGACGCGACGGACGTCGGCCCCCTCGTCAGCGAGGACGCCGCCAAGCGGGTCGAGGCGTGGGTCGACGAGGCCGTACAGGCGGGCGCCCGGCTCCTGGCCGGCGGCAAGCGCGACGGTGCCTCCTACGCGCCCACCGTCCTCGCCGATGTCCCGGCGGACGTCACGATCTCCTGCGAGGAGGTCTTCGGCCCCGTCCTCACCCTCAGCCAGGTCGACGGCGAGGACGCGGCGTTCGACACCGTGAACGACTCCAAGTACGGCCTCCAGGCGGGCGTGTTCACCCACGACGTGCAGGCCGCGTTCCGCGCCCACCGGGCCCTGGAGGTCGGCGGCGTGATCGTGGGCGACGTCCCCTCCTACCGCGCCGACCAGATGCCGTACGGCGGCGTCAAGCAGTCCGGCGTCGGCCGCGAGGGCGTGCGGTTCGCGATGGACGACTACACCTACGAGCGCGTGATGGTCTTCACGGGCCTCGCCCTCTGACGGACCGCGCGCGGACCGCAAGCGCCACGCGCATTCGTACTGAGGAGAGCGGGCCGGGGCCGCCGTAGGGCGGCCCCGGCCTTTTCCGTGTACGCGTACGGACCCCGCCCCGCGGACCCGACGGTCTGTGTCAGGACTGGCCACACCCTCGGTATTCGGGTAGATACGGACGAGTAGTACCGGCCGGTACCTTTCCCACCAGGGCGACAGGACAACGCCTTGGCCGGTCGGGCCCATCGACCCGACGTTCGCGGCGAGGTGAGTTCCCGATGTCCGCTCCATCCGATTCGTTCGACACGGCCCAGGTCCCGGAGCCCAAGGTCTCCGAGAGGGAAGCACGACAGGTGGCCGAGGCCGCCCGTGAGCAGGGCTGGCGCAAGCCGAGCTTCGCCAAGGAGCTGTTCCTCGGCCGTTTCCGGCTCGATCTCATCCATCCCCACCCCGCACCCCCGGCGGAGGACGTACGGCGCGGAGAGGCCTTCCTGGCCACGTTGCGCGAGTTCTGCGAGACACGGATCGACGGGGCGCAGATCGAGCGCGAGGCGCGCATTCCCGACGAGGTGGTCGACGGCCTCAAGGAACTCGGCGCCTTCGGCATGAAGATCGACAGGAAATACGGCGGTCTCGGCCTCACCCAGGTGTACTACAACAAGGCCCTCGCCCTGGTCGGCATGGCGAACGCGTCGATCGGCGCCCTGCTCTCCGCGCATCAGTCCATCGGCGTACCGCAGCCGCTCAAAATGTTCGGCACACAGGAACAGAAGGACACGTTCCTGCCGCGCCTCGCCCGTACGGACATCTCGGCGTTCCTCCTCACGGAGCCCGACGTCGGCTCCGACCCCGCGCGGCTCGCCACCACGGCGGTGCCCGACGGCGACGACTACGTCCTGGACGGCGTGAAGCTCTGGACCACCAACGGCGTCGTCGCCGACCTCCTTGTCGTGATGGCCCGCGTACCGAAGTCGGAGGGCCACAAGGGCGGCATCACCGCCTTCGTCGTCGAGGCGGACTCGCCCGGCATCACGGTGGAGAACCGCAACGCCTTCATGGGTCTGCGCGGTCTGGAGAACGGGGTCACCCGCTTCCACCAGGTACGAGTCCCGGCGGCCAATCGCATCGGCCCCGAGGGCGCCGGTCTCAAGATCGCCCTCACCACCCTCAACACCGGCCGTCTGTCGCTTCCCGCGATGTGCGTCGGCGCAGGCAAGTGGTGCCTCAAGATCGCCCGCGAGTGGACGGCGGCGCGCGAGCAGTGGGGCAAACCCGTCGCCCACCACGAGGCGGTGGGGGAGAAGATCTCGTTCATCGCGGCGACGACGTTCGCGCTGGAGGCCGTGGTCGACCTCGCGTCCCAGATGGCCGACGAGGACCGCAACGACATCCGTATCGAGGCGGCGTTGGCCAAGCTGTACGGCTCCGAGATGGGCTGGCTGATGGCGGACGAACTCGTCCAGATCCGCGGCGGACGGGGCTTCGAGACGGCGGACTCGCTGGCGGCCCGCGGCGAACGCGCCGTACCCGCCGAGCAGGTCCTGCGCGACATGCGGATCAACCGGATCTTCGAGGGTTCCACGGAGATCATGCACCTGCTGATCGCCCGCGAGGCCGTCGACGCGCACCTGGCGGTGGCCGGTGACATCATCGACCCGGACAAGACGCTGTCCGACAAGGCGAAGGCCGGGGCGCAGGCGGGCGCCTTCTACGCGCGCTGGCTGCCGAAGCTCGTCGCCGGCCCCGGTCAACTGCCCAACTCCTATGCGGAGTTTCACCCCAAGGGGCATCTGGATCTCTCCGCGCACCTGCGCTACGTCGAGCGGACGTCGCGCAAGCTCGCCCGCTCGACCTTCTACGCCATGTCGCGCTGGCAGGGCCGGATGGAGACCAAGCAGGGCTTCCTGGGGCGCATCGTGGACATCGGCGCCGAGCTGTTCGCGATGAGCGCGGCGTGTGTACGCGCCGAGATGCTGCGCACGCAGGGGGAACACGGGCGGGAGGCGTACCAGCTCGCCGACGTGTTCTGCCGGCAGTCCCGGATCCGTGTCGAGGAGCTGTTCACGCGGCTGTGGTCGAACACGGACGACGTCGACCGCAAGGTCGTGAACGGCGTGCTGGCCGGCACCTACACCTGGCTGGAGGAGGGCGTCATCGACCCGAGCGGCGACGGCCCCTGGATCGCCGACGCCACGCCGGGTCCGTCCGAGCGGGACAACGTCCGCCGGCCGATCCGCTGAGCGACCCGGGCCGCGTCCTCCTTACGGAAGGCGCGGCCCGGGGCGTTGGTGAGACGTCGCCTCAGTTGAACGGGTCGAGCGTGAGGAAAGCCTGCCGCGGGTCGCCGTCGTGCACCAGCGACTCGTGGGCCCCGACATCGTCGAAGGCGAAGCCGTACGCCTTGCCGTCGACCATCTGCTCGTGGATCTTCCGGGAGTAGTGGTTGGTGACGGAGTCCTTGTAGAAGTCCGCCGAACCGGCGTCCGGCTGGTTGGGGTTGCTCAGCAGCGTGGAGCGGTTGAACCCCGCGCACAGCGTGCGTGAAATCGGGCCCCGTACTTGGTCGTTGGGGGCGTCGAGGAGCTTGTAGCAGCCGAAGATGCTGTCCGCGTCGGGCTTCTGGAACGAAGTGACCACCGCGCCGGAGGTGTTGGTGAAGTTCATGACGTTGCCGGAGACCCTGCCGACATATTTGACCGCCGGCTGATTCGCGAACGGGGTCACCGTGAGTGGCGAGTTGGCGTACTTCGCCCATACCCGGTCGATGTAGTCGTTCATGACGCCGGCCGGCAGGGCGCCGGACGCGATGCCGTGACCGGGCGCCAGAGCGCGCAGGACGGTGCCGTCCGACCGGGTCTGGATCAGACCCGCCCAGCCGCCGGGCTGCGCCCTGAGAGAGTTGAAGAAGCCGTTGTAGCCACCCGCCTTCAGATGGCCCGTGGTCTTGGTGGTCCCGTCGGGGCCCTTGACGCCGACCGCGTACGGCGCCGAGAACATGTCGACCTGGGTGCTGTTGATCCACAGACCGGAGTCGTTGAGCGTGTACTCCGACCAGTTGAAGAGGATGTTCCTGTTCGGGTCGTTCGGATTCTGCACGGCGGGCTGGACCAGGCCGCCGGTCGTCAGCCTGAAGTCGAGCTTCTGGCCGTACGAGAAGTAGACCCGCCCCGAGAACTTCGGCAGCTGGATCGTCTTGCTCTGGCCCGGGGCCGGTCCGGCGATCGATGCGTCGGGCGCCGGGGTCGGCGGATTGCCGCCGGCGGGCCATGCGTGGAAGGTGCCGTTGGAGTCGGCCCAGCCCTGCCGGCCGGACGAGAGCTCTGTACCGAGGTTGTAGATGTAGACCTGTTCGCCACGCGCGGAGTTGTTCGTGATGGTGAACGGAATGGTGTTGGGAACGGCGGCCTCGGCCGGGGCCGTGGCGGTCAAGGCCGTGAATCCGGTGGTGAAGACCACCGAGGCGGCCAGAGAAGCCAGCAGCTTGCGTATCGCAGGCACTCGCTCTTCCTCCTCGTCAGGTAGATCCCAGTGGGGGTGGTGGGGGGCGGAATCTGACGTACGGACGCCGCCGGTGAGGCGGGTGCGACTGAAGGGCCGGGTGCCGGAACCGGTAGCGGGGAGTGGCGGGAACCGGAAGGCGACGACTCTTCAGGTACAGACCTTTCTGAGAGCGCTCTCAGAATCACGCCGCGCGTGAGGTGTGTCAATGCGGATGCCGTAACTCACCGAAGTGTCTCCACCCGGCGTGGCCCAAGCCGGCGCGGCGTCTCCGCCCCGACGGCGCGTGACCCCGGTGGTCCGCATGCCGCACAATCGAGCCTCGACATGACCGCACGGAGCACCGACCGCGTGATCGAAACCGCGGGCGCCGTCGACCGACGATTGGGGCAGGCATGTTCGGGGCGGGCAACCAGGGACGGTCCGGCGGCCGACGTGCACGGCTGCGCCGCGCCGCGGCTCTCGCGCTCGTCGGCGCCGTACTGACCGGTGCCGCGGCGTGCGGTGGCGACGGGGCGACCGACGGCGGCAAGGGCGGCAAGGACGCCCGTACGGACGGCAAAGCCCCCGCGTCCACCCCTGCCGACGGCGCCGAGGATGCCGCCGAATCCGCCGAATCCGCCGCATCGGCCGGCTCGGGCGAGCTCGGCACCTCCGGCGGAAGCGGGGCCCTGAGCCAACGCGACCTCACGGCTCTCGCCTTCACCGACGGCGAGAAGATCGGCAAGTACACCGCCGGGGAGTTCTCCCTCGGCGAGCCCCAGGGCGAGGACTACACCGCCGACCCCGCCGCCTGCCAGCCGCTCGTCAGCCTGGCCAAGGGCGCCACAGCCTTCGACCCGGCGTCCGAGGTCCACCGCAACGTCGACGTCGCCGAGGAGATGGTGGGCGCAACCGTCGCCGTACAGCTCCGCTCCTACAACGGAGGCGGCGCCGTCGGCGTCATGAAGGCCCTCGGCGCGGCCGGCAAGGCGTGCGCGGGAGGCTTCGTCGAGAACCGGGCCGTCGCCAAGGGGCAGTATCTGAAGGTCGAGCCGGTCAAGGCGCCCGACCACGGCGACGAGGCGCAGGCGTACCGCTTCACGATCCTCGACGTGAAGGGCACGCTGAAGCTGTACGAGTACCTCACCGTCGTACGCTCCGGCGCCACCACCCTCTCCTTCCGGGCCGACATCCTGGACACGAAGGACATCGGCAAGGTGCCCGAGGAGGTCATCACGGCGCAGTGGAAGAAGTTCGAGGCGGCCTCGACGCGCTGACGTCCGGGACCGGCCCAGGCTCGGCCCGGGTCGGTCCACGCCCACCCCACGCTTGTCCCACGCCCTGTTTTTGGCCCTCGCGGCCCGCACCGTCCCCCGATGCGGCAAGAATGGGGCCATGAGCGACAGTCCAGCCCCACTCGCCGACCCCCACATCGCCTTCGACGCGTCCGAAGGCCGCCGGGACATCGTCGTCCTCGGCTCCACCGGGTCCATCGGCACCCAGGCGATCGACCTGGTCCTGCGCAACCCCGACCGCTTCCGTCTCACCGCGCTGTCCGCCGCAGGCGGACGGGTCGGACTGCTCGCCGAACAGGCGCGACAGCTCCGGGTGCGCACCGTCGCGGTCGCCCGCGAGGACGCCGTGCCCGCGCTGCGCGAGGCGCTGGCCGCGGAGTACGGCTCCGAGCCGCTCCCCGAGATCCTGGCGGGGCCGGACGCCGCCACCGACCTCGCGACGTCCCCGTGCCACACGGTGCTCAACGGCATCACCGGCTCCATCGGTCTCGCGCCCACGCTCGCCGCCCTCGAAGCGGGCCGCACGCTCGCCCTCGCCAACAAGGAGTCGCTGATCGTCGGCGGCCCGTTGGTCAAGGCGCTCGCCAGGCCGGGACAGATCATCCCGGTCGACTCCGAGCACGCCGCGCTCTTCCAGGCCCTCGCGGCGGGCACCCGCGCCGACGTCCGCAAGCTGGTCGTCACGGCCTCCGGCGGCCCCTTCCGCGGCCGTACGAAGGCGGAACTGGCCCACGTCACCCCCGACGCCGCCCTCGCGCACCCCACGTGGGCCATGGGCCCCGTGATCACGATCAACTCCGCCACCCTCGTCAACAAGGGGCTGGAGGTCATCGAGGCGCATCTGCTGTACGACATCCCCTTCGAACGCATCGAGGTCGTCGTCCACCCCCAGTCGTACGTCCACTCCATGGTGGAGTTCACGGACGGCTCGACCCTCGCGCAGGCCACGCCGCCCGACATGAGCGGGCCGATCGCCGTGGGTATCGGCTGGCCGGTACGGGTACCGGACGCCGCGCCCGCCTTCGACTGGTCCACCGCCTCGACCTGGGAGTTCTTCCCGCTCGACAACGAGGCCTTCCCGTCGGTGGGACTCGCCCGGCACGTCGGATCGCTGGGCGGTACGGCTCCGGCGGTGTTCAACGCCGCCAACGAGGAGTGCGTGGACGCGTTCCTGGCGGGGCGGCTGCCGTTCAACGGCATCATGGATACCGTCACCGAAGTCGTCGCCGAGCACGGACAGCCCACCAGGGGAACCTCGCTCACTGTGGCCGACGTCCTTGAGGCGGAGACCTGGGCACGTGCCCGGGCCCGCGAGATGGCAGAGAAATTCGGCGAAGCACAGCCAGCGGAGGCCCGCGCATGACGATCCTGTTGACAGTCCTCGGCATCGCGATCTTCGCCGTGGGACTGCTCTTCTCCATCGCGTTGCACGAGCTGGGCCATCTGTCGACGGCCAAGCTCTTCGGCATCCGCGTGCCTCAGTACATGGTCGGATTCGGCCCCACGCTCTGGTCGCGCAAGAAGGGCGACACCGAGTACGGGCTCAAGGCCATCCCGCTCGGTGGCTTCATCCGCATGATCGGGATGTTCCCGCCGGGCGCCGACGGGCGCATCGAGGCACGGTCCACGTCGCCCTGGCGCAGCATGATCGAGGATGCCCGCTCGGCGGCCTTCGAGGAGCTTCAGGAGGGCGACGAGACCAAGCTCTTCTACACGCGTAAGCCGTGGAAGCGCGTGATCGTGATGTTCGCGGGACCGTTCATGAATCTGGTCCTCGCCGTCGTGATCTTCATGGGCGTCGCGATGAGCTTCGGCTTCCAGACCCAGACCACCGAGGTCGCGGGCGTTCAGAAGTGCGTCATCTCTCAAGATGTTGCGCGCGAGAAGTGCGAGGCGAGCGACCCCGTGTCGCCTGCCCGCGCCGCCGGTCTTAAAGAGGGCGACAAGATCGTCGCCTTCAACGGACAGCGGGTCGACGACTGGTCCGCGCTGTCCGGCCTCATCCGCGAGACGATCGGCCCCGCCACCATCACGGTCGAACGTGACGGCAAGGAGCAGGTCCTCCAGGCGACGCTCGCGAAGAACATGGTGGCGCAGAAGAACTCCGACGGGGAGGTCGTTCCGGACAAGTTCGTACCCGCCGGCTATCTGGGCTTCGCCGCCGCCACCGAGATCGTCCCGCTCTCCTTCGGCGAGTCCGTCGACCGCATGGGCGACATGATCGTCACCGGTGTCGAGTCGATCGTCGCGCTGCCGTCCAAGATCCCCGATCTGTGGAACGCCGCCTTCTCCGACGGTGACCGCAAGGACGACTCGCCCGTGGGCGTCGTCGGCGCCGCGCGGATCGGCGGCGAGGTGATGACGCTGGACGTCCCGACGCAGAACCAGATGGCGATGATGCTGTTCCTGCTGGCCGGATTCAATCTCTCGCTGTTCCTCTTCAACATGCTGCCGCTGTTGCCGCTCGACGGCGGTCACATGGCGGGGGCCCTGTGGGAGTCCGCGCGGCGGAAACTCGCCCGCCTCTTCAAGAGGCCCGACCCGGGCCCCTTCGACGTCGCGAAGCTCATGCCCGTCGCGTACGTCGTGGCCGGGGTCTTCATCTGCTTCACGCTCCTGGTGCTGATCGCCGACGTGGTGAACCCGGTCAAGATCTCGTAAGGCGGCGGGGGAGCCCGGCGCCCGGATCCTCCAAGTGATGGGGAACAGCTCGGGGCGTCGAGGCGGCTTCAGGTTTACGGCCGGGTGTCTCTTCGCGCCCGGCCGTAGGCATTTGGAGGGTCTGCGCGCAGCGATGTGCTCGTACGGCGGGCCGGTGCCGTAATCTCGATGGTTGGAGCCCGCCGAACTCGGGACCATGGTCCACACCTTGGGGTTGTACAGCAGATGACTGCGATTTCACTCGGAATGCCGGATGTTCCGACGAAG
>NZ_MDCR01000410.1 GCF_001723055.1 Streptomyces niveus
GTTGGGGACGGGGGTGCGGGTGGCGTCGGTGGTGGTGTCGGTGGCGGTCTCGTCGTCGGGGATGTCACGGGCGAAGCCGCGCTCGTACAGCGTCTTGACCAGTTCGGCGGCCATGGCCTGCTGCGCGGGGCCGAAACCCTGGCAGATGTCCCCGAGCCGGTGGTGGCCCGCGAGGTGCGGCACCATCAGCGAGGCGAAGCGGTAGGCGGTGCGGCCGGTGAGATGGAAGCCGCCGTCGGCGTTGTGGAAGAGGACCCCGCCGGGTGTCTCGGTGAAGAGCACGTCCCGGCGGACCCGGGGCCTGGTGCCGGCCAGGGCTTCGAAGGCGGACACGGCGGTCGCCGCCCCTGCGGCCCGCGCGGCCTGCGGGGCCCGCTGGGCCTTGGCGGCAGGAGGCGCGGCGGCCGTCGGGGTCGCTTCTACAGCCATGGGATTCACACCTTCTGTATCGGTCGGGATCGATACGGCGCGGTTCTGCGCGCGTACACACGGAGCAGTTCGTGCACCCGGTAGGGGCCGGGCGGCCCTTCTTCCAGCAGTCCGGCGTCGGCGAGCCGGTCCAGTACGTCGTCCGCCTCGGCGGGGGACATGCCGAGTACGCGTACGCCGTCCTCGGCCGTGAAGTGGTCGGGGATCTGCGCGGCGACCTTCAGGAAGGCGTCGGCGAGCCGGGGATCGAGCCGGTCGAGCGCCCCGCCGAGCACGCGGTGCACCGACAACTCGGGTGAGTCGGCGAGCGAGAGCCGCGCCAGCGGGTCCTCGGCCAGCCAGCTGACGGAGTCGGCCAGCCGCAGCGCCGGCCGGGTGAGCAGCCGGGCCGACATGATGCGCAGGGCGAGCGGGTGGTGGCCGCAGGCCTCGGCGAGGCTGCGGGCCGCCTCGGGTTCGGCCTCGACGCGTTCGGCGCCGAGGACGGCGAGCAGCAGCGCGTACGACTCCTCCTCGCTGAAGGTGCCGAGCCGCAGCACCCAGCCGCCGTGGGTGGCGACGAGACCGGCGAGGCCGCGCCGGCTGGTGACGACGGCCGCGCCCTCGGTGCCGGCCGGCAGCAGTTGCCTGACCTGCTCGGCGTCGACCACGTCGTCCAGCAGGAGCAGGGCGCGTTCGCCGGGTACCCGTTCGCGCAGGGCGGCGGACACCTCGGCCGCCGCGTCCTCGGGGCTGCGCGGTGTGCCGTCCGGGGCGACCATCCGCACCATGAACAGCCCTGCCGGGAAAGCGTCCTTGACCTGGTGCGCGAGGTGCCGGGCGAGCGCGGTCTTGCCGATGCCGGGCGCCCCGGACACCAGGAGGGTGACGGGGTCCTGGCCGGGTGCGGTCAGCCTCTCCCGCAGCGCGGCGCACTCGGCGGCGCGCCCGGTGAAGGAGTGCACGGTGGCGACCGGTCCCACCATCGCCTTCGGGGCGGGCGCGGGCGCGGCGGTGGCGGCAGGGCTCTGCTCCTGCTGACCGCCGCCCCCGTTGGAGACGTACGCCGGACCGGCCGGTTGCCGGTCCTCGGCGGGTCCGAGGTCCTCGCCGCGCAGGATCGCCATCTCCAGCCGGCGCAGCGCGGGTGAGGGATCCACGCCCAACTCGTCGTGCAGATAGTCCTTGACCAGCCGGTACTCGGCGAGTGCCTCCGTCTGCCGGCCCGTGCGGTACAGGGCCTCGATGAGCTGTTCTCGGAACCGCTCATGACCGGGGTGTGCCCGGCTGGCGCTCCACAGCTCCACCAGCGCCTCGCCGCAGCGGCCGAGCCGCAGCTTGAGGTCGCAGGCGCGCTCCAGGATCCGCAGCCGCTCCTCGACGAGCCGGGGGACTTCGTCGCGGTGCAGTACGTCGGAGCGGACGTTGGCCAGGACGGAGCCCTCCCACAGCGACAACGCCCCTTTGAGTACGTGCAGTTCGCTCTCCGGGTCGGCCGTCTCCTCGGCGCGCCGTACCTCTTCCCGGAAACCGATCAGGTCGAGATGCCGGGGCCCGGCCGTGATCCGGTAGCCACCGGGCACGGCCTCGATGGGTGTCTCGGTCACACCGTGCTTGGTGAACAGCCGGCGCAGCCGCAGCACACACGTCTGGAGCGCGGCCCGTGAGGTGGCCGGCTGTTCCTCGCCCCACATGGTCCGCTGCAAGTAGTCGGCGGAGACGACCGAGTTCGCGTGCAGAAGCAGTGAGGCGAGGAGGATGGTGGGTTTGGACGGCTGGAGGACGACGGTGTCGGAGCCGTCCGTGATGCTGAGCGGCCCGAGGAGCTGAAACCGCACGGGCTACGCCTCAGTCCCAGCCGTTGACAAGCTTGCTCGTGATCACGGTGTCCCCGCCGACGGGCGCGGCGGCGGAGGCGACCCCCGTGGACAGGGTCAGTGCGGCCGTACAGAAACCAAGGACGAGGGCGGTACGTGCGATACGAGCGCTGCGCGAACGGGCCGTGTTCTTCTTGGAGTTGGAGTGCGGTACACCGAGCACAATTCCCCCTGTTGAATCGTTCCGTCGGTCCGGATCGCTTCCGGTGGGACAGACGATGACAGCGGGTGTCTCGAATTGGGGGGCCGGGGCTTGTCAGCTTGCTGCATCTACGCGCGCAGCTTGTTGTCAGCACGGCTGTGACCTGCGGCAACGAAATCGGCTCCGATGGGCGTGAAGGACGCCCACCGGAGCCGAAAATGTACGTTGGCCAACTATCGGCCAATGTTCGGTTTAGTCCGTCGCGATGGCGTTCAGGACGTTCATCCGGCCGGCCCGGAAGGCCGGGACGAGCGCGGCGAACAGTCCCACGAACGCCGAGGCCACGAACACCCCGATGATCGTCGGCCAGGGGATCTCCAGGACCTCCAGCCCCTCCAGGGCGAGGAGTTGCTGGGCCGCCGTGCCCCAGCCCATGCCCAGACCGAGGCCGAGCAGCGCTCCGAAGAGGGCGATGACCACCGACTCCAGCCGGATCATGCGGCGCAGTTGACGGCGCGACAGGCCGATGGCCCGCAGCAGTCCGATCTCCCTGGTCCGCTCGACGACCGACAGCGCGAGGGTGTTCACCACTCCCAGCACCGCGACGATGATCGCCAGTCCGAGCAGACCGTAGACGATGTTGAGCAACTGGCCGATCTGGTCCTTCAGATCCTGCTTGAAGTCCGTCTGGTCCTGGACCTTGTACTGCGGGTACGCCGCCATCGAGTCCTTCAGCGCCGCGTACGCCTCCTTCTCCTTGCCGTCGTCGGCCGCCGCGAACATGATGATGTTCTTCGGCATCTTCTCCGGCGTCAGATACTCCGCGGCCGTGTCGATGGACATGTACTTGGCGCCCTTGTCCACGGACACGTCGTCCGAGGTGATCGCCGCGACCTTGAGCTTGGCGCTCTCACCGCCCTTGAAGGCGACGGTCAGTTCGTCCCCCACCGAGACGTCGTGCTCCTTGGCGAACACGTCCCCGACGGACATCGCGTTCTTGCCGTACGCGGCGGACAGCTCACCCCCGACGGTCTCGCGGCGCAGATCCTGCGCGTACGTCGGGTCGGCCGCCACCACTTCGTCCTTGGCGGTCTTGCCGTCGGGCGTGGTCAGCACCGCGTCGATCAGCTTGTACTCGGTGACGTGCTTGATGTCCGGCGCCTTCTCCAGCGCCTCCTGGGCCTGCGGCACGATCGGCTGACCGGTGTTGGACTGGACGATGAAGTCCGCGCCGACCGTCTTGTCCAGCTCGTCCGTCGCGGAGGCGACCATGGACGAGCCGACCACCGACAGGCACGCCACCAGGGCCAGGCCGATCATCAGGGCCGCGCCCGTGGCTCCCGTACGCCGCGGGTTGCGCAGCGCGTTGCGCTCGGCCATGCGGCCGACGGGGCCGAAGACCCGCAGCACGACCGCGCTCAGGACCTTGACGAAGAACCCGGCGAGCAGCGGGCCGATGACGACGAAGCCGATGAGCGTGAACACCACGCCCAGCCCGAGGTACAGGGAGCCCTCGCTCGCCTTCTCGGCCCCGGTGGAGACGAGGAGCGCGGCGACACCACCGCCGGTGAGGACCAGGCCGATCGCGCCCCGGATCCGTCCGGCGCGGCCGTCGGCCGGCGTGCCGGCGTCCCGCAGCGCCGCCATCGGCGAGATCTTCCCGGCCCTGCGGGCCGGTATGTACGCGGCAAGGACGGTGACGATCACCCCGAGCGCCAGTCCGATCGCGGGCGTCGTCCACTTCACCGTGAGGTCCTGGGTGGACAGCTCCATACCCATGGAAGACATCAGTTCCATCAGACCGACGGCCAGTCCGACGCCCGCCGCGACACCGGCGACGGAGCCGACGATGCCGAGCAGCACGGCCTCCAGCAGCACCGAGCGGTTGACCTGCTTACGGCTGGACCCGATGGCCCGCATCAGGCCGATCTCCCGGGTCCGCTGGGCGACCAGCATGGAGAAGGTGTTGACGATCAGGAAGATGCCGACGAGGAAGGCGATCCCGGCGAAGCCGAGCATCGCGTACTTCATCACGTCGAGGAACGAGCCGACGCTGTCGCGGCCCGCGTCCGCCGTCTCCTTCTGCGTCTGGAGCTTGTACGTGCCCCCGAGCGATCCCGCCAGGTCCGCCTTCAGCTGGGCGTCGCTGACGCCCTGGTCGGCGACGACGTTGATCTGCGTGAACAGACCGGTCCCGCCGAGGAGTCCGCGCTGGGCGGTCGCGGTGTCGAAGTAGACGACGGCGGCGCCGGGGTTGGTCACCTTGAAGGTGGCTATGCCGACGATCTTCGCCTTGAGGTCGCCCGTAACCACGATGGTGCGCAGCTCGTCGCCGAGCTTCAGGTCGTGCTTGTCGGCGGTGTCGGCGTCGACCATGACCTCGGTGGGACCGCGCGGGGCGTGCCCGGAGGTGATCTCCATCGACTTCAGGTCGTTCCGGGTCCAGTTGCCCGCGATCGTCGGGGCGCCGCTGGACGCTCCCACGTTCTTGTTGTCGGCGTCGACGACCGTGACGCTCATGCTGCTGACCGCGCCCTCGGCGGACTTCACGCCCTCCGACTTCTCGACGCGGCCGACGACGGAGGCCGGCAGCGACTCGGGCTTGCCGGTCTGGGACGGCATCTCGTCGGCCGCCGCCGCGCCCTTGGGGCTGACGGTGACGTCGGACGACGTGGCGGCGAACAGCTTGTCGAACGTGGTGTTCATGGTGTCGGTGAAGACGAGCGTCCCGGAGACGAACGCCACCGACAGCAGGACGGCGACGGCGGAGAGCGCCATGCGTCCCTTGTGTGCGAGGAAGTTGCGCAGAGAGGTCTTGAGGACGGTCACGAGGTCCGCCCCCGCGCGTCGAAGTTCTTCATGCGGTCGAGGACCTGCTCGGCGGTCGGGTTGCGCATCTCGTCCACGATCCGGCCGTCGGCGAGATACAGCACCCGGTCCGCGTAGGACGCGGCGACCGGGTCGTGCGTGACCATGACCATGGTCTGTCCCAGCTCGTCCACGGACCTGCGCAGGAAGCTCAGCACCTCGGCGCCGGCCCGCGAGTCCAGATTTCCGGTCGGCTCGTCACCGAAGATGATCTCGGGCCGGGCGGCGAGCGCGCGGGCGACCGCCACCCGCTGCTGCTGACCGCCGGAGAGCTGGGTGGGCCGGTGCTTGAGCCGGTCGGCGAGACCGACGGTCTCCACGACCCGCTGGAGCCACTGCCGGTCGGGCTTGCGGCCCGCTATGTCCATCGGCAGCGTGATGTTCTCCAGGGCGTTGAGCGTCGGCAGCAGGTTGTAGGCCTGGAAGATGAAGCCGATCCGGTCCCTGCGCAGCTGCGTGAGCTTCTTGTCCTTGAGCTTGGTGATCTCGGTCTCGTCGAGATAGATCTCCCCCGAGGACACGGTGTCGAGCCCGGCGAGGCAGTGCATCAGCGTCGACTTGCCGGAGCCCGACGGGCCCATGATCGCGGTGAACTGCCCACGGGCGATGTCCACATCGACATGGTCGAGCGCGCCAGGTCGTCAAGGCCTACGGCTCGGGGGAGACCCGGATCGTCGCGCTCGACCATGTCGATGT
>NZ_MDCR01000411.1 GCF_001723055.1 Streptomyces niveus
AAGCCTGCCTGACGAGAAGGATGGAGCCATGTCCACACCTGACGAGCTGGAACGCCAGTACACGCTGCCCGGCGCCGTCGCGCGCTACGACGCGCTGCGGACCCGCGACGCCCTGTCGTCCCCCGCCGACGAAGACGACTCCGTCCCCCCGGACGCGGACGCGCTCACCCGGGGCGAGTCGCTGGAACTGCTGGCGCTCGGGGAGGTGATCGCACGCAAGGCGGGGTACGGCCGACAGCTCTCCGTCCGGTCCGCCCGCCGGGCCGGGGCCTCGTGGTCCCAGATCGGCGCCGCCCTCGGCACCAGCAAGCAGGCCGCCTGGGAGGCGCACAACCGCTGGATCGACGACCAGGCACGGGAGACCGGCGACGGACACTGGGGCTGGGACGCGACCGAGGTGGCCGCCGCCCGCGCACTCGCGGGCGAACCGGAAGCCGGCGACACCCGATGAACCGGCCCGGCCCGGACACCGGGTCCGCCGTCGAACCGTTCGTCGTCGACGTACCGCAGGCCGACCTGGACGATCTGGCCACCCGCCTCGCCGCCACCCGGTGGCCCGACGAACTCCCGGGCGCCGGCTGGTCCCAGGGCGTGCCGGGGCACTATCTCCGGGAGCTCGCCACGTACTGGCGCACGGAGTACGACTGGCGGGCGCAGGAGGCGCAGCTCAACCGATTCCCGCAGTTCACGACGGTCATCGACGGCGCCACGGTCCACTTCCTGCATATCCGTTCCGCCCGCGCCGATGCGCTGCCGCTGCTGATCACCCACGGCTGGCCCGGATCCGTCGTCGAATTCCTCGACGTCATCGGCCCGTTGACCGACCCGGGCGCGCACGGCGGCGACCCGGCCGACGCGTTCGACCTCGTCATCCCGTCCATTCCCGGCTACGGCCTGTCGGGACCGACCCGAGAGGGCGGCTGGGACGTGCACCGGGTGGCCCTGGCCTGGGCCGAGTTGATGCGGCGGCTGGGGTACGAGCGCTATGGCGCGCAGGGCGGCGACTGGGGGCACGCGATCACCCGCGAACTCGCCGCGGTCGACGGCGAGCGTGTCGTCGGGATCCATCTCAACACGCTGCTCACGCTGCCGCCGGAGGATCCCGCCGAGGCCGCCGCCCTGACCGCCGACGACCGCGCGCGGCTGGACCAACTGATGGCCGCCGGACCGGAGATGTCGGGCTACGCGAGGATCCAGGGCACCCGGCCGCAGACGCTCGCGTACGGCCTGACGGACTCGCCCGTCGGCCAACTCGCCTGGATCGTGGAGAAGTTCATGGAGTGGACGGACTCCAACCGGAGACCGGAGGACGCGGTGCCACGCGACCGGCTGCTCACCAACGTGATGCTCTACTGGCTGACCGCGACCGCCGGATCGTCCGCCCGTCACTACTGGGAGGCCGCGCACCCGTCCCACCCGCCACGCGGCGGGCGGCTCCTGACACCCACCGGGGTCGCGGTCTTCGCCGCCGATCAGGCCCGGCCCGTGCGGCGGATCGCCGAGCGGGACAACGCCATCGTGCACTGGTCGGAGTTCGACCGCGGTGGCCACTTCGCCGCGATGGAGGAGCCCGATCTGTTCGCGGGTGACGTCCGCGCGTTCTTCCGCCGGGTTCGGCGACCCTCACACGTGTCAACTTCGAGTTGACACTCCCTTGATGTCAACCTATGGTTGACACATGACTTCTCCCATCCGGCTCGACGATCTGATCGACGCCATCAAGAAGGTTCACACCGACACTCTCGACCAGCTCTCCGACGCGGTCATCGCCGCGGATCATCTGGGCGATGTGGCCGATCACCTCATCGGTCACTTCGTGGATCAGGCACGACGCTCCGGCGCCTCATGGACCGACATCGGGCGCAGCATGGGGGTCACCCGCCAGGCCGCACAGAAGCGGTTCGTCGCGAAGCCCGGTGAGGGGACGGATCTCGATGCCAGTCAGGGGTTCAGCCGCTTCACCGACCGGGCCAGGAAGGTGGTGATGGCCGCCCAGGAGGAGTCCCGGGCGGCCGGAAACGACCAGACCCGGCCGGAGCATCTCGCGCTCGGGCTGCTGAGTGAGCCCAAGGGCATCGGCGCGCGGGCGATCGCCGCGCAGGGTGTGAGCGTCGAGGCGGTACGCGACGCGGTCGAGGCGGTCCTGCCGCCCGCCGTGCCGGACGTGCCCGAACTCATCCCGTACGACGCGGGCGCGAAGAAGGCCCTGGAGCTCACGTTCCGCGAGGCCCTGCGTATGGGGCACAACTACGTCGGCACCGAGCACATCCTGCTCGCCCTGCTGGAACTGGAGGACGGCAAGGGAGTCCTCAGCGGGCTCGGTATCGACAAGTCGGCGACCGAGACGTTCGTCTCGGAGGCGCTGGCGAAGATCATCGCGGCACAGGAGGAGGACGAGGCCGGGTCCTCGAAGTAGGACCGTCCGCCGACAGGCAGCGGCCGGCTCCGGCGCGCCCACGAGGGGTGGCGCGCCGGGGCCGGCGGCGTACCGCCGTCAGGGGCGCCCCGACGCCGGGACCTCCTCGCCCGCCGGCACCGGCCCCGGCGGGGTCCCGTCCCCGAAGGGCCGGCCGCCCAGCTCCTCGCGGTGGTGGGGTGTCAGCCAGTCGGAGAGGTCGGGCCCCAGGGGGACGATGCCGGTGGGGTTCACGCCGGTGTGCACCTGGTAGTAGTGCCGCTTGATGTGGTCGAAGTCGACCGTGTCGCCGAAGCCGGGCGTCTGGTAGAGGTCCTTCGCGTACGCCTGGAGCACCGGGTCCTCGGTGAGCTTGGCCCGGTTGCACTTGAAGTGCCCGTGGTAGACGGCGTCGAAGCGCACCAGCGTGGTGAACAGCCGGATGTCGGCCTCGGTGACGGTGTCCCCGACGAGATAGCGCTGCCCAGCCAGCCGCTCCGAGACCAGGTCGAGCCGTCGGAACACGTCGCGGTACGCCCGCTCGTACTCACTCTGCTCCGTCGCGAAACCGGCCCGGTAGACACCGTTGTTGACGTCCCGGTAGATGCCCTCCATCACCTCGTCCATCTCGTCGCGCAGCGGCTCCGGGTACAGATCCGGCGCGCCGGGGCGGTGCAGGGCCGTCCACTCGGTCGCGAGGTCGAGCGTGATCCGCTGATAGTCGTTGGTGACGAGCTGCCCGCTCGGTACGTCCACGATCGCCGGCACGCTGACACCACCGGGGTAGCCCGTCTCGCGCGCGTCGTACGCCTCGCCGAGGAAGCGGATGCCCAGGACGGGGTCGCGCCCGCCGGGGTCGAGGGTGAAGCGCCAGCTGCGGTCGTCCTGGATCGGGTCGGTGATCGCGAGGGAGAGCGCGTCCTCCAGGCCGAGCAGCCGCCGTGACACGACGGCGCGGCTCGCCCAGGGGCAGGCGCGACTCACCACCAGGCGGTAGCGCCCCGCTTCCACCGGCCAGCCGTCGCGGCCGTCGGCGGTGATGCGGTCGGCGAAGTGGCTCCTGGATCGCTTGAAGGGTTTCCTGCCGTACGCGGCGTTCCCCGCCGTCCCCTTGGTCCCCTCGGCTTCGCTCGCGCCGGTCGCGTCGCTCATGGCCGTCCTTCCCGGTCGGGCCCCGCACGGAGCCCGGGGCCGGACCTCGATCATCGACGGATCGTTCTTCCACGCTCCGTTCCACGCTGTCCGCCCCACACGGAAACACACATACGGACGCGATCAGAGGGAGTCCTCCAACCGGCGGGCCCGTTCCGTGAGATGACAGCTGATCACCGGGAACGGCCCACCGACCCGTACGCGGCGGTAGAACGTAAGGTCGTCCAGACCGGTCACTCCTCCTCGACTCCTCCTTCTTTCCTTCTCACGCACCACGGATAGGTTCCTCACCTCATGAACGCAGTCAGTGCCACCGCCGGTGACGCCAACCGCGCATTCCTCGATCAGACCGCCGACGTGCTGGCGGCGCTGCCCGCCGTCAAGGCCGTGACGCTCGGCGGCTCGCGCGCCCAGGGCACCGAGCGCCCCGACAGCGACTGGGACCTGGCCGTCTACTACGAAGGCGGGGACGCGGGGGGCTTCGACCCGGCCGATCTGCGGGCCGTCGGCTGGCCCGGCGAGGTGTCCGAGATCGGGGGCTGGGGCGGCGGGGTGTTCAAC
>NZ_MDCR01000412.1 GCF_001723055.1 Streptomyces niveus
GTGGTCGGGGGTGGTCAGGGCTTGGTGGGCCGAGGCGTAGTCGATGCCCAGGGCCGCCAGTCGTTCGCCGCCCGCGTACTGGGCTTCGCCCGACAGGTGGGGGTGCTGGAGCGCGACCTCGTGGGTGGCCAGGATCGCGAGCAGTACGTGTTCGGTGCCCACCGTGCCGCCGCCGAGGCGGCGGGCCTGCTCGAAGGTTTCCAGGCGGACCCAACCGGCTGGCAGCGACGCCCAGTTGACTCCGCCGAGTTTGATCATCCAGCGCATCCAGAAGGACACCCGCCGGTACTGGCCGCGACCGAGGAGAACGTCGCGGGTGGCGTGCAGCAGGGGGTCGAGGGCGTCCTCCCGGCTCCCGGGCCCGCCGTCGAGGCGGGCGCGTACGGCCTGGGGGGTGATGCCGCACACGGCCAGCAGCTCCACGGCGCGGTTCTCCTCCTCCAGCAGTCCCCTCAGCAGGTGGTCCGCGCCGAACTTCGCCGCGTCCGTCCGCCGCGCGTCACCCATCGCGGCGGTCAGCGCCCTGGCCGCCGCGCCCGTGTAGTGGGTGCGCCGGTCGCCGTCCTCGCCCAGGATGTCCTCGGACGCGACGCTCGCCTGCGCGTCGTCCGCGGTGCTCCACGCGCCGTCGTCGTCCTTCCTGTTCCGCAACACCGTCAGCAGGGCGATCTTGGTGGCCCCTACGTCCGCGAGTGCTTCGCGCGCCGGCCCTTTGGCCGTGGTGAGGCCGGCCAGCAGGTGTTCCGTGCCGATGGGCGCCTCGGCGTCCCCTCGCGCGCCACGGGCGGCCCCCAGGATGCCCACAATGTTCCAGTCGGGCGACGTGATCGCTTCCATTTCGGCCTGTCCTCTCTCCGCTGCTCTTGACCAACAGCCTCGCCGATCAGGGCGGGAGAGCGCGTCGCTCCGCAGAAGGAACCGCGTCTGTACCTTCGGATACAGACGGGCCGCGCCGGCTCAGCTCAGCGGCGGTTTGGGACGTACCAGGCCGGCGTCGTACGCGAAGATCGTCACCTGGACCCGGTCCCGCAGATCCAGCTTCCTGAGCAGTGCGTTGATGTGGGTCTTCACCGTGCCCGTGGCGACGCCGAGACGGGCGGCGATCTCGGCGTTGGCAAGGCCCGTCGCGATCAGTGAGACGACCTCGCGTTCACGAGGGGTGAGGGTGTCCAGGACGTCGGGGACGATCTGTGGTGCGGGGGCGGCGGCGGTGAACGTGTCGATGAGGCGGCGGGTGATCGCGGGGGCGAGCATCGCCTCGCCGGTGACCACCACCCGGAGCGCCGTGAGGAGTTCGGCCGGGTGGGCGTCCTTGAGAAGGAAGCCGGAGGCACCGGCGCGCAGGGCCTCGTAGACGTACGAGTCGAGGTCGAAGGTCGTCAGGACGAGCACCCGCGGTACGTGGCCCGATGGAGCGCCGGTCAGGAGGTTCGTGGCCGTGAGGCCGTCCATGCCGGGCATACGGATGTCCATCAGGACGACGTCCGGGCGCAGCCGGTCGGCCAGGGTGACCGCCTCGGCGCCGTCACCCGCCTCGCCGACCACCTCGAAGTCCGGCTCCGCGTCGACGATGGCCGCGAATCCGGCGCGGACCACGACCTGGTCGTCAACGACCAGGACCCGGGCGGGGGCGGCGGGTGAGGTCATGGGGCGTCACTTTACCGAGCCTTCGCGGGGACGGTCGGCCGGGACCGTGGGCGGGGCCTCGGCGGGGGTGCCGTCGCGCAGGCTGCCCAGCAGCTCACGCATCGCGGCCAGCGACTCGCGGGCTGCCGGGGCGACGTCGTCGAGGCGGCCCTCGTCGGCGGCTCTGACCACTTCACGCGTACGGGACAGGACCACGGCCCGCAGTCCGGCGGCGACCCGCTGCCGCTCCTGGTGCGCGGCGGCGAGCGCCTCGTGGACGACCGCGCCCAGTTCGTCGTGCTCGCGGCGGGCGATGCGCCCGTGCCGGGACCGGACCGCGAAGCCCGCCAGCCACGCGCCGCCGAACACCGGCAGCAGGAACACGGTCAGGGCGACCACGCAGAGCGCCACGGTGCCGGTTCCGGCCGGATCTCCGCCGATCACGCCGTCGCGCGCCGCTGTCACCGTCACCGCGCAGGCCAGCACCGGCGCGGCCAGCGGCACCGATGCCCAGGTCGCCCACGGATCGCGCCCGTACACCCCCACCGCGTACACCCCGCCCAGCAGCGCGCAGGTGCCCGAGGTCAGGGCCAGCCAGGGATCCGCGCCGGAGCCGGGCGGCCACGGCCACAGCCAGGCTCCGGCGAGCAGCGCCGCCAGCACCGGCCAGGGTGCCGTCCGCCGCCACAGCAACGGCAGCAGCTGCACGACCAGCAGCGCGCCCAGCAGCGAAAGTTCGCCGGGCGCGCGCCGGGTCTCGTTGAACAGGAACACCGCAGGGAGGAGTCCGGCGGCCGGCAGCAGGGCGTGCGAGGCGAGGCGCCAGTCCAGCACACGGCCCCGCCCGGCTGGCGGACGCGCGCCCTGTCCCGGGTGGGCCGGCAGTTCCGCCCGTACCGACCAGCCGCCGGCCGGACCCGGTCCGGCGGTCACCGTGCCGCCGACCGCCTCGGCGCGCTCGCGCATGCCGGTCATGCCCCGGCCGGATCCGAGACCCTGGCGCCGGGCGGTGGGGGCACCGGCCCCGTCGTCGTCCACGGTGAGCGCAAGCCACCCCTCTCCGAGGTCCCGCAGGCCGACGCGTACGACTGCTCCGGGCGCGTACCGCAGTGTGTTCGTGAGAGCTTCCCTGGCGATGCCGAACACCGCCTCCGCCACCTGCTTGCCGACTCCCGCACCGCCCGTGTCGTGCGTGATCTCCACCCGCTGTCCGAGGCGGATGAAACCGCCGGCGAGTTCCTCGATCCGGGAGCCCAGCGGGACCTCGCCGCTCTCCTCGGCGGTCCCCAGCGAGGTGACCAGGCGCTGCACGGTGGTCAGGGTCTCGCGGCCGGTACGGGCGGCGAAGTCGAGGGCTTCGGCGCCCAGTTCGGGACGCGCGGCGGCGAGATGCTGGGCGGCCTCCGCGGTGACGACCACGGAGGTGAGGTGGTGGGCGCTGACGTCGTGCAACTCCCGTGCCAGCCTGCGGCGTTCACTCGCCCCCGCACCCTGCCCGTCGGACCGGGCACGGGCGAGGCGGACGGCGGCCCGCTCGCGTGCGGCCGTCCGGTGGGCGCGGGCTCGGCCGAGGCCGACCGTGCCCAGGTGGAACGCGGCGGTGGCGGCCAGTCCGGCACCGGACACCGGACTCACACCCTCGGAGATGAAGCCCAGCAGGCCCTGGTAGCAGACGAGGACGCCGACGGCCCGCAGCGTCACCGGCAGGGTGGTGCGGGCGGCGACCGAGTACACGGCCACGAGGTCGGCCACCATGGTGAACATCTCGACCGCGTACGAGTCCACCATGAGCACGGCCGGTGCGTAGCAGACGGACACCCCGGCCAGCGCCCACACCGGCGCCCGCCGTCGCAGGCCCAGCGCGACGGTCGTCCCGGCCGCCACGGCAAGGGTGGGCGCGAGGTCCGCGCGCAGGGCGTCGAAGCCGCCGTCCAGCACCACGGGTCCCGGCCACACCAGGAGGCAGACCGCGACCATCGGGGGCAGCAGCCGGCCCAGTACCGTTTCCACAAGGACACGCATGACGACATGAGCGTACGACGGGCCCCACGCGCCGTGCGCGAACCCCGGCTTCCCAAGGCCGCAGCAGGGAGTTGAACGTGCAGGACAGTGGTGTCGACCCCGTTGCCCACAATCGGGCAGCCTGGGACAAGTGCGTCGAAGACGGCAACGAGTGGTCGAGGCCGGTGAGTGCCGAGGCTGTCGAGCGCGCCCGCGGGGGCGACTGGTCGATCGTTCTCATCGGGCGTCAGCCGGTCGACCGCTCGTGGCTCCCGGCGGACCTGACCGGCAAGGACGTGCTGTGCCTGGCCTCCGGCGGTGGCCAGCAGGGTCCGATCCTCGCCGCCGCGGGGGCGCGGGTCACCGTCTTCGACAACTCACCCCGCCAGCTCGGCCAGGACCGGATGGTGGCGGCGCGCGACGGGCTCGACCTGCGCACCGCCCTGGGCGACATGAGCGACCTCGGCGCCTTCGGCGACGCGGCGTTCGACGTCGTGTTCCATCCGGTCTCCAACCTCTTCGTACCGGACCTGGCACCGGTGTGGCGGGAGTGCTTCCGCGTCCTGCGGCCGGGCGGGACTCTGCTCGCGGGCTTCCTCAACCCCGATGTGTACCTGTTCGACCACGAGGCACTGGACGAGCGCGGCGAACTGACCGTCGTGCACAAGCTGCCCTACAGCGATGTCGCGCGGTACTCCGCCGAGGAGCGCGCCACGAAGTTCGGCGCGGGCGCTCCTCTTGAGTACAGCCACACCCTCACCGACCAGATCGCCGGGCAGCTCGCCGCGGGGTTCGTCATCGGCGGTTTCGCGGAGGCGCCGCACCAGTCCAACGCGTCCGCCCAGTACATGTCGCACTATTTCGCGACGCTGGCGGTCAAGCCGGGCTGACGGACCTCGGCGTCACGGGGCCCTTCGGCGTCACGTCAGCTCGTCACCGGTTCGAGGCGCAGTCGCCGGGCCGGCCACGGCGGGGGCTCGGCCGGGCCGAACCAGAGGCGGACGTCCTCGCCCGTGCGGACCGGCAGGAGCGGGTAGTCGTTCTCGGCGTGCTCGGTGCGGTGCAGGGCGTGGTGCGGGCGCAGGTGTCGGGCGGCGTACGGGGTGAAGGACGGCGCGTCCGAGGGGTGGCAGATCGTCGCGGCGATCTCGCGCACCCCCGGCTCCGGCTCGAAGCCCGGCCCCCGCAGCAGCAGGACGTCGTCGCTGTCGGTCATCGTCCCGTTGGCCGCGTCGCGGTGCTCGCGCCAGACCGGTCCCGTGTAGAACGCCTCCAGCGCGCGGCGGCGGTGGGCCATGTCGGGGAACGCGCGCAGCCAGACCAAGCGGTCCGGGTCGTCGAGGTCGCGGAACCGGCCGCCGACGGTGATGCCGACCGCCTGCTGACCGGTCACGAACTCGCGCTCGAACAGCTCGATCAGCGTCTCCCGGGCACCGGGACGCAGGGTGTACTGACGGAACTCGACGATGCTCATGCGCCGGCCGCCCCGGTACGGGTGAGGTCCATGACCCAGTTCAGCTCCCACGTACCGCCGTCGTCGCCGGAGAACTCCTGCTCCCAGCGGGCGGTGTCCGGGCCGAGGCGGTACCAGACGAAGTGCACCCGGATCGGGCGGCCGTCGTAGCTGTCCTCGCCGTGGAAGTCGCCGCGGTCGCCCGTGAAACCGCCGGTCACCGGGGGGTCCAGGCGGCCGATCCGGCTGTCCGACCAGTGGATCGACCACCGGCGGGTCTCGCGGTCGAGCAGCCGCAGGGTCACTCCCTGGCGGCCGAGGGTGGGGAAGGTGATCTCGTCGATGTTGCCGGCGCCCCCGAAGAGCGGCCGGATCACCGCGTGGCCGGGGAACTCCTCCCAGGTGCCGCCCGGCGGGGAGGCGAGCGGGGTGGTGAGGCGGCGGTTGGCCACGTCCCAGGAGCCGTGCAGGAAGTCGAAGTCGTTCATGCGCCGCAGGTTAGGGACACTCCACTGACATCCACTGTCAGTGGATACTGGGGACCATGCGCGCGAGCCGGCTGGTCACCCTGCTTCTGCTGCTCCAGAACCGGGGGCGGATGACGGCCCGGCAGCTGGCCGAGGAGCTGGAGGTCTCCGTCCGTACGGTCTACCGGGACGTCGAGGCGCTCGGCGCCGCCGGGATCCCGCTGTACGGCGACGCCGGACACGCGGGCGGCTACCGGCTCCTCGACGGCTACCGGACCCGCCTCACCGGGCTGACCGCGGACGAGGCGCAGGCGGCGTTCCTCGCCGCGCTGCCCGGCACCGCGGCCGAGCTGGGGCTCGGCGAGGCGCTGGCCACCGCCCAGCTCAAGTTGCGGGCGGCCCTCCCGGCGGAGCTGCGCGAGCACGCCGGGCGGATTCAGGAACGCTTCCTGCTCGACGCGCCCGGCTGGTACGGCGACGCCGACCGTACGCCGTATCTGGCCGTGATCGCGGGCGCGGTGTGGGCGCGGCGGGCGGTGGTTCTGCGGTACCGGCGCTGGCGGGCGCCGGAGGAGATCGAGCGGCGGGTGGAGCCGTACGGGCTCGTCCTCAAGGCCGGCCGCTGGTACCTGGTGGCGGGCGGGCCGTCCGGCATCCGTACCTACCGGGTCGACCAGATCCTCGAAGTCCACGCCCTGGCAGACGAGTTCGCGGTCCCGGACGGGTTCGGCCTGGCCGCGTACTGGAGCGGCTATCTGGCCGACTTCCGGGCCCGGCTGCACACCGGGGACGCTCTGGTACGGCTCACGCCCGAGGGCGCCCGGCGCCTCGGCGTGACGCCGGTGGGTGACGGGTGGACGGAGGCGCGGGTGCCCATCGAGTCGGTCGGCCACGCCCACGGGGAATTCCTGCGGCTGGGCACCGACATCGAGGTCCTGGCACCGGCCGGACTCCGCGACCGCATCGCCCAGACGGTACGGGCCCTGGCCACCCGCTACGAGGGGTGACTCCGGCCCGACCGCGCCGGTGGTGACGCGGTCGGGGCGGTCGTGCGTCAGACGGCCCGGCGGACCGGCTTCAGATGGCGGTCCAGGAACCGGCCGCCGTCCTCCAGTTCGAACCACGGTGTGCCGGTGTGGCCGCCCAGGTTGGCGTGCAGCGTCTTCTCCTCGCTGCCGAAGGCGTCGAACAGGTCCAGGGCCCGTTGCCGGGGGTTGCCCTCGTCGTCCCACTGGAGCAGGAACAGCAGCGGGATGGTGACCTGCCGGGCCTCCTCGCGCTGGGCGCGCGGCACGTAACCCCCTGCGAAGAAGCCCGCGGCCACGATGCGCGGCTCGACCACCGCCAGCCGGACACCGAGGGCGGTCCAGCCCCCGGAGTACCCCACCGGGCCGCCGATCCCGGGCAGTTCGAGGAGGGCGTCCAGTGTGGTCCGCCAGTCCGGGACCGCGTTCTCGACCATCGGTCCGATCAGGGACTCGAAGATCTCGTCGACCGGCTCACCCGCCCCGATCGCCCGGCGGAGGTCCGCACGGGCCTGCTCGGCGGCGGCGGTACGGGGGCGGTCACCGCACCCGGCGGCGTCGATGCCGGCCACCGCGTACCCACGGGCGGCGGTGTAGCGGGCGCGGGCCACCAGTCGGGGATCCGCCTTGGGCAGGCCGTTGTTGTGGGCCATCAGGACCAGGGGAACGGGTGCGACGGGTGCGACGGATTCGGGCGATCCCGGCGTCCAGAGCGTGCCGGGGATCTCGCCGAGGGTGAATTCGCGTTCGAGGACGCCGTCTTCGAGGCGTCGTTCAGAAGTGAAGTGCATGGTCGTGCCTTTCGGGAGTGCGCGGAACGGCGCTCCCGGACGACCTATCGCCCGACCGTGGCCCCAGAGGGAAGCACCCATGTCGAAACTGCGTTCACGGGTACCACCTCCTCGTTCTCATCCACGGCCCCCGGGAAAGTAGCAGCGGGCGCCGTGGTCCGCCAACGGGTTTTCGCGGAATGTGTCCCCGCGAGCGCGGAATGAACCGTTCGGGCGGGCGGCACGTTGAGCCAGAAATTTCAGATCAGGGAAGGGACTTCACATGGACTTCGAGATTCACGAGCAGCCTCAGCCTCCGAGTACCGCTCGTGAGCTGGTCGACCAGTTGGGCATGGAGGCCGCCCGGGAGGCCATGCCCCCGGCGGCGCAACAGGCCTTCGACCAGGCGAACCCATGGCGCCGTATCGAAAGAGCTCACGAACGCCTCACTGACGCCGCAGAAGAGCTGAACGCCTTCGACCAGGATGTGGCACAGGCAATCACCGACCGGGGATACGGCCCCCACGAAGCCCAGGCCGTGTACAACGCCACGGCGCCTGACCGCCAAGAGCTGGCATTAGGCGTGCAGAACGCCCAGCAGACGGCGACCGAGAGGCTCGACACCTACCGCGAGAATCTCATCGGTCACATACAGAACAACGGCCTCACGCAGACAGTCGCGGCACGGTCGGGGCAGTACAGCATGCCGATGACCACCGCGGGCGCCGCCTCCCTCTCACCCGGCAACGGCCGAAGTGGCGGGCGCGACCAAGGCGGCGGCGGTAGCCGCCGGAACCCCTTGGGGCACAGCAGCGGCAACCGACGACGCGGGCGCACGTCCTGACCGGGAGCCGACAGTGGGGCGGGGCGCGGGTCAGCCGCGTCCGTCCCACTCCCGGACCGCCTTCGCCATCGCCGCGACCGCCCTCGCCGTGCGCGCCGCGTCGCCGCGTACCGCGCGGCTGACCTCCACGTGCAGGAACGGGACGTCCTCGGCCGCCGCGAGTCTCCCCTGTTTGTTGTTGCGGCCTTCGAGCGGGCACTTGTCCACCCAGGCCCGGCACACCCGGAAGCCGTCGTCCTCCAGCGCGTCCGCCATCGTGCGGCCCTGGGGGCGGGCCACGGTGCCGGCGCCCGTGGAGACCACCACGTCGCGGCCGGGGACGCTGCTGTCGGCGAAGCCGTGGACCTGGATGCCGGGGATCCGGCGGGCGACGAGTTCGACGGTGATCGCGTGGAACACGGTGTCCCTGCGGTGGGCGACGTCCGCCGCGTCGCCCTCGCCCGCCCTGCGGTGGGCGCCCGCGACGACCAGGATCCCGCCGGGGGCGGCGCGCAGCACGCCCGTGCCGAGGCGGTCGCTGTACGCGTCGGCGACCGGATGCGGGACCTGGACGCTGTAGCGGGGCGCGGTGTCCAGGTCGATGTAGACCCGTCCCCAGCCGCGCCGGGTCTCGTCGCCACGGTCCGCGATCTCCGCGTACCGGCGGCCGGGCCCGTCCCGTACGACCCGTACGCCGAAGTCCACGTCGGCGAGTCTGCTCGCGGCCTTCTCCCGCTCGCCGTCCACGTACAGCGCGACTCCCTCGGCCAGGGCCTCGCGCTCGGCGCGGTCCGGGGGACGGAAGCGGGAGTCGGCGACGACCTCGGAGGCGTACATGGAGAGCCGCCGCTCCAGACCGGCGGCCGGGCCGTCGGTCGGGGCGGGACCGGGGTTCGGGCCGTCGGTGCGGGACCGGTCGAGCGCCGGTACGACCACGGCGACGGCTGCCACCAGAAGCGCCAGAAGTACGGCGGTGCGCGACAGGTTTGTCGGTGCCGTTATCTTTTTGGTCGGATCAGGGCTCATGTTCGAGTGAAAGTATCAGGGTGACAACGCACCGAAACACGTCCATCGCAGGCAGCCGCCTGCCCCGGAGCGCCGTGGCCCTCACGCTCGCGTTCCTCGCCACGACCGCGGCCGGCTGCTCCCTCGTCGGCGGCGACAGCGGCTCCGCGGGCGCCAAGGGCGAGCCGGCGTTCACCGTGGCCGCGGCGGGCGACATCCTGATCCACCCGCAGCTGACCGAGCAGGCGTACCGGGACGCGGGGGTCACCGAGGTGCCCGAGGCGGTCGGCAAGAAGGTCGGCGCCGACGTCCCGGATCCGGACTTCACCAAGATCATGGCCGGGGTGAAACCCGTCATCAGCAAGGCCGATCTGGCGATCTGCCACTTCGAGCCGGTGGTGGCCGGGCCGAAGGGGCCCTTCCGCAGCTTCCCCGACTTCCTCGTACCGCCGCAGATCACCACGGCGATCAAGAAGACCGGTTACGACACCTGCTCGACCGCGTCCAACCACACGCTGGACGACGGCCCCGGCGGCGTCACCCGCAGCCTCGACGCCCTGGACGCGGCCGGGCTGAAGCACACCGGCTCCGCACGCAGCGCCGCCGAGGCGGCCAAGCCGCTGATCGTGGACGTGAAGGGCGTGAAGGTCGCCCAGCTGTCGTACGCCTTCGGGTTCAACGGCCGTGAGATACCCAAGGACAAGCCCTGGATCGCCAACACGAACTCCTTCGACGCCATCGCGGCGGCGGAGAAGGCCGCGCGCGAGGCGGGCGCGGAGGCGGTCATCCTGAGCATCCACTGGGGGCGTGAGCACCATCCCGACCCGAGCGCGTCGCAGCTCAAGCTGGGGCGGCGGCTCGCCAAGGAGACCGGGATCGACCTGATCATCGGCCATCACGCGCATGTGGTGCAGCCGATGGAGAAGGTGGACGGCACCTGGATCGCCTACGGCCTCGGCAACCAGCTCGCCCGGCACGACGTGCCGTCGGGGCTGACCGAGGAAGGCGCCATCGGCTGGTTCGAGTTCCACAAGAAGTCCGGGGGCGGCTGGGACGTGGAGGCGCGGTACGCGCCGACGTTCGTCACGATCCCGCCGGAGGAAGAGGGCAACTCCGGCGATCCGGACACGGACGGCGCCGCCGTCGAGCAGGCCGCCCCGGGCGCGAAGGGCGCGGCGACGGACCACCGGCTGCTGGACATCGCCGGCGCGCTGCGCGACGACAAGGACCTGTCCGCCGAGGAACGTGCCCAGTACCGGCTCGCCTTCGAACGCACCCGGGGCACGATGCTCAACCGGGGAGCGTCGAAGGACGGCCTGCGACCGCTGAGCGACATGCCCTAGGCGGGCGGTGTCCGGCGGGCGCGGTACGGCGCGGGTGTCCGCCCCGCACGCACCCGCCCCCGCGCGGCCCTACGCGCGTTGACGGAATCACCCGGTCCAAACGTCGCGTAGATCACACTGGTCACCCTTGGTGCAACCTTCCCCAAGGCTTGCGAGTCGATTACTTCCGGCTGGGGCTGTTCTCCGCGCGCCCGCACGCACGCACAGAACCCGCCGATCACGAACACCCGAAGGGGAACGCTCATGGCCGCTTCGTCCGCGAAGCGACGGCACAAGGTCCGCAGGCGGGCCGACATGTCCCTCTTGGGCGGCATACGCCCGCCCATCGCGGTGCTGTCCGCGCTGCTGCTCTCCCTCGCCGGAATCACGGCCCTCGGTTTCGGCCGGGCCGGTGAGGAGTCCGTCCCCAAGGCCGTCATGACCTCGCAGCAGCGCTTCGCCGAGGACGGCGCCGTCGCGATGCGCGCCTCCATCGACGAGAGCGCCGCGGACCTCGCCAGAACCGCCGGACTGTTCAACGCGGGCGACCCGGCCCAGCCCGACGCCGTCGTCGACAAGATCGGCAGCGTCTACCAGAAGTGGGTCGGCACCGCCGTCGTCGAGATCTCATCCGGCCGGATGCTCGCGGCCCGCGGCGAGAACGTCCCCGTCGCCGCGATCGACACCTCCAAGCTCTCCGAGAAGGACGGGCTCAGCCCCCGTATGGTGCGCCTCGCCAACGGCGAGACCCGGCTGCTCTCCCTCCAGCTGCTGTCCTGGAAGGGACAGCCCCAGCAACTGCTCATCGCCTCCAGCAGCCTGCGCTTCCCCGGCATCAGCCTCGGCAAGTTCCGCTCCATCGCCGTCATCGACAGCACGGGCCGCATCCTCAGCAGCGACGGCATCCCGGAGAGCGAGCAGGTCCTCACCGAGGACCAGCGCACCGGTGTCGAACGCTCCAAGAAGCAGCTCTCGGCGTTCGCCAAGGTCGCCGCCAAGCGGGCCGAGGAGCACCCCCTCAAGGCCAACGACCCCGGCGAGGGCGGCTATCTGGGCGTCAGCGGCAGTCTGCGCGGCGACACCTTCCAGGGTGACCGGGCCGTCGCCGGTTACGCGGCCCTCACCGGCCCGGAGCCGGGCAAGGGCACCGTCGCCACCTCCCTCGGGCTGACCGTCGTCGCCATGGTGGATGTCGCCGAGGACCCGACCCGGGTCACCGACCCGCTGTTCGGGCTGCTCGCCGCCGGTGCGCTGCTGCTCATCGGCGCGCTCGCCGTCGGCGTCCTGCTCGGTACGGTCCAACGGCCGCTGCTGCGCCTCTTCCTGGAGAGCCGGCGGCTGACCCGCGACGATCTGACCCGCCCGGTCAGCGTGCCCCGCTTCGGTGAGGCCGCCCGGATCGGGCAGGCGCTGGAGCGGCTGCGCCGCCAGCTCCTCGGGGAACGTGACGACGCGGAGGGGGCGGGCGGCCCGAAGTCCCGCCGCCGGGGCCGGATCGGGGCCCGCGCCCTGCTCGCCGTCAGCGGCATCCTGCTGCTCGTCTGGTCGGCCCCCATGCTGCTGCTGCTCAACCGGGCCGACGCCACCGCCGTCGTACCGGAACAGATCACCAACGACCAGCGCGAGCGCACCGACACCCTCTCCGACCGGGTGCGCCGCTCGCTCAACGAGGGCCACGCCGACCTGGTGTCCGTCGCCGGACTGCTCGGCGAGCGCACCTCGCCCGAGGACATGACCAAGGTCCTGGACCGCACGCGCAGCGACCACTCGCGCTACCGCTCGCTCTACGTACGCACCGGCGACGGCAAGATCATCGCGCAGTCCGGCGAGTCCCCCCGGCTGCCCGAGGACAAGAAGAGCGAGAACAAGGACGGCCATCCGTTCGCCGACCCCATCACCGTCCTCAACGACTCCGGTACGGAACCGGTCATCGCCAGCTACGCCGAACTGCCCGGACGCGACGGCAGCACGGTCATCGGCGAGTTCCGCATCGACTTCATCAACTCCCTCCTCAAGCGGCCGGGGCTCGGCGAGATCCGGGTCGTCGACGCGGAGAGGCGGGTCCTGGGCGGCAACACGGGCTATCTGGCCTTCGAGAAACTGCCCTCGGCGCGGCTGACCGAACTGGCCGCGGGCACCAGCCAGAAGACCGGCATCAGCGCCCGCGCGGGCGGCATCGTCTACCGCGACGGCGGCGGCGTACAGGTCGCGGGCGCGGCCCCGTTCGTCGGCGGCGGCGCGGCCAAGTCGCTCAACTGGATGGTCGTGAGCTGGCAGCCTGCCGCCGGACTCGCGATCCCCGAGTACAGCCTCCAGAACCGCACCGTCCTCGCGGGCCTCCTCGGCATCACCGCCGCCGCCGCGTGTCTGGGCTGGCTGCACATCATCGTCGTACGGCCGCTGCGCGAGGTGGCGAAACAGGCCGAGGCACTCGCGGACGGCGACCGCCGCACCGTGCTCTACCCGCGTCACCACGACGAGGTCGGCGCCATCTCCCGCTCCCTGGAACTGCTGCGCCAGCAGGTGCTCGAACAACGCAAACGGGACGGCGCGGGGGCGACGGCCCCCGCCGCCGTACGCGCGCCCGCCGGAAGGAACTGACCGACCGTGCTCTTCCTCTACATCGTCCTGCTGGTGTGCTCCGCCATCCTGCTGGTCGCCGGCGTCGTCGAGCAGCGCCGCCACTTCACCAACCTCAACCGCATCCCCTCCCGCGTCCTGGTCAACGGCATCCGCGGCAAGTCCTCCATCACCCGGCTGTGCGCGGGCGCGCTGCGCGGCGGGGACCTGGTCACCGTCGCCAAGACCACCGGCACGGCCGCCCGCTTCATCCACCCGGACGCCACCGAGGAGCCGGTCTACCGGAAGTTCGGCATCGCCAACGTGGTGGAGCAGATCGGGATCGTGCGGCGCGCCGCCGCGTACAACCCGGACGCGCTGGTCATCGAGTGCATGGCCGTCATGCCGGCCCTCCAGGAGATCAACCAGTCGAAGCTGATCCGCTCCACGATCGGCGTGCTGTGCAACGTCCGTGAGGACCATCTCGCCGAGATGGGGCCGACGCTGGACGACGTCGCGCGCTCGCTGTCGCGCTCGATGCCGGAGGACGGCATCTGTGTCACGGCGGAGAAGGAGCGCTTCGACATCCTCCAGGAGGAGGCGGACGCGCGGAACTGCCAGTTGATCTACGCGGACCCGGAGACGGTCAGCGACGAGGAGCTGCGCGGCTTCAGCTGGTTCACGTTCAAGGAGAACGTGTCGATCGCACTGAAGGTCGCCGAACTCATGGGCGTGGAGCGCGAGACGGCGCTCCAGGGCATGTACGACGCGCCGCCGGACCCGGGTGTCCTGTCGGTCGAGCGGTATCTCACGCCGGACGGGAAGCGGCTGCGGTTCGCCAACGTCTTCGCCGCGAACGACCCCGAGTCGACGCTGATGAACATCAACCAGCTTCTCGACCTGGGCGCCATCGCCCGCCCGCTGAACGTCGTCATCAACTGCCGCCCCGACCGCGTCGAGCGCAACGGGCAGATGGGCGAGATCGTCCCCGACCTCCAGCCGGACAAGGTGTTCGTCATCGGGCACCCGGCGAAGAGCGCGATCGACGCGATCCCGGCCGAGTGGCGCTCGCGCGCGGTGGACCTGGGCGGTGACAAGCGCGACCCGGAGGAGTTCATGCGAGAGCTGCTGTCGCAGCTCGGGGCCGACTCGTCGCTGGTCGCGATCGGCAACATCCACGGGCAGGGCGAGCTGCTGCTGGAGCACCTGGCGGAGCTGCCGGCGGACGAGACGCCGGACCCGGACCTGGACATCGACGTGGTCCCGGCCGCGGCCCCGGTCCCGGCCCCCTCGTCAGCCGTGACCCCGGCCCTCGCCCCGGCGCCGGCCGACGACCCCGCCGCCACCGCCGCGCTCCCGGTGGTCGCCGTACCGCGGCAGACCCCCCGGCGGGAGATCGCCCCGGCCGCCGAACTGGTGGCCCGCCTCACCGCACAGCCGCCGGCACCCGCCGACGCCAACTCACCCGCGTCGCCGGACACCACCGCTCAGCACCCGCGCCACGACGAGACGATGAGGCTCCAGCGCTACTCGCCCCACATCGACCCGTTCCAGCCCTATCCCCAGGCGTACGAGGAGCGTTACCAGCGCCCGGCCGCCGCCGCACCGCGCGGCCCCTTCGAGCCCGTACGGATGCCGGACCCCGCGCCGGACAACGACGAGCCACAGCCTCCTCGGTCCCCTCGCACTCCCCACACTCCGCACAATCCTGGAGAACACCGTTGATCCCCGCAGTCCTCACGCCCGAGATCGCCGCGATAGGCATCGGCCTGGGCCTGATGTTCTCCCTGATCTGCTACCTGACCACCAACCTCTCCCCCGGCGGCATGATCACCCCCGGCTGGCTGGCGCTGACCCTCGTCGAGGACCTCCAGCGCGCCGCCATGGTCGTCGGTGTGACCGTGCTGACGTATGTGACCACGCTCCTCGTCCAGCGCTTCGTGATCCTCTACGGAAAGCGGCTGTTCTCCACCGTCGTCCTGATCGGTGTGCTCCTCCAGGCGACCGTGATGTTCGTGCTGTCGCTGGAGTTCCCCCTGCTCTACGCGAACCAGACCCTCGGCTTCATCGTGCCGGGCCTCATCGCGTACCAGCTCGTCCGCCAGCCCAAGGGGGCGACGATCCTCGCCACCGGCACGGTCACGCTCATGGCGTACGTCGTCCTGACCGCCGGCATCCTGCTCGGCGCCCTGCCCACCACCTGACCCTGACCCCGACCACTGAAGCCTCCGGAGCTGACCTCTCATGAGTGCCAAGGCCAAGAAGCGCGGCGGTCGCCGTGTGCTGCACGCGACCACCGTCATCGCGCTGCTCGCGGGCAGCGCGTATCTCACCGTCGAACTCCGCAAGGACGAGCAGGCGAAGGCGCCCGCCGTCCAGGCGATCACCGACACCCCGGACCTGACGTCGGCCGGGGACGCGCGGTCCGGTGAGCAGAAGTGGGAGCGGCTGAAGAACCCCGAGCGTTCGGTGCTGCGCTCCGGGAGCGGAGCCGTGCTCGCCACGTTCACCGACGGCGCGCGCACGGCGACGCTGACCGGGCCGAGCCGTACGTTCTCCGAGCCGACGAGCACCAAGTCCCGGGTGGTGACGGAGAACTGGGTGCGGCTGATGCCCGAGCCGTGGAAGAAGGACGCCGAGAAGGAGAAGTGGTTCAAGGACTGGTTCGAGGAGTTCTACGGCAGCGAGGAGGACGACCTCTTCGCGTTCGCCTTCCAGTACGTCGAGGGCGCCCCGGTCAAGGAGGACGACGAGGGCACCCCGTACGCCGGTGACGCCGACTTCGGCCCGATCAACCCCGAGGGCAGCGAGGGCGCGGACTACCGGCTCGAACAGTCGGACTTCTACGACTACCTGGGCATCCCGTACACCTTCCGCGACGGCACGACCATCCAGCCGGAGCAGAACAAGTACCGCGCCATCGACTGCTCGGGCTTCATCCGGACGGTCTTCGGCTACCGGGGCCGGTTCCCGCTGATGGCCGACGACAAGAGCGGTGACGGCCTGCCGCGTACCGCCAACGGCATGGCCCGCTCCAGCACCGGCACGGACATCATCAAGCTGAAGGGGAGCACGCCGTTCGAGCGGCCGAAGTCGATCAGCGTCCTCCAACCCGGCGACCTGGTCTTCTTCAAGCTCGACGCGCGGACCAAGGAACGGCTGGACCACGTCGGGATGTACATGGGCGTCGACACCGACGGGCACCAGATCTTCGTCTCCAGCCGCGAAGAGGTCAACGGCCCGACGATCGGCGACAAGGGCGGCACGTCACGCCTGGACGGCAACGGCTACTACGCGAAGACGCTGCGCAGCGCCAAGCGCCTCTGAACGACGGACGTCGCGACGGGGACGGGCCGCGGTCAGTCCTCGTCGCGCAGCTCCTCCGGGCAGGGCGTGCCCGGACGGACCTGGTACGGGGCGGAGATGCGGTACGTCCCCGGGCGGGGGGCCAGCAGCTCCGTCCACTCGTCGCCCTCCGCGTTCTTCTCGGCGCGGAACACACAGCCGTGGGGGTTGGTGAACTCCTTCGGGCCGTCGCCATCCCGCGCCTTCGACGCGGCCGTCTCCTCCGGGCGGTCCATGCTCTCGCCCTTCTCGTCCACGAGGGCGAGCCAGCGCGAGTACGGGATGCGGATCAGCACCCGACCGGCGGTCTTCACCTCTATGGTCAGCTCGTTGGCCGACGCGCGCCGGACGACCGCCGGCGGGTCGGCCAGCGGCATCGGGTCCTGGACCTCGTAGAGCTGCCAGTTGGCGTCGCCCCACAGATGGTTCAGATAGGGCAGCCCGCGCTCCACGAGCTTCGCTTCGAGGTCGGCGCCGTTGTCGGGCCGGCCCTTGGGCAGCACGACGTAGGAGACGGCCCAGCGGTCGAGCCAGGCGCGGTAGCTGTCGTCGGTGAGGCTGTCGTCGTAGAAGAGCGGATTGCGCTCCATGTCGGCCTGCCGGTTCCAGCCGCGGGCCAGATTGACGTACGGCGCGAGCGCGGACGCCTCGCGGTGGCTGCTGGCGGGTACGACCTCCACGCGTCCGCGCTCGGCGCCGACCTCCTGCAACTCGTTGATCAGCGGGGCCAGTTCACGGGTCCAGGAGGCGGTGGGCGCGGTGCGGATGATGTCGTCGACGCCCTTGTAGCCGATCCAGAAGTTGAACGCGACGAAGGCCAGCACCAGCGCGTACCACTTGCGGGAGCGCGGCACCGCGTACGGCAGCGCGGCGAGCAGCACCACACCGCCGACGATCATCGCGAGGCGTGAGACGTTGGAGCCGATCTGCGAGTCGATCGCCCAGGTCAGCACCGTGCCGACGCCGTAGACGGCGGCGGCGGTGCGGACCGTGTGCCAGTCGCGGGGCACGAGGAAGAAGGCGACGACGGAGAAGAGGACCGGCAGCGACGCCGTCCCGACCGACATCGGCTGGGTGCCGGAGAACGGGAACAGCCAGGCGGAGAGCGCGACGACGGCGACCGGGGCGAGCCCGACCGCGTACGCTCCGGGGCGCCGCTTGTTGAGGAACAGCGCGGCGGCGACGACACCGAGGAACAGGCCCGCGACGGGACTCGCGGCCGTGGCGAGCCCGGCCAGCGGCGCGGCGACGACGCCCTTGGCCCAGCGCTTGTAGCGCCAGCGGTGCGGCCAGCAGAAGACGGCCGCGACGGCGCCGAGCGCGAACATCGTGCCGAGGCCGAAGGTCACGCGGCCGGAGAGCGCGTTGCAGAGGAAGGCGAAGACCCCGGCGAACGAGCACGCCAGCGGATTCCGGACGGCCTTGACGCGGTACAGGATCAGCGAGGTCAGGGCGGCCGAGACGGTACCGACGATCATCATCGTCGTACGGACACCGAGCAGCGACATCAGATACGGCGAGACGACGCTGTACGAGACGGGGTGCATCCCGCCGTACCAGGCGAGGTTGTACGCGGAGTCCGGGTGGCGGCCGACGAACTCGGCCCAGGCGTCCTGGGCGGCGATGTCGCCGCCGCTGTTCGCGAAGAAGAAGAACCAGAGGATGTGGACGGCGCCTGCGACGGTGCCGGTGAGCAGGACGGGGTGCCGCAGTACGCGGCTGCGCAGGTCCTTGGCGGGCTGCTCCCCGGTCTGAGGCTCCTTGGTGTCGGTACCCGTGCCGGAACTGCCGTCGGCGCGCGTCGGCTCAGCGGTGGTCACTGCGGCTCTCCCCGTCTCACCGTCTGCCCGGTGTGCCGGCCCCCCTGGTCCGTCCCGTCCTGGAGGATGTAAGGACGCCGTACCCGCGTCCCGAGTTGCCTGGCTGCCCTGCGTCGGACGCTAGCACGCGGCCGGGCGCGGGGAGGACGCCGTTTCCGGCGCCCTCCCGTGCCGAGGGCCGGCCGGCTCAGCCGACCCGGGGCAGCTTGTCGAGGAACGAGGCCTCGGCCAGGTCGCTCTGGAGGGCCACGGCGACCTCGACCTGGCTCTTGCCCTCACCGACGGTGAGCGTGCCGATGTGCGTTCCGGCGGCGGCGCTCTGCGGTACGGACTTGGCGCCGTCGGTCAGTTCGAGCTTGACGGTCAGGCCCGACCAGCCGACGGCCTTGACGTCCTCGACGGCGACGAGCGGGACCTTCGTGCCCAGACCGTTGTCGACCTCGCCGACGACCTGGCCCTTCTTCACTATCGTGGCGCCGTCCAGCTCGTCCTGCGTGGCGCGCATGACTTCCTTGCTCGCCGCGTTGACGGTGTCGATGATCGGCGCCTGGTGCTGGCCGAGGATCGCGCCGACGATCAGCTGGTCGGTGTCGCCGACCATCTTGTGCGCGGCGAAGAGGAGATTGCCGCCCGCCTTGGTGGTGGAACCGGTCTTGATGCCGAGCGCGCCGTCGTACGGGACGAGGGTGTTGTAGTTCCGCCAGGTCTTGCCCGACGGGTCCGTCCACTCGGGGAGCTTGGTGATGTCCATCAGCGCCTCGATCTCGACGAGCTTCTGACCGAGCTTCACCTGGTCCTCGGCGGAGCTGACGGTCGTGGCGTCCAGGCCGGACGGGTCGGTGTACTTGGTGTTCTTCATGCCCAGCTCTTCGGCGGTGTCGTTCATCTTCTTGACGAACTCCTCCTCCGAGCCGCCGGTGTCCCAACGGGCCAGCAGGCGGGCGATGTTGTTCGCGGACGGGATCATGAGGGCGGCCAGCGCGTCGTGCTGGGTGAGCTTGTCGCCCTCCTTCACGGTGTTGAGCGTCGACTCGCCCTGCGCGTCGAGCCCGCCGTCCTCCTCGGCCTTGGCGTCGACCGTGATGCTCGGGCCCTGGGCGCCCTTCTTCAGGGGCTTGTCCTTGAGGACGACGTACGCGGTCATCGCCTTGGCCACACTGCCGATGGGCACGGCCTTCTGCTCACCGAACGAGTCGACGGTGCCGAGCCCGGTCGCCGCCATGAAGCCCTGCCCCTCGCCGGGCCAGGGCAGCGCGGGCTTGTCGCCCTCGAAGGTGTACGCGGAGTTCGCCGTCAGCTTCAACGACGGTGTCGGGAGCGGACGTACGGCCTGGACGACGGCGAAGATGATCAGCGCGAGTACGAGGAGCGGCGTCCAGATCTTGACCCGCCGCACGACGGTCCGGGCCGGGGTCTCGGGCGGCGCCGGCTTGTTGGTCAACTCGGCCAGCAGATCGAGCGGCGGCAACGGCGGCATGGGCTGCTGCCGGGTCCGCTCGGCCTCGACGACGGGGCTTCCGGCGGGCTGCGCGGGTGCCCGCACCTCGTCGGCCCGCAGGGGCACGAATTTGCTGGTGCGCTCAGCGGGAAGCTCCGCGGGCTGCGGCGGCAACTTGAGCATGGCGGTGGGCTGATCGACCCCACCGGTCGCGGCCCCGTCTTCCGACCCGGCCGGCGCGGAGTCCAACGCCTTGAGTACGGCGGTCTTCCGATCGACGGGCGCGGCGTCGGCCTCCGGCGCGGCTTCCGACCCGGCCGAGGGGGCTGCGCCCCCCGGCTTCAACGCCTTGAAGACGGCGGTCTTCCGATCGACACCAGGCTCATCAGGCGTGACCCCGGTGGCCGGTGCCGCGTCCGGCTCGGCGGAGCCAGGCGCGGACTTGGGCGCGCCGCCCGCCGCCTGGGCGGCATCCGACCCGGCGGCCGGGGCCGACGCCTCCGGCTCGGCAGAGCCGGTCGCGGACTTGGGGGCGGCATCCGCCGCCGTGCGGGAGTCGGCCTTGGCCTCCGGCCTCAACGCCTTGAAGACAGCCGTCTTCCGATCGACACCCGGCTCATCGGACGTGCCCCCGGTGACCGGTGCCGCGTCCGGCCCGGCAGAGCCGGGCGCGGACTTGGGCGCGCCGCCCGCCGCCTGGGCGGCATCCGGCCCGGCGACCGGGGCGGATGCCGCAGGCAGAACCTCCGACCGCACCGGGTCAGCTTCCGGCTCGGCAGAGCCCGGCGCGGACTTCGGCTCGCCGCCCGCCGCCGTACCGGAGTCGGCCCCGGCGGACGGGTCGACAACGGCCTCCGATCCAGCGCCCGGCTCGTCGGCCGTGGCAGACGACGCGGGCAAAGCCTCCGACCGCGCTGGAGCAGGCGCCGGGGCGGCGTCCGGCTCGGCGGAGCCGGGCGCGGACTTCGGCGCGCCGTCCGCCGCCGGGGCGGCATCGGCCTGGTCGGCCGAGCCGGGCGCGGACGTGGGGGCGGCGTCCGCCGTCTGGGCGGCATCCGATCCGGCGACCGGGGCGGATGCC
>NZ_MDCR01000413.1:0-283 GCF_001723055.1 Streptomyces niveus
CTCCCCCGCCCCTTCACGGAAGAAGCCCCTCAACCGCCGCCCGGTCCGCACCGTCCAGGCCGACAGCCGGTCCCGGCAGAACGCCCAGCGCCGCAAGGAGAAGGCCGCGGCCCTCGCCGGGGCCGCCGCCGCCGAGGCCGCGAAGCTGACGCCCGCTCAGGCGTTCGACGAGCTGTACGCGTACGCCTCCCCCGCCCTCGTACGCCAGACGTATCTGCTCACCGGGCGACGCACCCTCGCCCAGGAGTCCGTCGAGCGCGCCTTCCATCTGGCCTGGCACCGG
>NZ_MDCR01000413.1:307-5117 GCF_001723055.1 Streptomyces niveus
ATCTGCCGGAGACGGCCGCCGAGACCGAGGCCACCACCCCGGCGGCCGCGAACCGGCTGCTGCACGCGCGGGAGGCGGTGGCCGAGCGGTTGCCCGACCTCGCGGACGCGGATGTCCTGCACGAGCGGCTGCGGGAGCTGACGGAGACGGTGTCCGCGCCGGCCGTCGCGAGCGCGCCCGCGGTGCGGGTGAGCAGTGAGCGCCGCGCCAAGTTCTGGACCCGGGCCGCGATCGCCGTCACCGTGCTGATCATCGGGGCGACGGCCTTCACGGTCGTCACGGCGCCGAGGCAGTACGAACCGACGCCCGCGCCCGGTCAGCGAGTTGGCGGTGTACCGGCGCCGATGGGGCCGCAGAAGCTCAGCCGGCAGGACCTGAAGCTGCGCGCCAAGCTCCGTGACGTGCCGATGAACGGGCCGGAGCGGCTGGTGCCCCGTATCCCCTGAGACAGGCAGGCACGTGAGACAGGCACGCGCGTGGGCCCGCACCACCTGAAAGGTGCGGGCCCACGCGCGTTGTGCAGCAGTACAACTGCCGTACTCCGTACGACCGTACCGCCTGGTGTCAGCCCGCGAGAATGGCTCGGGCGAGACCGGCCGTCTCGGTCGGGGTCTTGCCGACCTTGACGCCCGCCGCCTCAAGGGCTTCCTTCTTGGCCGACGCGGTGCCCGACGAGCCCGAGACGATGGCGCCGGCGTGGCCCATCGTCTTGCCCTCGGGCGCCGTGAAGCCCGCGACATAGCCGACGACCGGCTTGGTCACGTGCTTGGCGATGTAGTCGGCCGCGCGCTCCTCGGCGTCGCCGCCGATCTCGCCGATCATCACGATGAGGTCGGTGTCGGGGTCGGCCTCGAACGCCTCCAGGGCGTCGATGTGCGTCGTACCGATGACCGGGTCGCCGCCGATGCCGACCGCGGACGAGAAGCCGATGTCGCGCAGCTCGTACATCATCTGGTAGGTCAGCGTGCCGGACTTGGACACGAGACCGATGCGGCCGGGCTTGGTGATGTCGCCCGGGATGATGCCGGCGTTGGACTGGCCGGGCGTGATGAGACCGGGGCAGTTCGGGCCGACGATCCGGGTCTTGTTGCCCTTGCTCGACGCGTACGCCCAGAAGGCGGCCGAGTCGTGCACGGCGATGCCCTCGGTGATGACGACGGCGAGAGGGATCTCGGCGTCGATGGCCTCCACGACGGCGGCCTTGGCGTGGGCCGGGGGCACGAAGAGGACGGACACGTCGGCGCCCGTCTTCTCCATCGCTTCCTTGACGGAGCCGAAGACCGGAACCTCGGTGCCGTCGAAGTCGACGGAGGTACCGGCCTTGCGCGGGTTGACTCCGCCGACGATGTTGGTGCCGTCAGCGAGCATGAGCTTGGTGTGCTTCATGCCGGTGGCACCGGTCATCCCCTGGACGATGACCTTGCTTTCCTTGGTCAGGAAAATAGCCATGGTGTTGGTGACCTTTACCTTTACTTCGCAGCCGCGAGCTCGGCGGCCTTGTCGGCCGCGCCGTCCATGGTGTCCACGCGCTGTACGAGCGGGTGGTTGGCGTCCGACAGGATCTTGCGACCCAGCTCCGCGTTGTTGCCGTCGAGGCGAACGACCAGGGGCTTGCTGACGGTCTCACCCTTGGACTTGAGCAGCTCCAGGGCCTGGACGATGCCGTTGGCGACCTCGTCGCACGCGGTGATTCCGCCGAAGACGTTGACGAAGACGGACCTGACGTCCGGGTCGCCGAGGATGATCTCCAGGCCGTTCGCCATGACCTCGGCCGAGGCGCCGCCGCCGATGTCGAGGAAGTTGGCGGGCTTCACGCCGCCGTGGGCCTCGCCCGCGTACGCGACGACGTCGAGGGTGCTCATGACGAGCCCCGCGCCGTTGCCGATGATGCCGACCTCGCCGTCGAGCTTGACGTAGTTGAGGTTCTTCGCCTTGGCCGCGGCCTCAAGAGGGTTGGCCGCGGCCTTGTCCTCAAGAGCCGCGTGGTCGGGCTGGCGGAAGTCGGCGTTCTCGTCGAGCGAGACCTTGCCGTCCAGCGCGATGATCTTGCCGTCACCGGACTTGATCAGCGGGTTGACCTCGACGAGCAGGGCGTCTTCCTTGATGAAGACGGTCCACAGCTTCTGGAGGACGTCGGCGACCTGGTCGGCGATCTCGGCCGGGAACTTGGCGGCCGCGACGATCTCGGCGGCCTTCTCCGGGGTGCAGCCCTCGTTGGCGTCGACCGGGATCTTGGCGAGCGCGTCGGGGTTCTCCTCGGCGACGACCTCGATCTCCACGCCGCCCTCGACGGAGGCCATGGCCAGGAAGGTGCGGTTGGTGCGGTCGAGGAGGAAGGAGACGTAGTACTCCTCCGCGATGTCCGCCGTCTGGGCCAGCATCACCTTGTGGACCGTGTGGCCCTTGATGTCCATGCCCAGAATGGCGTCGGCCTTGGCGACCGCGTCGGCCGGGTCGGAGGCCAGCTTCACGCCGCCGGCCTTGCCTCGGCCACCGACCTTGACCTGCGCCTTGACGACAGCCTTGCCGCCGAGACGCGTCGTCACCTCGCGCGCCGCCTCAGGCGTTTCGATGACTTCACCGGCCAGCACCGGTACACCGTGCTTGGCGAAGAGGTCCCTCGCCTGGTACTCGAACAGGTCCACGCGCGTCCGTCCCTTGTCTGTCTTCTAAGATTCGCAGTGATCGCGGTTCGTAATCTGCGTGGGCGTGCCGCGATGGGCAACGTGACTGCACGTGTCACAAGGAAGGCGCAGACGGAGGTCCCGGAGCGCGGCATGTCCGTCTCGCAGGTTATCCCCGAGGGCCGTCGACCCCTAAATCACAGATCACCCCTGAGCGGTGATACCTGTCACAGACGGGCCGGACACGGCCTAGGAGCCGGTCGCCGTGTCCGGTATCGGTAGGGGGCGCTTCTCGATCGCCGCCGCCATCACCTCCGGGAACAGGTCCGGGGTGCAGGCGAAGGCCGGGGCGCCGAGTGCGGCCAGCGCCGCCGCGTGGTCGCGGTCGTAGGCGGGCGCGCCCTCGTCGGACAGCGCGAGGAGCGCCACGAACTGCACGCCGGACGCCTTCATCGCCGCGACCCGCTTCAGCATCTCGTCGCGGATCCCGCCCTCGTACAGATCGCTGATCAGGACGACAACGGTGTCGGCGGGGCGGGTGATCTGCGACTGGCAGTAGGCGAGCGCGCGGTTGATGTCCGTGCCGCCGCCGAGCTGGGTGCCGAACAGGACGTCGACCGGGTCGTCGAGCTGGTCGGTGAGGTCGACCACGGCGGTGTCGAAGACGACGAGGCGGGTGGAGATGGAGCGCATCGAGGCGAGGACCGCGCCGAAGACGGAGGCGTAGACGACGGACGCCGCCATCGACCCGGACTGGTCGATGCAGAGGACGACCTCCTTCTTCACGGACTGCGAGGCGCGGCCGTATCCGATGAGGCGTTCAGGGACGACCGTGCCGTACTCCGGCAGGTAGTTCCGCAGATTCGCGCGGATCGTGCGGTCCCAGTCGATGTCCCGGTGGCGCGGCCGGTTGATCCGCGCGGAGCGGTCGAGGGCCCCCGTGAGGGTGGCGCGGGTGCGGGTGGCGAGCCGCTTCTCGATCTCGGCGACGACCTTCCGTACGACGGCGCGCGCCGTCTCCTTGGTCGTCTCGGGCATGGCCTTGTTGAGCGAGAGGAGCGTGCCGACGAGATGGACGTCCGGCTCGACGGCCTCCAGCATCTCCGGCTCCAGCAGGAGCGCGGAGAGTCCGAGGCGCTGGATCGCGTCGCGCTGCATGACCTGGACGACGGAGCTGGGGAAGTACGTGCGGATGTCGCCGAGCCAGCGGGCGACGGAGGGGGCGGAGGCGCCGAGGCCCGCGGACCGGTTGCCGCCGGCCTTCCTGGACGTGCCGGTGCCGCCGCCTCCGTAGAGGGCGGTCAGCGCGCCGTCCATGGCGGCGTCCTGGCCGGTCAGCGCGCGGCCGGTGCCGTCGGCGGAGTCGCCGCCGAGGACCAGCCGCCAGCGCCTCAGCCGCTCGTCGGCCGCGTCGTGCGTCGTCATCGGGCCACCCCCGCGAGGTCGTTGTCGTGATCGATCCGGTGATCGGGGTCGGGGTCGGGGTCGCCGAGGAGCAGGCGCAGGACGGGGAGGACCGCGTCCGCGCGGGTCTCGTCGACGGCGGCCCCGAAGCCGGGGATCCCCGCCTCCGCGCGGTCGGGCCGCGCCCCGCCGCCCGCCGGTCCGCGCCGGACCAACTCGCCGAGCGTGCGGCGGACTCCGGGCTCGTACGCGGAGAACGTACGGCGCAGCAGGGGCAGCACGTCGGTGAACGAGGCGGCCGGCACCCCGGTCAGCCAGGTGTCCACGAGGGCGAGCAGCCGCTCGTCGTGGACCAGGAGCATGCCGCCACCGGAGGCTCCTCCGACGAACCCCTCGATCCAGGCCGCCGCGTCGGCCGGCGGTGCGCCGGGCGACAGGGCGAGGCCCATGAGCCGCGCGGCCTCGTCCTCGGGGAGGCGTCCGTCGTCCAGGAGCAGCCGGGTGGCCCTGCCCCGGATGACGCCGGGCACGGTGTCCCGCGCTGCCAGTTTCCGCAGCACGGCGGCCCAGCGACCGGACAGGTCCCCGGCGGGGCGATGGGGGGCGGCGGGCAGGAGGCCGATCGCGGTGTGGACGCCGTCGAGGTGGGCTCTCATCTCGGCCGCGCCGTCCGCGTCGAGCGCGGCGCAGGCGGGCGGCAGCCCGACGCAGACGCGCTCGGCGAGCCCGGCGGCGACCTCGCCGAGGGCGGCCGTGTCGGTGGACCGCACGTCGCCGTAGCG